>JANXAQ010000249.1 GCA_025062105.1 Thermoguttaceae bacterium
ACGGCTATAGAAGCAAAAGTCCATAAAGTTCACTATATGTTCAGGATTTTGCAGAGGTTCCTTTGGTAATTCAAACGTCAATAAATCAATCATAGACCGTTTGCCAGGGTGGATAGTCCTTCGGCAGGATCCGCCACGGACAACCAGACCAGACAATGTAAGTAAAACATGCCGTTGACCAGTGCTAGGATGTTGACTCGACGCGGCCGCCCGCCCGGTCGGGCCGGAGGAATCAACGGCGCAATGACCTGCCACTGCTCCTCCGTCAAATCGGATGGATAAACCTGTTCCATCGCAGCAGTGCTTTGCTTGGAGGATAAAATCCATTTCCTAGCCTACCTAGACGCCTTAAATACCGCAGGTTTCCCCGCCTGTCAACCCCTTTTCAAACACGCTCTAACGGATAGAGCAACCCCTCCGGAGTGCCCACAGGTGCGTGGCAACTGTCTGAGGAGAGGGCATCATTTTGGAAGAGCTTCTTCTCTGGGAGTGGATGGCTTCTAGTTCTCTCCTAGCCGGGCTGCCCTGAGCTGGGATTTTGAGGTCTTCCGAGGGTTTCCTCGGGCTGTCCGGTCCATCTGTTTGTAGTTTTTGAGAGGTTCCTCTTTACTCGACTTCTGCCATTTTGGCTACTTGCCGAAACAATTTTGGCTTCTGCCTAGCAGAGGACTGTTCTAAGTCCTTGTAACTATTGGACTTAGGAAATTGGGTGAACAAAGGAGAGTTTCGTCGTAACTGCTGGCATTAAAACCAGTTAGGGAAAATGGCAAAAGTCAAGCTAAGAGGTTGTCTGAAAAGAAGGTACACCGTCTTCCTTTTCCACCGGCCGCTGAAGGCTCTGGGTAGCCAAGGTACCTAAATCCTGGGCAGTAGCGACTCCTGGTGGGGGAAACAACGTGGCAGCCAAGGGATGCTAAATCTCTTTTTCACACAGCCTCTAACTCTCTGGAATTCTTGGAGTTAGGAATTTACGTAAACAACGGGATCGCTCGCCCCAACTCCTGGACGGAAGCCAACTTAGAAAAAATAGCAAAAGTCCAGTTTAGGGGATTTGGTGAAGATTGATCGCCCTCTGTCCCATTGAAGCATCCCCCCTGGCAGTTCCTCCACAAGCTAAGAGGCTCCGTACTGTAGGGGCTAGGAGTCTGTCGAAGGAGTTTAGGTCCCTATAGGTCGGAAGGAAAAAGGGAAGGAAAAGGGTTTGTTTTATAGGTAGGTGCGGTGCAAAGCTGGTTGGTAATGGCCGAAGCCTATTTTTTTCTATATTCCCTATGTTGCCCAGTTAACCCACAAAATTTCAGTCCAACCCCGGAAAAGCCTGTTCTTTTCCGGCAGCGACAAGCATGGTATGATACAGGTTTCGGCAGATTCAGCACCAGTTGGGTGGAGAAAGCCAATGCCAGAGGAGCGGGTGATCCGGCTTCGGGGAGTCCGGGTACATAATCTGAAAGGCATTAATCTGGACATTCCGCATCGGAAGCTGGTGGTCTTATGTGGGCTGAGCGGTAGCGGCAAAAGCAGCCTGGCTCTCGACACCCTGTACGCGGAAGGTCAACGACGATACATCGAAAGTTTTTCAGCCTATACCCGCCAGTTTTTAGAGCGACTGGAAAAGCCGGATGCCGACGCTATTGACGGGATTCCGCCGTCGATAGCGGTAACGGCCAAACAGCCGCCCCGTTCCAGCCGATCCACCGTGGCCACCGCTACCGAAATTGCTGATTACCTTCGGCTTCTTTATGCCAAAATTGGGCAGGTCTTCTGCCAAGACTGTGGGCAACCGATCCTTCCGCACAATCCGCGCACCGTTGCAGATGTAGTAAAGCAGCTGCCGCCGGGCCGTCGGCTGATAATCACTTTCGGCCTGCGATTGGAAAACCACATTTCCGGAGAAAAACAAACTCCCGGCCAGGTCGGCCAAGCGTTTCTCCCCTTGGCCGCCGCTTTGCAACAACAAGGCTTCATCCGTCTGATCCTGGGCAACCGAACGATCGACCTTTCGGCCCAAAACCCAGAAACATTGCAAGAAATTTTTGCAGCCGAATGGTCCAACCGGCTCCACCAGCCGTCAGAATCCCCGGGTGAGATTTCTCCCACGTGCGAAGCTTCTGTGCAACCCGAGACGATTGCCAGCTTAGAATCTCAAGCACCTTGGATTTATGTGATTGTGGATCGGTTGACCACCGGCCAGACAAGCGGCAGTCGGCTCCTGGATTCGTTGGAAACCGCTTTTGATCGAGGCCAAGGCAGTTGCTGGCTGTTTGTCGAACAACCAGACACTGGTGTAGGCGAACAGCTAGACAGTGTTAAAAACGGCGGTGCGTTGGCGGTAACTCCTGCAGCTTCTTCTTTGGCAAGACGTGAAGCGTCCATACAGCCGGAACCTCTTTGTTCCCAGGAGGTTGCTTCAGCCGAATTTTCGCCCACCCCTAGGAGCCAGGAGGGGGAGCTTTCAGCCGGCTTGGCAAAATGCCGGCCTTCTTCTTGTCCCCACGAAGCCCAGGAGGAATCGCTCTTCGGACAAAAAGGTTTGGTCAAGGATCGCCTAAGAGCTTTCTCTGGAAGCCCTAGAGATGATCGGGGCGTAGTGGTTTGGCTCGATGCCCGGCCGTGGCGGCGCATGGGCTTTGCTTCGGATTGGATTTGTTTGGATTGCAGCCGTCGGTATTTACCGCCGGAGCCAAGGCTTTTCAGCTTCAACCACCCTTGGGGAGCCTGTCCGACTTGCGAGGGGTTCGGCAATATCATCGATGTGGATATGGACCTGGTGGTGCCAGACCCGAAAAAGTCGCTTCGCGAAGGAGCTATTGCTCCATGGAACTGCCCAGCTTATGCCCATGAATTGGAAGAGCTCCTACGCCTAGCCCCCCGATATGGGATACCAACCGATGTGCCGTTTGGTGAGCTAAAACCGGAACATCTAGACAAAATTATTCACGGGATTCCAGAACGGGGTTTTGGTGGGTTGGACGGCTTTTTCGCTTGGCTGGAACGGAAAAAATACAAAATGCATATTCGGGTCTTTTTGAGCCGATGGCGCAGCGCCCGACCTTGTCCGGCCTGCCAAGGCGCACGCTTCCGGCCAGAGGCCCTGGCGGTTCGGATTGGTGGGATCAATATAGCTGAACTAATGGCCTTGAAAGTTTCTGACGCCCTCCGGTTCTTCCGCCAACTGCAGCTTTCGGATTGGCAACGACAAGTCGCCCGCACCGTACTGGCGCAAATTCAGGCCCGCCTAGAGTACCTGGAAGCTGTCGGTCTGGGCTATTTAACCTTGGATCGAACTTTGCGCACCTTAAGTGGCGGGGAAATGCGCCGCGTCGCTCTTAGCTCCGCCTTGGGCTCTTCGCTGGTCAATATGCTCTATGTGCTGGATGAACCTTCCGTCGGTCTGCATCCTAGAGACATCCAGCGATTGGTCCAAGTCCTCCACCGACTGCGAGACCGGGGCAATACCGTAGTAGTCGTCGAACACGAAGAGGCTATCATCCGAGCAGCTGACCATGTCATCGAAATCGGCCCCGGCGCCGGAGAACGCGGCGGACGGATCGTCTTCCAAGGCACACCCCAACAAATGGAACAATGTCCGGATAGCTTAACTGGGGATTATCTGGCTGGCCGACGTGGCATCAGTTTGCCTGCTCGCCGCCGAAGCCCCCAGCACGGTTGGATACGCCTAGTAGGCGCCCGGGGCCATAACCTGAAAAATATTACCGTGGAATTCCCGTTGGGCGTGTTGTGTGTCGTTACCGGAGTCAGCGGATCGGGTAAAAGCACCCTGGTTCAAGATACCCTCTATCCGGCCCTCTGCCGACGCCTGCACAAAGAAGCCCCCAAACCCTGCCCCTATGACGATCTGCTGGGCGATGGCCAGATCGACGATTGTGTGCTAGTGGATCAAACGCCCATCGGACGAACACCCCGCTCCAATCCGGTAACCTATCTGAAAGCCTTCGACGAAATCCGCCAGGTGTTTGCCGACACCCTAGAGGCCAGAACTCGAAACATTTCGGCCAGCCACTTTAGTTTTAATGTGGACGGCGGCCGATGTCCCCATTGCCAAGGCGAAGGCTACATCGAAATCGACATGCAGTTTCTGGCCGACGTGTTTATGAAATGCCCCCAATGCGGCGGCACCCGCTATCGGGACGACATCCTCCAAATCACCTACCGAGGCCGAAATATCGCCGAAGTCCTCGAAATGACCGTGCGGGAAGCGTTTACCTTTTTCCGAGGGCATCCTAAAGTCCAAGCCCGTCTCAAACGGCTCCTGGATGTGGGATTGGATTACCTTCGGCTCGGCCAGCCCGCTAATACCCTTTCCGGCGGAGAAGCCCAACGGTTGAAACTGGCTGGCTATATCTCTTGGGCAAAACGAGGCCGGTGTCTGTTTATCTTAGATGAGCCCACTACCGGACTCCATTTTGCCGATGTAGTCCAATTGCTGGACTGCTTCGATGCCCTTCTGTCAGTAGGCCATTCGCTGATTGTCGTAGAACATAATCTCCAAATCATTAAATCGGCCGATTGGATCATCGACCTGGGCCCAGGGGCGGCTGAGGAAGGTGGCGAAGTAGTAGCTAAAGGTACTCCCGAAATGGTCGCTCGAAACCCTCGCTCCCTCACTGGCCGATTCTTGGCCGATCTCCTCGCCAAAGAACAAACACCCCCACAAGGAGCAATAACCTAAAAATGAATCCTTTCTCTGCTCACCCAAAACAATCGCTTTGGTAGCAGGACTTTTGCCAATTTTGGTCTTCTGCCGAAATGGGAAAGTTCTAACTTCCTTGAGGAACCTCTGCTTAATTCAAGGGGGATATTTTATACCATTTTGGATGTCTTTCCTCTAACACAACAGATATAGAGCTGCAGCATTGCTAGCACCCAATAGATGGTAGGTGTTCGGATAGAAGAACCAAACGGCTATGGCATCAAAAGTCTATAAAGTTCACTACATGTGCAGGATTTTGCAGAGGTTCCTTGTGAAATGATTCGGCTCAGAAAATTCTGGCCAGAAAAAGAGGATTCGTCGTAACCCTAGAAAAAAACAAGTTAGGGGAAAATAGCGAAACTTGAGCCAAACGCCCTACTTAAAATTCAACCTATCCTAACAGCTCGCTGTGATACACATCTTTTGGATGGATTTCCCATCCCAATGGGCCAAAACGACTGCCCCACCTAGGGGTATAACAAACTTCCA
Organism: Thermoguttaceae bacterium; assembly: GCA_025062105.1. Classification (GTDB taxonomy): domain Bacteria; phylum Planctomycetota; class Planctomycetia; order Pirellulales; family Thermoguttaceae; genus JANXAQ01. Next base: position 5,201 of record JANXAQ010000249.1, read on the forward strand.
GAAGAAGCCAACCGTTACTTTGGAGAAATGGCAGCATTAGGGAAAGATCCTTTGAAAGATCAGGAAGTGTTTGGTTTTAGAAATTATTTTGCCTATATTGCCTGTTTTGCCCATTCAATTTCCTTCCACAAACTTTCGGCATTTTCCTAAAGTGATGTCCGAGCACCTGACCTCTAACTTGTGTATAACAGAGAGACCCTAACAGAGGGTTCGGCTGAAAATTTTGTGGGTTAACTGGACAAGATAGGTAAAATAGACAAAATGGCTTTCGGCCACTGGAACCCTGCCTTCCAGCCCCCACCCTTAGAATAACGCTTTTACTTCCCCTTTGCATTCTCCGACATATTGGAAGCTAAACGCCTGTGACCAACTGCTGTCCCATCAGTTCGGAGGCTCTTGGCCTGTGGACGCTCTTAGGGAAGGATGGTTCGATGGCTCAGATGGCAAGCTATCTTCCCCAAATCCTCTTAACTGAGCAGAAAAAATCAGCCCCTACCCTAACAGATCCTGGGTTATCATCTGAATGCATCAGAAGGTATAATCTCGAAGTATGGGAGTATATGATCGGGACTATTATCGAGATTATGGTGATGGTTCGGCAGAGCCGGGGCTTAGGCTTCGTCTGCCGCAGACAGCGGTAGGTTGGCTGATTTTGATTAATGTGGCCGTGTGGGTGGTGGATGCCTTCACTCCTGCCAGAGAAGGTGCCGGGCAAGGCGTCGGCCGCTGGCTGAGCGATCAGCTGGCCATCTCCGGCCAAACAATCCACAGACCCTGGCTCTGGTGGCAGTGGATTAGCTACGGATTTGCCCATTCGCCGGTAAACTTCTGGCATATTTTGGGCAATATGTTGGGGCTATTCTTTTTTGGCCGGGATGTGGAATGGCGCTATGGGCGGGCGGAGTTTGTCCGTCTTTACTTAGTTTTGCTTTTTCTGGCTGGGCTAGCATGGTCGCTTTGGCACGCCCTGTTCAGTAGGGACCAGGTTCCCCTCCTTTATGGTGCCTCCGGAGCGGTAACCGGGATTATTCTCTTATTTGCCCTGCTGTATCCGCATCGGACAGTGTTGCTCTTTTTTGTTATCCCGGTACCCGCCTGGGTGCTGGGCGTGCTATTGATTGTCAGTAATGTGATGGGTAGCCTGGATGAGGCAAAAAGCCAGGTCGCTTACGGGGTGCATCTGGTTGGAGCCGCCGTCGCTTTTGCTTATCACCGCTTCGGATGGCATTTTGGAAGGATGTTTTCTAGCCTCCTGCCAGAGCGGTTGCGACAGTGGGCCCGACAGCGAAGATTCCGCGTCTATTACCCCTCTGAACCCTCTGAAGAAGCCAGCTCCTGGACTGGTCCGGTAAAACGTCCCCACCCCTGGGAAAACCAATCTTCGCGTCATGAGGAGCGACTGTTGGAAGAGTCTGAAGACCGACTGGCCGAACAAGTCGATCGCATCCTAGCTAAAATTTCTCAATCCGGAGAGGCTAGCCTCACGCCCGAGGAACGCCGCATTTTGGAAGAAGCTAGCCGACAGTATCAACGCCGACGTCGGGCGCAGCGGGAAAACCACCACTCCTAAGAAAACGGCCATCTATAGCCGACTTTTGCCATTTCCAGCTTCCTGCCGAAGTGAAAAGTTTCAACTCCTTCAAATTATTGGACTTAAGAAATGAGTGGATAAACAGAGGGCTTGTCGTAACTGTTGGATTCAAAATAAGTTAGGGAAAATGGCAAAAGTCGCGCATAGAAACCTCTGCATAATTGGAGGAAGATATTTTCCTGTTTTGGTTCCTCTGCCTCTGACCCAATATCTTGAGTTCCTAGCGCTGCTAGCACCCTACATATAGTAGCTATTAGCTATTTAGATGTGGAAAAACTAACGCCTCGGGAATCAACAATTCATACAGGTCACGATATGTTCAGGGTTTTGCAGAGGTTCCTAATATCGGTGAATTGTTCCCGCTTTCTCAATTCGCCTATTCGACAAAAGCGGTAAACTTTTCCTACTCTGCCAAATCTCCTTCAGAACCCCCCTTCTTTTGGTCGATCCAATAGAACGCCTCTTTTCAGGTGAGGATGTTGTTTCCAGGCAGTAATTCAGGGGGCAGATTCCCCCTTATTGGGAGGAAGCCTTGTGGGTTGCGGAGCAACGACTCGGGACAGACCAGGCCTACGGATTGCCTGGCTAGTGGGGATGGTGGGCCTCTTTGCTACCCCCACCATGGTACATGGGCAAACCAGCTCTCGGTTCCCCCACGCCGCAGATCCCAACTACCAAAAGACCTACGAATCGTACCGATCGGAGATGGCAAGTCGGTCGATTGTAGCTCCCGCTCTGGGCTATGAGGGATCCTCTGAGAAAGGTCTAGGACCTACCGCCTCATCCACCAATTCCGCCGGTCAGGGGGGATTGAGCGGAGCTTTTTCCTCCTTGGGCCAGTCGATTAAGCAAGGCTGGAATAAACTCGGCGAACTTCTTACCCCTAAAGAGAGGGTAGAAAAGGCGCCGGAGCCTACCTCGGTGTTTAACCCAGCTCGGCCTAGCGCTGATACTTATGTGGCTTTGGCGCGGTTTTGTGCGGAAAACGGTCGGCTCCCGGAGGCCGAACAGCACTATCTGAACGCCCTTCGGACCAACCCCCGACATCTGGGAGCCCTATTGGGCTATGCCAAACTGTTAGAGAGCCTAGGCCGGCCCACCGAGGCTATGCAGGTTTATCAACGGGCCCTTTCTCTGTATCCTCAGGAACCCTCGGTATTCAACAACGCAGGGCTTTGTTATGCACGCAGCGGGCAGTTGCAGACGGCTGCCAGTTTGCTACACCGGGCCGTCCAGCTGGATCCCAAAAAGTCCCTGTATCGGAATAATTTAGCCATGGTTCTGGTAGATATGGGTCGGCCGGAGGCCGCACTGGCCCAGCTGCGTGCCGTCCATCCGGAACCAGTGGCCCGCTACAATTTGGGTCAACTGCTTTTCTATAAAGGGGACTTGGAAGCAGCCGCTGAGCAATTTGCCGCTGCTCTGCAGGCTGATCCGTCGATGCAACCGGCCCAAGCCTGGTTAGAAGAGTTGGCTAGGCGCAAAGCAGCTGCTGCTTCAGATCGAAAGCCGGAAGTGGCCCATCGCCCCCAGCCAACCACTGTCCGTCAGCCCCCAGGGCGTTGGTCTGAGATTTCGGATCAACCGCTGGCAGGAGAAACAAGCCAGCCTCCACGTGTGCAACCATGGCAAAATCGGTCTCCCAGTCAACCTCAGCCCATCTACCACCCCCCCGCAGAACCCCCCCAGGCTCGGTTGGACTATCCTCGCATTTATGCCCAGCCGGGGGGCAATTTCTCTGCTCAGCCCCCAACCGATACCTCCCCCTCTGCGCAAGAGGAACTAGCTCCCTTGCCGCCGGTCGATATCCCTGCTCGATAACAAATCTCCTCCACTCTCCCTAAACTTGTGTCGAAAAGCATTTGCCTGCTTGGACGCAGAACTCTACGTGGCGTTTTCACATCCCAAAGTACGCAGTTTTGCTGGATAGACCTGGTCAGTCCGAAAACCTGAGGGAAAACAGTAAAATTCTGTTTCCGGCCACCCTCTTGGCTGCAGCTGAAATGCTGAGGAACCTCTGCAAAATCCTGAACATCCAGTGAACTTTATGAACTTTTGATTCTTAGGCCCTCCCGTTCTCCTGTCCAACATCTACTATCTATTAGCTGTTAGCAATGCGAACAACTCTATAGGTTGGGATAAAAGGAGGACAAGCCAAAATAGTATAAACATATCCTCCTTGAATTATGCAGAGGTTCCCTGAAATTCTGTGGCGGAATCGGGCAAAATAGACAACATAGGCAAAATAACCCCCCTGCAATTCTCGGTTTGCACAGCGCCTAGTCGTTTTCCTGAAATAGAAACCTAAACTCTTCCGAAAACTAAACTCCTTCCAGAAAGTTCCTAGTCCCTGAAAGCTGGAATACAGTCCCTTTGTTCCTAGAGATCCCAGCAAGAAACAGTTCCGATCGGACTGCAGGTACCGATCTTCCTTCATACCCTAAACGGGCCACAAAAAATCAGCCCCACCCTGTTGTTTGTAGGGGCAGAGATCGGCTGGTCTAGATGTGACGGGGGCTTACTCCGGAAGTCCGACTGAGGTAGTGGGGAGATCGCTTGATTTGGTTTCAAAAATGTTTTGAAGGGCTAGAACCCAGGTGGTACTAGTGATGTGAATATTCTTTTAGTTATTCGATTTGCCGGACAGAAGTTTGCCGGTGCGTTTGTCCCAGAGGATTTCCCGGCGGGGTAGGCGATGGTCGCCATGGCAATCTGTACAGACTAGTTGTTCTGGATCCGCTTTCTGCGGGCATTTTTGTCGCCACCGCACCAGCACCTTTTTAGCTGGGGCATCGTGCGTCTCGTGACAACCTTGACAGCTCAAATCGATCGCTTCGGTTGGGTACATTTTGTCCGGCGGTGTTAAGTGGGATTCATCATTTCGATGGGCCAGTGATCGGCCATGACAGTCTATGCAGCCCACATTGCCTTCCCTATGGATCTGGGCCAACTCTTCCCCCTCATAATTGCCATGGCAGACATAACAGGCGGAGTTATCGGCGCGTTTTTTGAGGACCTGTTGGCTCGGCCGACTCTCAGAAGGCAGTTCCTGCAGCCGAGGCGCTGTCTTCCGATCGACCTTTAGGGGAGGCAAGGAGCCGGAAGGTTGGCTTTCTTTAGCAGACTGAGCTCCGGAAAACCCGATCCGTATGACCAGCACCAAACACACTGATGCAATCAGAACCCAAAACCTGAGAGGTTTTCTTCCACTTTTGAGGAAATTCTGTTTGGCAGTTCGTAGCATGTCGAAGAACCTGTCGATCCGGAATAATAGAACTCAGTATATAATACCATTTTGACTACTAAAAGACCTGGACAGGCATTCGAACGGCCTCTCCAGGTCCATATTTCTGTTGCAGATTGCCGCAGAAGAAATACTGAAAACAGCAGGCCTCAGAGGCTGTCTGAAAAACGCTTTTGGCTCACTCGGCTACCAAGTTGTTTCACCCTCACAAGAAGCTACAGCACATGATTTGGGGCACCTTGGCTACCCAGAGCCTTTACCTGCCATTGGAAAAAAAGATTGGCTACATCTTTTTCCAAGAACCTTTGGTACTGTTGAAAGGCTGTCCACAGTCTGAGGAGGTTTTGCCCATACTCGTCGGTTTTGGTGCAGTTTTGGTGGGATCAGTCCTCCGACCGGAAACGGTTTCAACAAAGCCACAACCTTTTACAAAGAGGCCGAACCTTTATACGTATTCCCAGTCCTTTAGCCAACGGTAATGATACGGTAGGTTGGCCCACATTCGGTCAGTGGCCCGCTGGAGCTCAGCCTTTTCTTCCAAGTCTAACTCCCGGCGTTCTTTGACGGCTAAAGCGGCATTATCCACCTGCTCTACGCAGATCATCCCTGGAATAGGTGCTGTAATGGCTGGGTTTTGCAGAATGTAGCGTAGCGTCAGCCGAGCAATTCGGTAATCTTCTTCCATATGGGGATCGCCGGGGATGCCTACACCTTTGAAGATAGAGCCGCTGGCATACGGCTTGATGCCGAACCAGCCCACGTCCAGTTTCTGCATGGCTGCCCACAAGCCGTGTTCGTCTTGGACTACTTTAGTCCGAGCGGTGTACGGAGTAACTACCACATCCAAGACATCCTTGGCTTTTTCGATCCAAGTTTTGATATGCGGCCGGTCGTGTGAGGAGATTCCGGTAAAGCGTGCTCGGCCGGTCTTTTTGGCCCAAGCCAGGGCCTCACACATTTCGTACATTTCGTCGTCGCTATGTCGGCTGGAACCTTCATGGAGGGTAATCCGCCACAAATCGACATAGTCCAGGCCAGTAATCTTTAGGGCCTTGTCCAGAGTCTGTTGCAACTGTTTGGTAATCCAACCGGGGGGCATGGGTTTGCCTTTTGCCTTGGCTTTCTCCCATTGGCTCCCCAAGCTCCGCATTTCCTCTTCGTACCAAGAGAAACCTAGATACATTTTGTCTCGACGTCCTTTCAGCGCCTTGGCATAAGCAATGCACTCCGCCCGGGTGCAAGCGTCAATATAGTTGAGGCCCCGCTCCATACAACGGGTAACCACATCGTAGCGGTTTTTTTCAAACTCCGGCATGTCCAATTTCACGCTAAGCCAACTGTCGCCCTCAAAAGCCCCAGGCACCACCCGGTTGATCCGCTTCCAGTGGCCTCCTAAGCACACAGCGGACACCATCCAACCAGTCCGCCCACACCGCCGATATTCCATATCAGGATTGTAATTGAGAATTTTACTGGTGTCATAATTTTCAGGGTTTCCCGCATGAACTGTAAATGTCGGCTTCAGACCGATAGCTGCTCCCGCCACTGCTGCCGTGGCTGCTTGTACAAACTCCCGCCGATGCATCTTCGCACACATACGCTGCTCCTTCGTCGAAAAATCCTAATCGAAACTAGTACTGGTACTGACTCTAACTAACAATGGACATTATTCGGAAAGTGCACTCCAGCCGAATGGAGAACCCGCCCTTGTCATCGGGAGCGAAACCAAGGATGCAGTTGATCAAAACATCGAGGAAAATCTGGATTCTCGCCTGTGCGGCAATGACACTTGGGCGTCTGTGCCTGGAAAGAGGTTTCCTTCACTCGGCCGGGATGTTACCGGAAAGTTTCTCTATTGCAGAAGGCCAGTCCGGATTATCCGGCTCTCTAATCAGGGTGGTAATTCCGACTGGTACAGCGTACCCCGGCACTTTTTCACCAAAAGGGGGAATTTTCTGATAGGTAGGTCGGGGGTAAGGGGACAACACCTTGTCTGTAAACTACCACTCCAGCAGAAAAACGTCAATGGTGTTTAGCCTTGCTTAAACTCGATTTTCGCCCAAATAGAAATAGATTTGCCTCCCAAAGTTGTAAAAAACGCCTCCCCTATACCCAATATGGGGGATCTCCATTCCTACTTCAAACCATGTTGGATTAGGAAAACGCCATTGTTCATCCGGGCTGTAGCTGAAAATCTGTGAGTTAATTGGGTAAGATAGATAATACCCAGAAATAAGAACCCTTCACAAAATGAAAATCCAGATGGTTCTGTGATAGTATCGGTACTCCTAGAGGTTAGTGGGAAAGTTCATTGGAACCTCTGCAAAATCCTGAACATCCAGTGAACTTTATGAACTTTTGATTCTTTAGCCGTTCCGTTGTCCTGCGAGGACAACTACTATCTGTTGGGTGCTAGCAATCCTAGCGCCCCTATATGTTGTGTTAGAGGGATGCCAGCCAAAATGGTATAAAAATATCCCCTTTAAATTATGCAGAGGTTCCCATTTTGTTAGAGGCTCTAAGCTCGACTTCTGCTATTTTTCCTAACTTCTTTCGGCCTCGAAAGTTACGGAATGCCTTTCATTTGTACATTGAATTTCCTAACTCTAATGCTGACAAAGAGTTAGAGCGTAGTACATTCGCTCCAGAGTTAAAAATAGCAAAAGTCGGGCTAAGCCTTCCAGCCCGGAAAGCCGGCTTGGCACAGAACCTATCCATTTCCTTCCAGATAAGTAGGGACTAAACTCGACTTTTGCCAATTTCCAGACTGAAGCCTCCTTTGGATGTTCTAACCCTTTGAAAATATTTTGGAGTTAGGAAATTTGCTGAACAAAAAGTTCTCAAAGCATAACTCCCTGAAATAAAAGAAGTTACAAAAATGGCAAAAGTCGAACTAAACTCCTCCCAGAGATTTCATCGCCCCGGGAATCGGGAATACGAGGGTCTTGATCTTGGAAGTGGCCAACAGAGGAGCAGTTTGAGGGAACTAGGAAGTACCTTTCTTTCCCTCCCTCCTAAATAGACCATAAAAACCCACCACATCTGGGGGCTTGCCGAAATAAAAGAAAAAAGCAAAATAAATGTTAGGTATTTCTCCCCTGAATAAAGAAGTTACCCGGTTTAGCCGAGGAAAGGCCTGTAATACCTATGTGCTCGGCGGGAATCCACAACAGATAAAGCTAGCAAAAAACTGGATTTCCGCTTAGGCAGGAATGCCAGAAGGCGCTATTTGCCCGAAATGTTACAAGTATGGTAACAACCCTTCAGGACCCGACAAACCGAGGGGTTTACTTTGCCTTCCTATCGGAGGGACCATTCGGAGGGTACGCGAATGGTTAGCAGCCTGACTCGAAATCAGGTGCCGGCTCTGCCGGTTGCGGGTTCGAATCCCGTGCCCTCCGCTTAGAGGCTGTCTAGAAATGCGTTTTTCCGGGAGAAAACAGCTCAGTAGTTGGATTACCTAGAATTCCGCCTGTGCCTATTTTACCCGTCTTTTGCTAGCCAATCGGTTAATCCAAAATCTATCGGGACACGCCCAAGTCTTGATTTCCAGGAAGCCTCTTAGCTCGACTTTTGCCATTTTTGGCTCCGGCCCGGAATAGCAATTTCCTAACTGCTTGTAATTATTGGGGTTAAAAAATCGGTGAACAAAGGCAACATTCGTCCTAACTCCCGGAAACAAAGCAGTTAGGAAAATTGGCAAAAGTCGCGCTTAGAGAATGAATAACGGGCAGAAATCAATAGCACGCGGAGATGAACAGGAGTAGGACCTGGTGAGTGCGTTGTTTAAGGCCGCGGATGTGGCCTGTCCGAAGAGATTTTCCTCCTCCGTATGAGCTTATCGTTATGAGCTTATCGTTATAGACTTCTTTACGGAAGCTTGTCACAATACGAGGGATATATTTGTATACTATTCTGCTTCCTCCGCCTCGCCCCTACTATAGGTGGCTAGCAGTGCTAGCACCCGCCATATAGGTATGAAAGGATGAAGGGAGCTAAAGCCTACCGAATCAATAACTCATAAAGTTCACTATATGCTCCGGTTGATGCAGAGGTTCCTTTTGAATATCCAGAAAGTCCGGATCCACTGGGAAAAAATCTTTGGTTCTCCTGAACTCCACTTTTATCAATTTTGGTCCTCTGCCGAAATGGGAAAGTTCTAACTCCTTGTAACTATTGGATTTAGGAAATTGTGTGAACAAAAGGCTGGTTCCTCGTATCCCCTGGGGACAAAACTAGGAAAATGGCAAAAGTCGAGCTGAGTTTTATGCTCGATTTTTGCCGTTTTGCAGCTTGCCGGGAAGTCCAATGTTCTAACTGCCTGTAAATAGTGGAGTGAGGAACTTGGGTGACCAAAAAGAGGTTTCGCCGGACCTCCGGAACTTTCGGCTCCAGCCGTCATATAAGAAAGGAGCCAGAAGATACTTTTTTATGCCTCTCCCCCAAAGGCTCGCTGGTATACACATTTTTGGGAGGTATTTCCCATCCAACGGCAGCAAATGATTGCCCCAAACAGGGGAATAACGAAGCTTTCAAAAGAAGATAATTGTGCCTTCGGAGAAATCGCAGCATTTAGGAAAGATCCCTTCCAAGAGGAAAAAGTGCTTGGTTTCAAAGACACTGTTAGCTAGATCGCCTATTGTATCTATTCTGCGTTGTTCAACGAGCTTTTGGGATTTGCCTAAAGTGAAGTTCGAACGCTTCACCGCCAACTTGTGTATAACAGCGGGTCCCCAATAGAAGGAACTTATAGAGGAAACTTTTCGGAAAGCGATGAGAGAGGAAAGGAAAAGCCCTTCTGGGTTTTTGGGGTGGGTATAGGGTGAGTAAACAGATAGTTCCCAGAGGGGGTTTTGACTGGACTCATCAAGAGGCGGGAAAAATTTAAAATCCCCTCCTTATGGGGACTTCGTTAGTCCACCCAGATAGGGGGGGATTGATTGCCCCACACTCTCTTTAAAGAATCTCTCGGAGGGTGTGCCAACTCATGTAGGCTAAAAGGGCCGCTGCGATCAAAAAACCCACATCGGTTACTACACCCGCAGACTGTCCAAACGGAATCCTTAAAAGGATATCCAAGCCGAACATAACCAACATAAGCACAGCAATAGCCATGCCCAGGATGGCCAAAGCTTTTGGCATCGAAGCAGTTCCTACCACGGCAGTCATATGTCCCATGGAAAACCCATCGATACTATCATAGCACACCCCCCAATAGCCTAAGCTACCTAACACGGATTGCAAGGGGTGGGCAGGCATTATTTTTTTATTTTCTGGAACCTCTGCAAAAGACTGAACATATATAGTGTATTTCGGGAACCTTCGAGTCTCTAGCTGTTCGGTCGTCCTACTTAGAAACATACTATATATTGAGTTTTGCGATGCCAAAACAACTATATGTTGTGTTAGTGGAAAGGCCAGCCAAAATAGTATAAAAATATACCCTTTGATGCGGCGGTTCCTTCCCTATCTCCCTGGATTTCTCTTTTAGGAGAGTTACAATCCCTCGTTCCGGCAGAATTATCTATTTTATCCAGTTCTCTCAATTTGCCTATTCGGTCCTGCCTTCTTTTTCCGAACGTTCGGCACACCTGGACCAATTCGCTCCTCGCAAAACGATCACCTTTTCCCACCGCTCAGAGCCTAACTACCCAACCCCATGTAAAAAGAGGTGCTTCCCTGGGATCAGGCTCCAAAAGGCTTAAGGGACCAGTTCGGTCGAATGGATTCGGCTTTATATCTTTTTCCTCTCAGCTCCGTGTCTCCGCTGTGATACACACGGTAGTTGGTGTTGAAGTGCTCGGATATCAGTTTAGGCAAATGCCGAAAGCTCGTTAAAGAACAAAGAATGGATAAAATAGGCAATATAAGCTAAAATAGTTTCCGCAACCATGTCCCTCCGGATTTTGCAACTGATCTTTGTTAAAATTAGGCTAAAATTAGGCAATTTGTTCAAAGTAGGAATTTAGCTTGTTGGGAAAGATTTGGTTTCCCCCTGTTTGAGGTGATTACTTGCTCCCATTGTGATGGTAAATACCTCCCAAAGATATGTATGACAGCAAACCCTCCGTGGAAAGAGCTAGCCCTGAGCTAGGAAGGCTCCGTAAGTGGGATAAGGATCGGGCACAGGGGATAGAGGAACAAGGCAAACGGATACTCTAGCAATTACATCGGCTTCTGTACGTCGGCTTCGGCCTTCGGTGCTCGGTCATAAGGGCTTGGCAGACGGCGTTGCTTTGGGCACCCCGGGCTTCTTGCTGGGGTTGGGAGAGGCAGTTTCGCATATTGGCTATGGAGTTGATGAACAGGCAGTCCTGCGCCCGAATGCCCCGAGCCTTAGGGGGCATTTTTTCCAGAGCCATGTGGATCTGCAGGTTTGTCATTTTTTTCTAACTTCCTTTATTTCAATAAGTTACGACGAACCCTTCTTTTACGCATGCAATTTGCTGAGCTCAACGTTTGGCAATTTCTAGCATGCAGCCTCCTGTTGGAAGGGCGAAGCCTTGTGAACGAGGCATCCTCAAAGCCTATCTCCTTGAAATGAAAGAAGTTACGAAAAAAAGTAAAATAAGAAATGGTGTAGCCTAGAAATCGCTACATCATTTAAAGGAGATATTTTTTCACCATTTCGGTGCTTACCACCTCTATCCCAATAGATGGGGCTCCTAGCACTAGTTGCAACCTACATTTCCTAGGTCTTTGAATCGCGGGGCCTATCCGTACAAGATCAAAAATTCATATACTTCACTCCATGGTCAGGATTTTGCCGCAGTTCGTACTGCAGATGTTTCGTCCTAACTAGTTGAGAAAAACAGGTTAAGGAAAAATGGCAAAAATCGAGCGTAGAAGCTATCTTGAAATGGGGATTATGCCGTTTTCCAAGAGTTTTTAAGGTGGGCTGATTCTCGTAGTCCGTTGAGGAAGCATGGAGAAGATAGCCAGGCCCAGTTCCATCCAGCTGGCTCTGGCTGGTATCTGCGGGAACAAAAGCCCGTATTCCAGAGCCATGGAACTATCCGTTTCTGCAGAGGATTTGCGCTTTGCGTATTCGGCAGGAAAATGAGTAGCTGCTTGTGCAAATCTGAATTTCGGCAGTTAGGACTTGTTTTGCCTAGGGCACTGTATTTTGCCCAAATTGAATCATAGAGAATTTCATCAGCCACTCCCGGTTTTTGGTTTTTTAGGCAGAGCGGTCCATCCGGCAACACTGCGGTAAAATGGGTTTAGACTGTTGGTGCCTTCAGGTAGAGTTCTACTTCCATATGGAAAACTGTTTTTCGGGACAGCGTCTAAACTGGACTTTTGCTATTTTCCACAACTTTTTTGCCTTCTAGGATTACGACGAACCCTCCTTTTGTTCACACAATTTTCTAACTCTAATAATTTCAGGAAGTTAGAAGTTTCCCATTTCGGCAGAACTCCAAAATTGGGATAAGCCGAGCTAATGGCACCGCAGACAGATTTCTTCACACTGGAAGTGTCTGTTAGAAAAAGGAGTCTTACCTCTAGCGAGAGTTGTTATAGAGAATTAAAATAGATTTTTACCCTTCAGGTTGGGTAACCAAACCATCCCGGTGGTAGCCTGTGAACAGGAGGGCGAAGGCGGGTGGGTAATTTGCCCATCCGATCCAGCATGGAAACCTGGGCACCTCCGGCTGGGATTCACCCCAGACCAACCGACGTTTCCTGCTATCATATAAACTGGACTTTCACAGAGGTTTTTTTCTGGGAGTTTTTCAAAAGGGGATCTTCCGACAACTTCCGAGCAGGGCCGGGGGCGTAACGTGTTCCAAACCGAACAGCCTTACCGGTTCCTGCGCCTGATATTCGATCGCCTATTTGGGTTTGTTGCTTAGCTCAGCGTACTGGGCAAAAGATGGCTCCCGTAGGGCCTCCATCTGCTGGGCCCCACGTCTTACCATCTCCTACCCTAGGGAAATTGGAAAGTACAGATAACCACTTAAAATCTACGAAAAACTGGGAGAAAACCGATTTGGAGGGGGTGGCAGGCTTTAAGTTAGTAAATTGTAAATTGATAATTCAAACACCATGAACTGCCGTTTGCTTAGCAGGCAGTTATTGGCGAACAGGATCTTTCCGCAATAGGAGGGCCTAGCTCTGAACGGCAATCGATATAGCATCGGACGTGCCGGCGTAGTCATGCTGGTGGTTTTGCGATTGAGTTTGGGATGCCATTTTTTGTACGAGGGCATCTGGAAGATCAAGAATGCGGATCGGTTTTCGGCCAAGGGGTTTTTACTGGAGGCCAAAGGGCCACTGGCTCCTTTGTTTTACCGGATGGTGCCGGATGTGGATGGCCGACAGCGTCTGCAGATCGAACAACGGGAGTTTGAGGAAGATGGCAAGAAGGTGGTCCGGCTGGTATCGGCCTGCTACCTGGACAGTTGGCAGGAGACGTTGGAGCGATTTGTTGGTTTTTACCAGATGAGCGATGAGCAACAGGCGGAGGCGCAGAAACTCTTACGGCAATATCTGGATGTGATGGATCGGTTGTTAAGGGAAAACCGGAAGGACATTGAGGGATATTTACGGAGCTTAGAAGATTTTGAGGTTCGGACGGCTGGTGCCAGTTCCGCGCGGTTTGAAGAAGCCAGGCTGTGGCAGGAGCAGCGGAAACTGTGGGCGGAGGCGGCTCGGTGGACTGGGCAATTGGATCAAATGGGCAGACAGTTCCACTTAGCTTTATGGAATCAACTGGACGACCAGCAGCGGGCCAAAGGGCAAGTTCCCTTGGCCGCCGTGGGGCCGGATCGTTTGCCGTTCTCCCTGCTTGGCATCCAAAGCTGGTCAGCCCTATTGGATAAGATGGTCACCTACAGTTTGACGGCGATTGGTGGGTGTTTAATGTTGGGGCTTTTTACCCGGCTGGCGGCATTGGGAGGGGCGGTCTTTATGCTGATGGTCTTGGCGACCCAGCCACCTTGGCCGACGATTTATCCGCCTTTTCCTGAAGTGGTAGGCCATGCCTTGGTAGTGGACAAAAATTTCATAGAAATGGTGGCTTTGCTGGTGGTGATGGCTACTGGGCCAGGCCGATGGGCCGGGATGGATCGATTCCTGTTTCCTTTTGCAGGGGGGTTATGGTCCCGACCTTCTACCGAACAGAAACATGAGAATTTAGGGCCTCTGACCTCTCAAGAGCACACACCAAGCACTCCCCCCTCCTCCCCCAGCCATTCCCTCCCCTCACCCACAAAGAACCAGAAAGATATTTCCTAAACCCGACTGTTTCCATTTTGGCATCCTGCAGAAAGGAGCAAGATCTAAGCTCAACTTTTGCCAATTTTGGCCCCGGTGGAAACAGCAAAGCTGTAACTCCTCAGGAATTATTGGAGTTAGGAAATCGGGTGACCAAAAGGCGTGTTCGTCGTAACTTTTGGAGACAAACCACGTTAGGAAAAATGGCAAAACTCGAGCGAAGAGGAATCCCCACAATCCCTGTTTTTAAGGAGTGGTGAGCGTAGGAGCCGGTCGGCCAAAACCCATTGAAAACCAGCGAAATTCCCATTTCAGGACAACCTCTAAGCTCGACTTTTGCCAATTTTGGCCTTCTGCCGAAATGGGAAAGTCGTACCTGTTTGAAATTATTTGGACTTAGGAAATTGTGTAAACATTAGCAGGGTTTGCTGCAACCTCTGGTC
>JANXAQ010000255.1 GCA_025062105.1 Thermoguttaceae bacterium
GAATATGTAGTGAACTTCATGGACTTTTGATTCTATAGCCGTTCGGTTTTTCTATCCGAACATCTACTATCAATTGGCTGCTAACAATACTGCAGCTCTATATGTGGTGTTAGAGGAAGGACATCCAAAATGGTATCAAAATATCGCCCTTGAATTATGCAGAGGTTCCTAAAATAAGGAACCTCTGCAAAACCCTGAACATATAGTGAACTTCATGAACTTCTGATTCGGTAGGCATTTGGCTGCCGCATCCTAACACCTACCATATATAGCGTGTTAGCAGGGCTAGCACCCTATATATTGGGTCAGATATGACGGGAAAAATAGTATAAAAAATATATGCTCTGAATTATGCAGAGGTTCCTATAGGCAATCTAGCTAAAACGCTCTTTGAAACCGAGCACTTTTTGCTCTGGGAAGTGATTTTTCTAAAATGCTGCAATTTCTCCAAAGTAACAATTAGCTTCTTTTTGAAAGGTTTCGTTATTCCCCTGTTTGGGGTAATAATTTGCTGCCGTTAGGATGGGAAATCCCGCCCAAAAATGTGTATAAGAGCGAGCCCAAAAAAGGCAGCTCTGTTTAAGCCTTTTGGGGGGGAACCCAAAGCTCAAAAGAGGGGATTAACCCGAACATTTTGAAACTCCTCTGCCCACTTCCGATACACCTTTCCCCAGCACTGTACTTTCCGAAAAATTCCCCTTTAGGGGAGTTAAATTGCTCTGGGGCCGGCTTACCTTTAGCGGCTGCCAGCCAGGCCCTTTGGATTGGCTAGCAGCGTAACCTATGGGAAGGTCATAGGTTCCAGGAGCCATTTTGGTAGGGTCTTTGGCGGGTGCATAGAAGTTGGGGATTCTATTCGGGAATGGGCGGCCCGGTTGGGCTGGCTCCACAGCCTCTGACCCCTAACGACTGATTTTTACAGAAAGTACACCCCAGGACCAAAAAAGGTGGTTTTCCCCGGCCGGGCAATTGCTTACTATGGATAAAGCAAGCCCGTAATAAGCAAGCTACCCAAGGGGCAAGGGATGGAGCATCTGTTGGACTGGTTTCCAGATCGGTTACAGAGTTGGTTGGCTGAGCGAGGCCAGCCGAGCTATCGGGCCGGGCAGATCCGGCAGTGGATTCTGCGTCGGCGGGTGGACCAGTTTGAGCAGATGACGGATCTACCCAAACAGCTGCGGGCCCAGTTGGCGGCCGAATTCTTTATCTGGTCTAGCCGGGTAGCGGCCCACCAAAAAGCCGACGACGGCACCGAAAAACTCCTATTGGAATTGTTGGATGGCGAGCGGATAGAATGTGTGCTTTTGCGGGACGATCGGCACCATCGGACTGCCTGCATTAGCACTCAGGTGGGCTGTGGGATGGGCTGTCGGTTTTGTGCCAGTGGCCTGGACGGCCTGATACGAAATCTAACCACCGGTGAGATTCTAGAGCAGTTGTTGCAGTTAGATCGGCTGTTACCGGCGGGGGAACGGCTTACCCATATTGTGGTCATGGGGATGGGGGAGCCGTTAGCGAATTTGGATCGGCTGTTGCCGGCATTGGCTTCGGCCACCGATTCCCAAGGGCTGGGTATTGGGGCCCGGAGGGTAACCATTTCCACGGTGGGCCTCCCGGCTGGCATTGTTCGGTTGGCGGAGGCTGGGGTGCAATATCATTTAGCCATTTCGCTTCATGCCCCGGACGATGCCCTTCGGAACCAGTTGGTGCCCTCGAATAGGAACGTAGGAATCAAGGCCCTCTTAGAGGCGGCTGACCAGTATTTCCAAAAGACCGGCCGTCGGATTACCTATGAATATGTACTGATCGGTGGGGTCAACGACCAGCCTCGGCACGCTCGTGCTTTGGCCGCCCTTTTGCGAGGCCGAAAAGCCCTGGTCAATCTGATCGTACTGAATCCGGTCCCAGAATTGTCATACCGTCCCCCCGCTCAGGCGGAAGTAGAACGATTTGTACAACTGCTGGAGACAGGGGGAATCAACGTACATGTGCGGTATCGCAAAGGGGACCAAATCGAGGCGGCCTGTGGTCAGCTTCGGCGGCGCACTGATGAACATCTTCCCACCGGCCCGGCAGGCCTGGAAAAGTCTCCGCAGACTATGCCTACCGGAGCGGAAACGGTTTCTCATTAGTTCGACTTTTGCCATCTTCAGCCTCGCGCGGGACGGAAAAGCTCTAAGTCCTTGTAACTATTGGAGTTAGAAACTAAATGACCAAAAGGAGGTTTCCGCCGTAACTATTGGAAATAGACCCAATGAGGAAAAATGGCAAAACTCGAGCTTACAACTCCTCGAGGTTGCTCAAACTTCTAGCTTCCCGATAGACCAAGCAGGAGGTGCACAGGAATCGGCTTACCCGTCTGAGCAATATGAAGATGGCGGCTGCGAACAGGGCGGCTGGGAACGAAGTCGCTTGATCAGCGTTACTTGGTTTCCCTTTTGGTTGTACTGGACCTGGTCCATGAAAGTTTTCATCAGCAGGATGCCTCGGCCACTGCAACGTTCCAAATTGGCCGGATCCAGCGGATTTGGCAATTCTTGAGGATTAAACCCAGGTCCTTCATCGGTAATGACAAATCGGGCTTCTTCCGGAGTAATACTTACTTCCAAAGATACTTTTCGGAAACAATAAGGTGGGCTGGTTCGTCGTTGGGCCAGCAACTTCTCAAAGGCATGATTCTCCAGATCTTTTAGCTGTGAGCTCAATTCCAGATTACCATGAATGATGGCATTGGAAAGAGCTTCTTCCACTGCCAGGCCGACCCGCATGCGCTCCGCTGGGTCCAACAGGCCGATGTGAGCTAGATTCTCTTGCAGATAACCGATCAGCGGCCCAATCAGGCTTAAATCGTTTTCCAACAGGAACAGACAGCTACTTTCTGTAATGCAGCCGAGCAGTCGAGGCTGTAGGCGCTGGACGCCAGCGGCTGTAAGGACTTTAGCGACGGTTTGACGGAGTCGCTCAGCTAGCCGCTCTCTAGGCAGATAACTTATTGCCCCGTGCCTGAGGGCTTCGGCGGTGGTTTGGGCAGTTTGGGCAGAGGTAAGCAAAATGACTGGCACAGTAGGCCAACAGCGGTGAATCTGCTCGAGAAGTTCCAGCCCCTCCCTACCTGGGCTAGCGACATTAGCGATCAGTAGATCGGGCCGGGATTGGGAGAGTTTTTCTAAGGCTTCCTGGCCACTGGAAGCATATTCCCATTGGAGTTCACGGTCCGTGCCGAGCAGACCGGCAATATACTGACGATCTGTCCCCGAGGGATCGACCAAGAGGATTTTGGGCATTGGAAGAACCTTCGGCTCGGACGGCCCTCACCCAATTGGTCATTACTCCATACAAAAATCGGCAGGTCATCCTGGAGAACGGGGAAGCGATCAGGAACCCCCGAACCGCTTTTTCACTTCGTGAAGCAACTGGTTGAGGGCTTTTTCTAATTCTTGCATAGTTTGCTGAGTGGGGAAAGTGCCTGCCTGAGCCAACTGCTCGATTGCCCAAGCTTGTTCGTAGGCGGGGGTCGAACCCAGAAGCCGGAGAGAACCTTTCAGGCTATGGGCGGCCAGACGCAGACGAGCCAAATCCTGTTGGGCGGCTGCCTGTTGGAGGTTCTGGAAACATTCTGGAGCCTCTTGGAGCAGGGTGAGCAGAAGAGTCTGAAGTAAATGTTCATCACCTCGAACTGCCCCCAACGCCCTCTGCCAATCGACTACTTGCTCAGAATGGCGCGAGCAATGGGCTTGGGGTGGGGACTGCTCGGCAGGGCCTGGTTCCGGCGGCGAAGGGGCGTTTGGCAGCAGTTGCGCAATGGCTTGCAGCAGGGGACGAGCTCGCAAAGGTTTGCCAATGTAATAGTCCATACCATAGGCTCTGACCTTGGCCAGCTCTTCGGAAAGTTCATGGGCAGTTACTGCGATAATGGGCAAATGACCGCCGTGTTCTTTCTCCCACTCTCGAATTGCCTTGGCCGCCTCCCAGCCGTCCATCTCCGGCAGCTCCAGGTCCATCAGGAGCAGATCGAATGTCTCGGTTTGTACCGCAGCTAGCGCTTCTCGGCCTGTACGAACCACACTAACTTTGTGCCCATATCGTTCCAGCAATGCCACAGCCAATTGCTGCCCAACCGGGCTATCTTCTGCCACCAAAATCCGTAATGGCCGCCCAGCCGGCACTGCCACGCTTTCTGCTGTGGGGGGTACTGGCCTTTGGACTGCCCCTGCCCCAACCATCCATAAGACCACTGCCAACAGCTCCGAAGGAGTGTATGGCTTTATTAGCATGGCTTCCTGGGAGGGTTGGCGGGTCCATGGAGTGGCAAGCGGCCATCCAGCCGGGATGATCCAAACCATCCGGCCGCCCGATGCGAACCAGTCGGCCAACATCTCGGCCATGACCGATCGGTCCGCCTCCGTCTCCAGCATGCCACAGAGCAGGCCATCCACCTTGGGGCCTGCCTGCATGGTGGGCCAATAATCCCTCAATTGGGCGAAAGACCCCAGGCCGATCGGTTCTACAGCCCAACTTCTCAACAGGTCTTCGAGATTTTGCCGTTCTAACGGGTGGGATTCTAAGACCAGGATACGTCGGTTTTGCAACGCGGCTAGTTGCTGCTGGGTGGGCCAGGGTTCCGGTTGTTCCGGCAGCCCAAACCAGGCAGTAAACTGGAAGCAACTCCCATGTCCGGGTTGGCTTTCGGCCCAGATGCGGCCCTGCATTAAAGCCACTAATCGTGAGCAAATTGCCAGCCCTAATCCTGTTCCCCCGTATTTCCGAGCGGTGGATTTTTCCGCCTGTTCGAACATCTCGAAGATTCGGTCCAACTTTTCCGGCGGGATCCCGATGCCGGTATCCCGCACCTGGAAACCTAGTTCCACCCGATTGGCTTGCCGATCCATGCAGCAGACTTCCACGCTGATTTCCCCATGGTCGGTGAACTTAATCGCATTGGCCACCAAATTGCCCAAAATCTGCCGGAGTCGGAGGGGATCGCCCACAAGCATTTCCGGCACATCCGGGCGGATATACCAAACTAGCCGAAGGCCTTTGCCGTGCGCCAAAAAGGCGAAGCTCTTCAGCGTCTGGCCCACCAACTCCCGTAATCGGAACGGGATGTGTTCCAACTCCAACCGGGCAGCTTCAATCTTGGAAAAATCTAACAGATCATTCAACACAAGCAACAGGTTTTCGCCCGCGTCTCGGATCATTTCTAGGTAAGCGCGCTGGGCCGGTTCCAAAGGTCCGTCCAATACTAGTTCCGCCAGTCCCAACAGGCCATGCAGGGGGGTACGCAGTTCGTGGCTGATATTGGCCAGGAATTGGCTTTTCGCTTGGCTGGCTGTCTCAGCGGCTTCTTTGGCTGCTTTTAGGGCTTCGGCGGCCAGTTTCTGCTGGGTGATATCTCGGCTAATTCCATAGGTACCGATGATTCGACCTTCGGGGTCTCGCAGCGGTAGTTTTGTAGTCAGCACCCAACTGATCCGTCCGTCCGGCCATGTTTCTTTCTCTTCTTTATTAATGATGGGTCGGCCGGTGGCTAGGATATATTGTTCATCAGCTAGTGCCTGTTCCGCATGTTCTGAGCTGAAGAAGTCGAAATCGGTCTTACCTTCGGCTTCCGATGGATCTGCTAGGCCAAGATACCGAGCCAACGCCCGATTGATCCGGAGAAAGCGACTTTGCTGATCTTTGAAATAGATATTATCCGGCAGGTAATCCATCAGGGTATGGAGCAAAGCTCGCTCTTTTTCCAGAGCTAGTTCTGCCCGGCGGCGCTCAGTAACATCCCAAAAGATCACTTGTACTTCTGTGATTTCCCCGGCCGCATCTCGAACAGGACATTTTATTACCTGAACATATCTTTTAACTCCCTCCTGCACGTTCTCTTCCACTGTCTCGAAAGGTTCTCCGCTCTCCATCACCCGGCGGTCGTCGGCCTGATACTTTTGGGCAAGTTCGGGGGGATAAAAATCCCAGTCCGTTTTTCCCAAGATCTCCTCAATCGGACGCTTTACCATCCGACAAAACGCCTGATTGGCAAAAGTAAATCGTCCCTGCCGGTTCTTGCGCAAAATGGCCACTGGCAGCCCCTCCACCAGCGACCAGTACAGGGCCTGCGAATCCCGCAACGATTGCTCTCGCAGTTCGATGTCCTCTTTTGCCTTCTGCAACTGCACAGTCCGCCGCTCCACCAACGCCTCCACCTGGCTGTGCCGTGAAAACAAAGCATGTACATAAGCTACCAGCAGGCAAACTGCCATCAGGCCACCTGCTACCACCAGTTCCGGAATCAGGCTAGAGCGCTGGGCCAAAAAGGCTTTCGTCGGCCTCCCATAGAATCGCCAGCTCTGGTCAAACAGCGCCATCGGCTCAGATTCATAAAGTCCAGCAACTAACTCCCTTCCCCCAACAGGCTTGCCAGACTCCGGGTCCGTGGAACCCGGCCAGTAGCAGATCAATCTCCCCTTCTCCTCGGCTTCCCCCTCATACCAATAAATCTCTATTCCATTGCCCGGCAGGTCTCTGAGGGCTTGTTCCATTAATACACACGGCTCCGAGATTCCGAAAACCACTCCTTCCGAAGTAGCCGAGGGCCTTAAAGCAAGCTGCTCACCGCCAAGCGACTCCTGGTCCATCTTCCCTTTTCGTTCATTCCCAGGAGTTACTTCCGTTTGCCAACCAGAGCGAGATCGGCTGACCAAGACCCCGATTAGAAACGCCCACCGGTTGCCATGTTCCGCCAGCCAAATTCGACGGACGACCAGTTCCTTTCCAGACCAAAGCTCCTGCACCAGTTGTTTTGCCTCTGTTCGGGAGCTGAACTCACTTTGGGGTTTTAAAAAAGGCTGGCCGGAAACCTCCCAAGGGGAAACCTCCAAGTAGTGGATTTTCAGCCTCGGACTCTCGGAGGTAGAAGTGGATTTGAGCCTCTTATCAGCAAGAGACTCGCCTCGGCCAACTACCGCCTCTTGGGTTCCTTGCAAAAAAGCCGAGGAAACCCGGCCTTGAGCAGAACTCTGTGGGGGGCCCGATGGACCTGCAGGCTTAGGGGAGAAAGCCTTGGTCTTATCCGGTCCAGCCCAGCCCAGTTCATGCAAACCGGGATGTTTTGCTAGCAGGGGGCGGGTAAAGGTTTTGAACTCTTCCGGTTCCACGTATTGGGAACTCTGAAAAAAGGCAGCCACCGCTTCCACCGCCCCAAAGGTACTTCGAATATGATTTTCAATGATATGGAATTGCTGCTGCACCTGGAGGCGGAAGTCAGCTTCGCGGCGGCTCTGTTCCCACAGCCCCAGCGCATGATACAAACCCAAACAACCGACAAGACCCCCCAGGGCAATCCCCCCCAAGATCACCCGCTGGGACCACCCCAAATATGGCCTTCTCAACTGCGACATACCGTCGCTTTCTTGCTGCCCCTGCTGCATAATGACCAACCGGCTCTTTTAGAAAATCTCTAAACTCGACTTTTGCCAATTTTCTTATCGTCTTCTCTGCTCAGGAGTTACGGCGGACCTCCTTTTATCCACATAATTTCCTAACTCCAGGAATCTCAAGGAGTTAGGCCTCCCTCCTTTCAACAAGAGACCACAAAAATAGCAAAAAGTCGAGCTAAGAAGCGATTCCGAAATTAGGATTTTTAGATTTTCCGATGAGGGTTTGGACTGACCAGACCTTCCCACGCCACTCCTGTAAAAAAGAACTTATAAGGGATTTAGGGAATTCAGGAAGACAAACCGGTTTTCTCGCGTAGAAATGCAGTTTCCACTTCCCGCCACGGCTGTCCCTAAAGGGCCTCTGTAATCCCAAAATTTTTATTTTACCCAATTTTGCTAAATATACCAATCACCTTAGAAATCGTCCGAAAACGCCAAAATCCCATTTTGAGAGAGCCGGCTCTGTGGAAAGGTTGTTCGCAGTCTGGGGAGGTTTTGCCCATACTAGTCGGTTTTGCTTCAGTTTTGGTGGGTTTAGGCCTCCGAGCGAAAGCGGTTTCCTCAGAGCCAGAGAGCCCTAAGCTACGGTGTAGCATTTTTCTTAACTTATATTGCTTCTAGTAGTTACGACGCCATCTCTTTTGGTTCAACAACTTCCTAAACCAAATAGTTCCATGCAGTGAAATCATTCCTCTTTCAAGATGAAACCAAACACAGCAAAAGTCGCCCTAAGCAGCGAAAACCATTTAACCTTATCAAAATGCAGTTTTTCTATTTTGTCTATTTTGCCCAATTCGCCACAAAACTTCAGCCGAATCCTATCCGAGGAGGATTAGGATTTAGCCTTTTCATAGCAGTGGACCACAAAAGAAACTTCTTCCCGGGAAGAAAAATAAACAAAATGAAACTTCTGCAAAATCCTGAAGATATAGTAAACTTCGTGAACTTTTAATTCTATATAGCCGGTTGGTTCTCCTACTCGAACACCTACCATCTATTGGGTGCTAACAATGCTAGCAACCCTATGTATTGGGTTATGGGAGAGTAAGCCAATATAGTGATGGTAAAGTATGCAGAAGGCCAAATCAAATTCGGTCAGTACTCCCCTTTAGGAACAGCATTGTTCGGGACATTTTGGAGTATTTTTTTCGTAGCACTTCGGTCGACTGGAGTGTTTGTGATCCAGAATAGACCTTCCTATGTCTCCCACACAAGGGGGGTTCGGATTCTTCAACCGTCGCTTTGGTAAACGGGTCTCCATATAAGCAGCTCGCTGTTATACACATTTTTGGGAGGTATTTCCCATTCTTTCTAACGGCAGCAAATGATTGCCCCAAACAGGGGAAGAACCAACCTTTCTAGAGAAGTTAATTGTTACTTTGGAAAAATTGGAGCATTTAGGAAAGATCACTTCCAAGAGCAAAAAGTGCTTGGTTTCAAAGAATGTCTTAGCTAGATCGCCTATTGTATCCATTGTGCGTGGTTCAACGAGCTTTTGGTATTTGCCTGATTTGCCTAAAGTAAAGTTCGAACGTCTCAACGCCAACTTGTGTATAACAGCGAGCTATACGCAGGAAGGGCAAAGAGTCCCTTCGGCGGAACTGTTACCATTTTCTAATGTAAAAAAGTAGAAAACACTCTACAACCGTATCCACCTCGATTTTTTTCCTTTTTAAGCAACTGCTTATCCTCTAGATGGTTCCTAAAAATCGGAATCTCTGCAAAATCCTGAACATCCAGAATTTTATAAAGCTTTGATTCGCTCAGAAGTGGCCCACCCAATTCAAAGACCTACTACATGCACCCTGCAGTAGTATTAGGAACCCACCATATTGGGGGAGAAATGGAGGCCACTAAAACGATGTATAAATATCGCATTTAAATTATGCAGAGATTTCCTTCCTCTCGACTTTTGCCAATGTGGTGTTTTGCCCAAATGGGAAAATTATAACTCCTTGGAATTATTGGAGTTAGGAAATAGTGTGGCCAAAAAGAAGCTTCGTCGTAACCGCTAGACCAAAAGAAGTTAGGGAAAATGGCAAAAGTCGAGCTAAAGCCTACCGGAATCAAAAGTTTATAGAGTTAAATATTAAATATATATTTATGATTGTGTAGAAGTTCCCTAACAAAATGATTCTCCCTAGAAAGTGGAGGTATTTTGCCGTTCATAAAGCGATAGACAAGTTCATTCTGGAAGAAGCACTAACTTAGGCAGTTTCTTTAGTTGGCTGCAGTGGGGTATTACTGATTCCGGAAACTCAGTTTCCTTTCTGGCATTGGGTTTTCAGGCGGCGGAATTGGGTTGCTAGTTCCGGCCCGCCCATGCTCGGATATAGGATCTCTAAGCGTCGGATACGTTCTAGGGCCTGCTGGGAGCGGTTCAATCGGCATTCGGCTAAGCACATTCCATATTGTGCCCGGAACCAAAGGGGGCTGCCCAATGGGGCAAGTCGGCTGATTTCCTGCCATTTCCGGAGGCCTTCTTCGACCAGGGCCAGGTCGGGCTGGTTGGTGCAAAACTGCGCATACATCTCTTGGATGCGAGAATCTTTTGGGTATTTGTAGGCGGCGGCTCGGAAGGCCGCTAGTGCCTGGGCCGGTTGGCCCAGGTCGGCCAACGCCTGAGCGTGCAATCGGACCAGGGTTCGCTGGATCGCCTCCGGGAGCTGGCCCTGTCGGGTTTGGAGCAATTCGATAGTTTGTAACTGCAGGTTAGCTATGGCTGGACGGACTTCCGGCCCGCCGGTAGCACTCAATCGGCCTAACCCCTCTAGCAGGATCAAGAGGATTTCCGGTTTAGCTGTTCCGACTTCCTGAAGCACTTGCATAGCCTGTTGGGTTTGGCCACTGGCCGCCAAACAATAGACCCAAAGAATCTGGGCGTCGGATTTCCATTGCGGATCGGCATCTGGGCAGGCTTGTAAAGCGGCTGCCAACAGCCGCTCCGCCTGCAGGTAGCCTTTGGGCGTAAAATCCAGCCAAAGCCTGGCAGCTGCCAAAACGGCTGCTTGCTGCGCCGGGGACCATCGTTCTGGCAGTCGGCCGTCGGGTCCCAGGATGAGGGATTCAAACCACCGGGCCGCCTCTTGCGCACGAGCCGCCACCAATTTGCCGGCTGCCTTCTCCTGGGCCAACCACTGTCCATACACTCGGCCTACGGACTGGACGGCCTGGGCAAAATCAGGGTCGGAGGGGCTGATTTCTTGGTAGGCCTCCACCGCCCCGGCCCAATCCCGACGCAGTTCCGCTAAGCGACCGGCCAAGTGCCGAATCCGGTTCGTGCTCGGATGCTGCGGCCAGCGGCGGCGGTGTTCGGCTAGAAGTTGGCTGTACTGCTCCAACGCCTCGGCCGATCCTGTCTTGGCCAGTTCGGCGGCATGGTGGATGGCCAATTCGTGGGCCTTGGGGGCCTCCGGATGCTCCGGCCACTGATAGGCTAATTGCCGATAGCGGGCTAGGGCCTCGGCATGGTGCCCCTGCTGGTGATAGATGGTCGCAGCTACAAAACCTGCTTGAAACGCCCCTGCGCCGTCGCCAGCCTCCCGGGCTGCTTTTTGTGCCTGGTCATAGGCTTGGATGGCTTCCTGGAGTTTACCGCTGCGGTAAAAGCCTTCAGCGGCTCGAATCAGGGTGGCTACCTGAGCCGTTTCCGGCGCCCGACCCAATCGGGCGGCCAACAGCACCTCGCCTCGCCGCATCCAATACGGCCCATATTGTTGCCCCAAAAGCCGAACCTGTTCTGAGGCCCGTTGATAGAGCATTTCGGCCTGTTGGGCATCCTGAGCTTTTTGAGCCGCCTCCCACTGAGCCACATAGGTTTCCAGCACAGCCAAGTCCAGTTCAGCAGAGCGGACGGAGTGCTTTTGGAGCTGCTGGGCTAGGGCAGCCGCCTCCGCCGGTTTTCCTTCAGCCAACAGAAGCCGAATCTTCTCCGCCTGAAGACGCAAGTCTATTTCCAATGAAGGCTTCCCCTCCAGCCAATGAGCTAAGCTCTGATGAGCCTCGTCCCATCGTCCCAAAAGTCGGAGGCAGACGATCTGATCCACCCGGGCCTTCCAGACAAGCGGATGCTCTGTGGGATGTCGGGCCGTCCATTCCAAAAGTTTCAAGGCTTGTAAGAGCCCGTCGGCCCGCTCTGCGCTGGCAGCAGGATACGTCTGGGCCTGGTTTCGATAGGCCCGGGCCAGTTCATACCGAATGGTTTCGGCCATAGCCTCCCAATGGGCGGCTGGGGGAGTGGGTTCTTCTGGGGGCCGAATCGGTCGACCTGCTGTTGGGGCAGATTCTCGACGTAATCCTTCTACCACCCTCAAAAGCTCTTCTAGTCGGCGGATGGCCTGACGAAGTTGGTGCCTGGCTTCCTCCATGGCTTCGGCACCTGCTTGGGTTAGTTCTGCCTCCTGGCGGGCCAGTTCCCCCCAGGCCAACAGATTCAATGCCTCCTGCAACCGCACCTGGACGGCCCAAGCACTTTGCGGATACTGTTGTAAAAAGGCCTCCAGCGGCTGTTGGGCTTGCTGCCAGAGCTTTGCTCTGTGGGCAGGGGGAGCGGCAAGGGCCTTCTCGGCCAATGTGATCGAAAGTTCAATGCTTATTTCCGCCCGCCCCGCTACCGGTAGATCCTTGTCTGTCAAAAGGCGCTGGCAGTACCGCTCAGCCAACTCATAAAGCCCCCGCTCCCGCAGCCCTGCCAAAAACCGAGCGTCCTCTCCAAGCCCCGGTTGAGCTAAAGCCAAACCACTCCTTGCACCCAACAGGCCTACAAAAAATAACTGATAAACTCCGATCCCCAACACGCATACCGACCACAGGGGTAACTTGTTCCAGGCGGATTTTCTCATGGTTTGGCAAAAATAGGCTATGTGAAGTGCTTCTAGGGCCCTACGGGTACTAGCCTACTAGTTGCTTGTGGCAGAAGCAGGCTGTTTTTGAAGTTCATGGAGCCGTTGGCTGGCTTCGGAGCCAGAAGCAGTGTCTGGATACTTGGCCAATACTTCCTTATAGAGTCGAGCTGCTTGTTCGGTCTGTCCGAGCCGCTGTAGGGCGGCGCCAGCCTCAACTAATGCCCTGGCAGCCAACGACCTGGGCCGACCGTACAAAATGGGAATTCGCATCCAAGCCAAGGCCGCCTCCTCCCATCGGTCTTGGTGGGCCAAGGCTCGACCCAGCACATAATATGGTCCGGCACGAAGCCCGGCAGGTAACTTCTGAATGGTTCGTTCCCAGACCTCCAACTGAGCCGGTTCTACCTGCACCTGGCTCCGCCAAGTTTGAGCCAAGGCCAACAGAGCGATCCGTGGATCTGGATGCCGAACCAGGGTATTTAACCGCTGTAAAGCCGTCGCTCGATCTGGACCGGAGAGCAAATGGCTAGCCCCCAACAGCACCGCGGCCGGCGCCTGCTCCGGGTCCTGGGCCAACCATTGCTTAGCCTGCCGCTCCAAACCGACATCCGGTACCCCTGGCAGCCAGGCCAACGGAATTACCTCCCAATAAAGGGTGTCCGGATCACTTTGCACTAAAAGCAGAAAGGTCTCGCCGGCAGCCGTTGCTTGACCGGTCTCCTCATAACAGACTACCATCCTAGCCAACATCTGCCGCCGGACCCAACGACGCGGTTCCTCTTCAATGGCCTTTCGATACAGGTGCAGGGCTTCGGTGAACCGGCCCAGCTGGAACCGCTCTTCGGCTTCCTGGTGCAATGGACTATACTGAGTATGCACCCGGAGCACTTTCTGAGCGGGGATTTTTTGCTCTCGGCCATCCGGCAATCGCAGGAAAAGCAGTTGGCCGGTGTACTCCAAAACCTGACCACTAAGGCGGGCTCTCGCACTGCCCGCCCCCCCTGGATTCCACTCGACTACGTCCTGCGGAGACATCTGTTGGGCATAAGACAACGCAGCGGCTAGGCACCAAATAGCTACACACCCCACCCAGCAAAACCGACTATGGATTCGCTCCCAATGAATCTCTGTCAGCTGTCTCAACTCGACTTTTGCCATTTTCCTAACTTGTTTTATCTCCAGGAGTTACGACGACACATCCTTTTGCTCCTACGATCCTCTAACTCCCATAGTGGGAAGCAGTTAAAGCGTTTTCCCTTCCCGGGGCAGCTAAAAATGACAAAAGTGCAGCTCAAAGCCCTTTGGCATATCTGGCAAAATGCCCCCGGCTAAAGCAAAGTCGCTGCCCTCATTCGGATCGGCCCAGCCGGGTAATATCCACATAGGCATAATTTCCCTGCGTCATTTGGGCCAAACGTGCCAAAAAACTCGGTGGTCCAGAGCGTGGCCCCATGCCGAACTCAATCGTGTGGATCGGGATGCCGGCTGCGCGGCGTGCAATTCTCTCCAATTGGCCGTCCGATAGCTTCGGATCATCGGCATCGGTTAGGAAAAAGATACAATCTGGCCGGAGTCGAATCGCCGCCAGCAGCGCCTCTTCATGTCGAGTGCCGCCGTCCGGAGTGATCGAACGGACCCATTTTTTGGCCCGATCTTTGTTCTGCGGAGTAGCTAGTGGTAGCTTACCCGGATCGCCCGCCGGATTAAAAATCCATTGCTGATCGTTGTAAAAAATAATCTGGAACTGGTGCATAGGCTGGAGGCTTTCGATACTAGCCAAAAGTTGAGCTTTGGCTGCCTCCAACGGGCTTATGCCGCCAAAGCCTTCCATGCTGGCCGATCGGTCAAATACATACACAAACCGAGTGCCTTCACCTTCAACATTAAAGACCCTTGTTTTGCCTTTGCCGGAGGGAACCCCTGCGCTACTGCCGGCCGAAGGCCCTTGGCCCGCCTGCCCAGCATGGCCGATGCCACCGCCTTCCAGTGCCTGGATGCCGACCATACTACTGGTTGCACTGGGCAGAGCCGGAGTGGGATCGGGGGGGCTACGAAATGCCAATACCTCGGCCAAACTTGGCTCCGTGGCTAAAGAAGCGGCTGTAACCGGCGCCAAAGAATCCGACGATTGGTCCTGATAATAATTTCTACCGTCCTCTGTAGGAGCCAGGCTCCCTTGCAGACTTATCGCCCTGGGCCCCGTGCCTATGGGCTGCCACCAAAGGGCTAGTAAGATTAATACCACCAAATGCACGATCATCGACACCAGCCAACTAGGCGCTTGCTGGTGCCAGAACCGACTTTGGGGTGGAGCTTCCTCCACCGGCGGGACCACCAAGATAACCGGTCCCTTGAAAGTTTGACCCCTCACATGGTGGTAATCCGCCCCCTTTTTAATGGGATGTTGGGGAGGAGGCGGGGGTATGAAATGAGTTCTGTCCGGCATACTCAGCCTAACGGCTTAAAACCACCCGTTGCGGGCATCTCCAACCCTTTTTCTCAAAGCAACCTATCTTTATAATACAGCAGAATCTCCCCTTTTCGGGAGTCCAAACCAACAACATTCAGCCAAGTAGAACACCCTTTAAATCTTAGCGAAATTAGCAAAAAACTTCTAAAGTTTTCCTAGGTCTCCTAAATTTACCAAATTTCACTTTTTCGGAACCTTGCAAAATCCTGAACAATCTGAGGCCTAGGAGCATATATTGCTGCCGGTAGCAGAACGCTCGGTATGTCTATTAATACTATATGTTGGGCCAGCAGTGCTAACGATCCTATATGTAGTGTTAGCAAGTCTGAATCACACTGGCAAAAAGGAACCTCTGCATAATTCAAAGGTGATATTTTACTATCCTCCCTCTAACACCATATCTAGGACGCTAGCATTGCTAGAACCCAATGGATAGTATGTGTTCGGGTAGGAGAATTCAGCAGCTATAGAATCGCCTTCAAGGAAAGAAAAGAAAGCTGTAACTAGTTGCAAGTGTTGGAGTTCGCAAATCTGGGAAACGCAGGAAGATATCGTCGTAACTCTCGGATTCAAAGGCAGTTAGCAAAATTAGCAAAAGTCGAGCTGTGGGGTTGCTATGGCATCGAATATTGCTGGACCATTGCTGAACACAGCCAAGCCTAGGTTGATTCAGCGGATTGTGCAATACCCGCATCCTGCGCTTCGGCATCGCTGCAGGCCGCTCCGGCAGGTCGATGCGGAGCTTTGGCAGATGGTGGCCGAAATGTTGGAACTGATGTATGAGCGGGATGGGGTTGGTTTGGCGGCCAATCAGGTGGATTTGCCGTATCGGCTTTTTGTCATGAATCCTACCGGGGATCGGACTCAAAAGGAACAGGAGTTTGTGTTGATCAACCCGGAGATTCTGAGCCGAAAGGGAGGGATGGAAGAAAAGGAAGAAGGGTGTTTGAGTTTGCCAGGTATTTTTGCGCCAGTGCGCCGATCGTCTAAGATCGTTCTGGCGGCGTATAACCTTCAGGGCCAGGAGGTCAAATACGAGTTTGAGGGCTTGGCTGCCCGGGCTGCCCAACATGAACTGGACCATTTGGACGGAGTGTTGTTTATTGATCGGCTCAGGCCAGCCTGTTTAGCCGAGATCCGGGAAAAACTTTTGGAATTGGAACAGGAGTTTAGGACGAATCGTCGGCTGGGGCTGATTCCGGATGACGCCCAGATTGCTGCTCGATTAGCGGCTCTAGAAGCCCTCCGCACGTAAATAGCTCGCTGTTTTACACAAGTTGGTGGAAGTGGTCGGACCTCATTTAGGCAAATCCCAAAGCTCGCTGAAAAGAGCAGAATGGATAAAATAGGCAATATGGGCAAAACAGTTTCTAAAATCAAACATTTCCTGTTCTTCCAAATGTGATGGACCTCTACAAAATCTTGAACATATAGTGAACTTCATGAACTTTTCGATTTTATACCCATTGGGTTTTCTTCTCTCCGAACACCTACCCTACTATGGACTTCTTAGCAATCTGGCTCCCTAGATATTGGGTTAGAAGGGGATCAGCAAACATGGTAAAAAATATCCTCTTCTTCAATGATGCAGGGTTCCCCTAAAGATGGAATTTTCTCAAGGTAACAATTGCCTTCTCTTGAAAGGTTTGTTCTCCCACTCTATTTCCGCCTATTTGGAGCAATTACTTCTAGCCGGCTTGATGGTAATACCCACAAAGATGGGGGACAACAGCGAGACGTAAATAGGCAGAGACGAAAAACATTTCAGGGGAGTAGAGTACTACATTGGGATCTGGCTATTTGGAGAACATAGGCATTTTAGGAAAAGCAAGTCCTCGCTCTAGAAACCCCAAAGGTTTCTAAAATAATTTTTTAATGTTTTTCCCAAATTCATGGCCACTTCATTCGGAAGAGTTCAAGCATCTTCTAATCAAGCAATGTGTATGCTGTTTAAATTATCTATGATTTGCAAAACACCTATTTTTTGTATTTTACTTCCATCATTAATTGTGCATGGCTCTCTAAAACCACTGTTTGCTCAAGTCCCGGAAGAAGTCAAACAAACCGCTCTTCGGTTCGGTAAACTCCTGGGCCCAAAACCTTATGTTAAACCTCCCGATTGGGCTAATCCCGATGCTCCGCTGCTTTTCAGCTTCGCTTGGCTAACCGATATGCATCTAGATGGGTCGAACCACCAACAGATGGAAAAGACCCTTGGATGGATTCGGCAAGAATTAAAACCGACCTTTTTGCTGCTGACAGGGGATAATAGCGCCTTCGTGCCGGCAGGAGGCGGCAGCGGCCAGCCGGTCCTCCGCAACCTCCGACGCCAACAGTACTTGCAGCAGTGGTTGGCTGAGCATTGGAAAGGGCCTTATGCTATTATCCCCGGCGACAATTGGCCTGAGGGGTTTGAAGGGGTTTTCGGCCCTCGGCAATACCGGCTGGCCTGTGGAGGCTTGCACTTGCTGATGTTAGCGCCGGATGCCATGCACCATGGCCCGGGCTTAGAAGGGCTTTCGGCTTTTGACCCGGAAACTCTCGATTGGCTACGGAAAGACTTGGAAAAGTATCGGCTGCATCCGACGCTGGTGGCTATTCATGAGCCGATCTATCCTCCTACCTTTATCGATGCCCCCCGAGTTCGGAAGATTCTAAAAGAGTTTCCTCAGGTCATTGGTGTTTTGCAAGGGCATTTGCATATCGACTTGGAGCTTCGGGATGGTCAGCAGCAGTATTTGGTCGCTCCGGCGGTTGGCCCAGGCCTGCCCCCGGCTTTCAAATACCTGCAGGTGTATCGGCATATACTGATCATACGAACAGCAGAACTAGATCCGAAAAGCGGCCAATGGCGATTGGCGAACAAATGGCAAAAAATTCATATTCCTCCACCGTTCCAGCAGGTGCTTGAGCCGGTAGCTGAGGCAAGCCATTCCACTAGCCGCTCTGACTCTCGCATGGCCAGCGGCACCGAAAGCCCTAGTTGGCCTGGCCGGCAAAAGCCGCTCCTGATCCTCTCTTGGCGCCCGCCGCAGCCAGTCCGGGACGATCCGGCCCTTGTGCGCCGAGCAAACGAATTGCTAGAGGCCATCCGGCAATTTCTATGGAAAGAAACTCCCCGACTATGGATGGAAGCCGCAGGCCGATAATTGATATGTTCTTTTGTCCAAATTTACCTTCCCGTCTAAAAGAGGTCTGTTTCTCGAAAGGCTCTTTTTGCCTCCAAAAAAGATCAAAAAGAGCGCCCCGGTGGTTCTTTTTTTCCCAAAAAATGGTATAGTAAAAAAAGTTTCTATCACTTTGTTTGCATTATGTGAGCCGAAAGGAAAAGTTCCTCTTTGTCATCGGGAGCAAAAGCAGGAATCCACTTCAGCAAAACATCGGAGAAAAATCTGGATTCCCGCTTACGTGGCAATGTCCCTCGTAGGGCCCTTGTGCCTCAAAAATAGGAACCTCTGCAAAATCCTAAAACATCTAGTAAATTTTATGGACTTTTGATTCGATATAGACTAGTACGCCCCATTTAAACACCCACTATATGTAGGTTGCTGGCAGTGGTAGCAACCCTACGGATTGGGTTAGATGCGGAAGGCGCCCAAATAGTGTAAAAATATTTTCTTTGAATTATGCAAAGGTTCCTCGAAAGTTTTTCCAGACCTTCCTTTCCTATACCTTCCGAACGGCCTACCTTAGACAGTTATTGTTTTGGGCTACTGGCAATTCCCCGAAATCCCTTTGGTATGGTTGTCTGGTACAGTTTGGCGAGATGGAGAAGCTGCCCTTCTCCTTCCTGCCAACGGAGGCATCCTTTCGGTAACGCGCCGAAAAAAGAAAAAAGGGAAACCATCTGGATTCCTGCTTATGTGGGAATGACAATTGTGGGATCCCTTCTGGACCAAAAACGCTTCTTTCGCCACTGGAATAAAGTGTTACTGGCCTTTTATGTTCCGAAAAAGGCGACGTTACCAGCAAACAACGCATCAGAGCGATTGTAGTTCATGTCGAGCAGGTGGAAGAGAGCAACTTGGTTATCTTCGCATTGGTAAGGAGGTTTTACAATGGCAGAGGGTTTGAATCGGCGTGAGTTTCTAGCGTATTCGGCGGCCGGGGCAGGGGTGTTTGGTTTAGCATCTACAGGATTGGCCTCCTTTTTGGAGAGCCAGGTGCAAATGGCCATTGTTCGATGGACTGGCCCAGCGCCGGTCAGCCTGAGCGAAGAGCAAAAAGTGGTCTCCAAACTGACTGAACAAGTCCTAGAAGCGCTGGGCGGTATCCGGCGGTTTGTCAAACAAGGGGATGTGGTCTGGATCAAACCGAACATCGCTTGGGATCGGACCAGGGAACAGGCCGCCAATACCAATCCCGATCTGGTGGCGACATTAGTTCGGTTGTGTCTGGATGCTGGGGCCAAACGGGTCAAGGTCGGCGATAACCCATGCGATCTGGCCCAAAAGACCTATCTGACCAGTGGCATTGCTGAAGCCGCCAAAAAGGCAGGCGCCCAAATTGTCTATCTAGATCGGGAACGTTTCCGGGAGGTGAACATTAAAGGGGAACGGATTAAAACCATCCCCATTTATCCGGAGATGATGGAAGCGGACGTTTTGATCAATGTGCCTATTGCCAAGCATCATCGGCTTGCTACGGCCACTTTGTGCATGAAGAACTACATGGGAGTGATCGAAAATCGCCAACTCTTCCATCAAGATATTCCTACCTCGTTGGCCGACATCACCCGCTTTATGAAGCCGCAGTTTTGTATCTTGGATTGCACCCGAATCATGCTGGCCAATGGGCCGAAAGGTGGCCGGCTGGAAGACGTAGAGGCCAAATGGACCATAGCAGCCGGAACCGACATTGTTGCCTTAGATGCCTTTGGGGCGGAAATGTTACGGCGGAAGCCGGAGGAAGTCGGCTCTATCAAAAAAGCCGTCGAAGTCGGCCTAGGCACCATGGACTATCGAAGTCTCAAACCAAAGGAAATCGCCCTCTCTTAAAACTGCGGGGGTAGCCCGATGAAAATCGGTTTGATCGTTCTGCCGCGTTGGATGCGGCGGGTGGTTCAGGTGGGGTTTTTGATTCTGTTTTTATGGATGGTGTTGGTCAGTTGGGCACCTACCGAAGGCGTACCCAGCGGGTGGCTGAAAGCCTTCTTCTTGGCCGACCCGTTACTTTTGGTGTTGACCGGAGTTGCTGCTCGGGCTCTGCCGCCCCTATTCCTTTGGAGCCTGGTGAGCATAGTGGTAACTATGTTGTTCGGCCGAATTTTTTGCGGCTGGGTTTGCCCATTGGGTACGGTACATTCTTTGGCCGGGTGGGCTTTTGACAAGGTCCAAAGCCGGGCCAAACGTCGGGATGCCTATTCTCCTTGGCAGAAGGCGAAGTATTATGTGCTGGCGGCCGGCTTAGCTATGGCGCTATTCGGAGGCCATTGGATCAGCTTGTTTGATCCGCTGGTGCTTTTGTATCGGACGACGGCCACAGCCATTTATCCTGCCTTTCAATGGGCTGTGGAAGAGACGGCTCATAGCGTATTTCAGGCGGACCCGCATGTTGGGCCGGTGGTGTTGGGGCCGGTGCAGATTGGCCCCTGGCATCTAACGAGCCTGACTGAACCGGTGTATCAATTTTTCCGAGATCATGTGTTTTCGCTTCCGAGGCAGGCATTTTTAGGGGCGGGATTGGTCTGGCTGGTTTTTGGGCTGATGGTGGCAGCCAACGGGTATCGGCGTCGATTTTGGTGCCGGTATCTGTGTCCGTTGGGGGCGCTATTGGGCTTGCTAGGCCGATGGCCAATGTTACGCCGTCAGGTAACTGCCGAAGGCTGCAATCAGTGCGGGTTATGTTTGACGGCTTGTCATGGGGCGTCGGCCTCAGAGGCGGGGCAAACCTGGCGTCCCAGCGAATGCCTGATGTGCTTGAATTGTTCGGCACAATGTGTCCGGGAAAGCTGTTGTTTCCGCCTAGTGAGCTTGCCGTGGAAAAAACAGCCGCCTCTTGAATCGGTTGGGTTGAGCCGACGAGGCTTGGTATGGTCGGCATTAGGAGGGCTACTGGCCCTGGCCGGTCTGCGGGCCACTCCGCAGGGACGGGCTAAGCACTACTATCATCCCCACCTAATCCGTCCGCCCGGAGCCAGGCCAGAACCGGAATTCTTGGCCCGATGTACCGGCTGTGCTCTGTGCATGAAAGTTTGTCCCACCGGGGGTTTGCAACCGGCCATTACCGAAGCAGGATTAGAGGGAATTTTTACTCCTCGTTTAGTACCCCTGATTGGCCACTGTGATTACAATTGCACTGCTTGCGGGCACGTTTGCCCAACAGAAGCCATCCGACCGCTCAGCCTGGAAGAAAAACATCAGTTTAAAATTGGCCTAGCCGCCTTCGATCCCAGCCGATGTATCCCCTACGTCTATGGCCGAAATTGTATCGTCTGCGAAGAACATTGCCCAGTGCCAGAGAAAGCCATCTATTGTGTCCCTCAGGAGATCATGCTCCGAACCGGCCAATTCCAGACGGTGCAGCTTCCTCGGGTGGACCCGAACCGGTGCATTGGCTGTGGGGTGTGCGAACATGTCTGCCCGCTGGATGATCAGCCGGGAATACGGGTGCTTTCGACCAACGAAATCCGCCACCCACGCCACCAACCAATTCCACCAGAAATCCCCAGCCATGAACAGCTGCCTTATCGGTAAAACATCTCCGCAAAATTCTGAAGGAACCTCTGCAAAATCCTGAACGTATAGTCAAATTTGTGGACTTTTGATTCTCTGCCGGTTGATTCTCCTATCTGGACATCTACTATCTATTGGGTGCTAGCAATGCTACAGCTGTATATGTGGTGTTAGAGGAAGGACATCAAAATGGTATCAAAATATCCCCCTTGAATTATGCATAGGTTCCATTAAGGAGAAATGGCAAAACTCGAGCATAGAGGCTCTTCGAATTGGCACACGTCGAGGTTAGAAAAGCGGGCTAGGGGGCGTGCAGTTCCTGGGCGTAGTAGCTGGCCGACAAAGGTTCTCCGGTCGCTTGGCGTACGAACTCGGGCCAGGGCCACCGGGCTCCGGGGGCAAAGACCCGTTGGCGGAGAAATCGACCCAGTTGGGCGTTGGGATCGGCAGCCGGGCCAGCTGCGGAACCTCCCGGCCTGTTCGACCCAGACAGTCGGCCAGTACGGACATCTCGTGCAGAAGGGGACTGGGCCCCAGCAGGCGGTCGGCTGGCGGCCGTGTCCACCGGAAGCTCTTCTGGGCCTGGGGTGGGCCAGAAGCTGGAAGAAGCTTCCCGTCCAGAAATGTACTTCTCAAAGGCATGTCGCAGCTGCGCTGCCAATAGTTCGCCCAACATGTAGTTATGGTAATATACGGGGGCGATAGTAAAATGCGGTTTTGCAGCCCAATCCGGTTCATCTCGGCCTTCAGGCCGACGAAGCTGCTGGTACTGCTCTACCAGGTCCCACCAAAGGCGATTCAGGGGCTGATCGGGATTTTCGTACAGGGCTTTCTCAAAGTGGAACATCACTAGGGTCCACCGGCAGAAGATCAACTGTTCACGTCGACGTTGTTCAGCCAAGGCTTCTGCGACAGCCTGGACCCGCTCTGCTGGTACCCGAACGTACCGAAACAAAAAATCTGGTTCTAGTGCCTTGGCTCCAAAAAGCATGGCAACTGCTTCGGTGGTGAAGGCATGGGCCGGTTGACGAAGCGTGTACGGCAGCTCCGGCCCCAACCCCAATTCATAAACCCCATGGCCAAGCTCATGCAATACCACACCCATCCACTCGGCCGTTGGTTTCACATTACAAAGGGTCCGAACATCGCCTCGGCGGTCGATATGGGTGCAGAAGGCGTGTTGGTCTTTGCCCGGCCGCTCATAAAGGTCGCTTCGGGCTAAAATGTCATCTACCGGTAACCCTACATCGGCAAAATACCGGCGTGCTATCTCCACAATCTCCTCTTTGGTTTTCGAGCGGTAAAACTCATCCGGATCCACCTTCGGTGAGGCCGGCGGTGCCTGGAAAAACGGATTATCGTAGTGCCATGGACGAAGCTGTTCCACAGAGCAACCAAAACGCTCGGCCAGTTCGCCGTCCAATTGCGATTTCATTTTGATAAACGGCTCTCGGGTAAGCCGCTCCAGTTGGTCGAAAATCTTCTCTAATTCTGTTGGATCATGTTCCTGGAGATGCATTTGCATATACCAGAAATTTTTGTATCCCAATTGGTGAGCGGCTTCGTTGCGTAGCTTGGCTAGAGCGATTAGTTTCGGCCCTACGATGGCGCCAACTTGTTTGAGAGCCTCCCAAATCTTTTGCCGGTTGCTAGAGATTTTCTCTTGTCGAAGCATTTCCAAAAGTTCGTTATTGGAGTACTCTTGGCCGTTCAGCTTAGCTCGATACGTACTAAGAGCCTGTTCAATTTCTGTGGAAGCTTCAACCAGTCGGCGGAGGGTTTCTTCGGGCAGCTGATTGGCTCGGTAGGCTAATTCGACCAGTTCCAACGAGCGGGCCAGTTCCGGCGGCAGAGCCGTGCGCTGCGCTAGCAGCCGCCGAACCTCCGCCCAGGCGGCCGAATCGCTGTGCAGCCGTCGCACCGCCAAAGCCGCCTCGGCCGCCGCTTGAAAATCTTCCTTTTTACCCGAATTGGCCGCCTGCCAAGAGGCCAAATTCGCCTTCTTTTCCAACTCGGCCAACTGAGCTTCGTATCGATCTAAAAACTTTCGTGCTTCCTGGACCACAGCCGCCTCCTTGGATCGGGCAGGGGAAACTTGTAAAATTGAAATCAGATCCAACTCAACCGAACAAACGGCACCCACCCACAGGAAAACCCCAACAGCCCAAATGCCTCCTCCTAAATGTATCCCCCATCTTTCCAGCCAACAGCCCCGCTTCATTTCCGTTTACTCCAGAAACTCGGCAGCCTCAGAACAAGCCAAGGGCATATTTTTATCTGGGTTCATTCCTTTTTTGATCCACATCTAAGGTAGCAAACACTGAGAACACCCACATATAGTGCCGTTGCTCTTGATCGCTCGACTACGTAGGAAACTAATCATCATATAGTTCACTATATGTTCAGGATTTGGCAAACTATTTGGAACCTCTGCAAAATGCTGAACATACAGTGAGCTTTGTGAACTTCAGACTATATCCCCCTTCGGTTCTCCTGCCTGGAGAGCTACTATTTATTGGGGACTAACAAGCCAGCACCCCTATATATTGCGTTAGTGGAGGGGAAAAGTCAAAATGGTATAAAAATATCCCTTTGAATTATGTAGAAGTTCTGTTTTTTAATAATTTTACCTTCTTTCCCTTGATGATACTATCCTGTGGTTGAACTTTTC
The DNA here is from genome assembly GCA_025062105.1 of Thermoguttaceae bacterium. Lineage (GTDB taxonomy): Bacteria > Planctomycetota > Planctomycetia > Pirellulales > Thermoguttaceae > JANXAQ01. Next base: position 24,087 of record JANXAQ010000255.1, read on the forward strand.
CCTACCTGCTCCGGAAACTGATCGGCAGGGAATGCCTTCTGGGGAAAGTCGCTGTATCTAGACAGCTGTGGTAAAATTATAGTAAAAGATTGCGCTGAAAAAAGCATTTTCTACAATGAAAAAGAGGAGCCTCTTTAAAATCTCTACAATAATAATCTCCCAAATCCCTATTTTTAAGGAGTCTCAAGGAGCAGCCACGGTCAGACAAAACCTATTGGAGACCGCTAAACTGTTGATCTTAGGAAAGCCTCTAAATTCAATTTTTGACATTTCGGTACCTTCTTGTGTTTTCAAGGAGTTAGGGTTTGGGATTCTTTGTTCAGTAAATTCCCTAACTCTAATATTTTGAATAGGTTAGAACATCCAAAGGCGGCGCCGGCTAGAAATGGGCAAACGTTGAACTAACCGCAGAGTGTCGAAGGTTGAAAAGAGATTTTTGCTAGCTTGCTGTTAGGGTAGTTCCTGCATTTCTGGGAGCTGAGAGCCTGTACCAATGAGAGCCTGTACCAAAATGAAAACCGAAATAGTTCTGCGTCCCTGCCTATGTATGGAGGGAAGGTAGAAAAACTCATATGGGCAAAAACTTTATAATCCCAATTTTTGGGTAAGTTCTTAGCCGGACTTTTGCCATTTTGGGGCTCCCGCAAAAAAAGAAACGTTTTCAGGTCTTTATGATCCTTATAATCCTGAGAGTTAATACATTGTTTGGGCAACAGGAGGTTTTGCCGTAAGTTCTAAAGAAAAAGGCAGTTAGGGCAAAAATGAAGGTTAGAAGGTCTCAGTTTTTAGAAAAGGCCATTTGGGATGAGACCCCATGTGCTGACTGCACTGCCGGTGTATAACGAGGCGGCGCACCTGGAAGAGGTTCTAGAAGCCGTGCTCCGCTACTGCGCGGAGGTGCTGGTGGTCGATGATGGTTCCATCGATGCGACCCCAGAGCTGTTGAGTCGCTGGAAACAGATCTATGTGATCCGGCATCCACACAATCTTGGCTACGGGGCGGCCCTGCGAACGGCCTTCCAATTTGCGATCGCTCATAAATATGATACTTTAATCACTATCGACTGCGATGGTCAGCATGAGCCCCACCGAATCCCCGAGTTCATTGCCGCTCGCAGCCGGCAGATTGACATGGTCTCCGGAAGCCGATACCTCCGCTCTTTTCCAGGCGATCAACCTGCTCCGCCGGATCGTCGGCGGATCAACCGGATCATCACCGCCCAACTGAATCGGCTTTTGGGCCTTAGAATTACTGACGCATTTTGCGGATTTAAGGCCTATCGGGTAGAGGCGTTAAAAGAACTGCGGATTACTGAGACGGGTTATGCGATGCCGTTGGAGGTTTGGGTGCAGGCGGCCCGGCTTGGGTGGAAAATCGTCGAGCTGCCGGTACCCCGAATCTACTTGGAAGAAAAACGATCCTTCGGCGGTGCCTTGGACGACCCGGTCACCCGATTAAAAGTCTATCAGCAGGTACTGCGCCGCTGCTTGGCCGAGTACCCACCCAGAACGCGATGGAGCGATTTGAATAAAGGCAAGCCCGACTCTTGCCCAGATTCTTCTGGTGTCCCTTACGGGTCGGTCTGTATGTCCAGCAGACCTTCTTGTCCTTAGCTGCAGGCTGACGAGGCAGGTATGCCCGATCCACTGCTCCGAGAACCTATCCGACGGTATCAGGCGCCGGAGGAGAACGGGGGGGTGGTAGTTTGGCCGGATTGGGCGGAGGTGGATCGACTGTTGCCTACCAATCGGGCCCGCCTGGCTGAGGCTGCTTTCTATGACTGCCAAGGAAAACCTCTCGGGCAGCTGATGCGATTGGCCCGACAGGAATTGCTCCAGCAAGCCTGCCAATGGACCAGAACCTATCACCCATTGCCAGAAGAAGCCCAAGGCTTTTGGTTAAAGGCGTCCGATAACCCCAGAAGGACTCTAGGAGCGGAAGCTCTCATTGATCCCCCATTTCTACGTGGCCCAGATGCCCAACCAAAAACCACTGTTTCCCTGAGTCCCGGGCCCGAAAGGATTCCGATGCTTTTAGCCGGGCATCAGCCGCAACTTTTTCATCCCGGCGTGTGGCTGAAAAACTTTGCTCTGGATCGGCTGGCCCAAAAATACTCATGTATATCCGTTAATTTGATCATCGATCATGATGTACCCCACAATATGCAAATTCGAACACCTACAGGCATGCCCCAACAGCCCCGATGGGTGGACATTCCTTTGGACGCTCCCGCACCAGGAGTTCCGTACGAAGACCGGCCGATTATCGATTGGGCCACGTTGGAGGCTTTCGGCACCCTGGCCTATCAGGCCATAGCACCTTTGGTTCCGGAACCGATGCTCCGGGATTTTTGGCCCGACGTGTTACAGCGTGCCAAAGCGACTGGTCGGCTGGGAGCCGCTCTGGCCCAGGCTCGCCACCTGTGGGAAATCCGCTGGGGAAGCCGAACTCTGGAAGTGCCCTTCAGTCGGCTCTGTCAGGGTGAAGCGTTTTTATGGTTCGTCGGCCATCTGCTGGGGCAGATTATCCCGTTACATAAACATTATAACACTATTCTGATGGAATACCGTCGGCAGCATCGGATTCGCAATCCCGCCCAACCGGTACCAAATCTGCGGGCCGAAGACGGCTGGATGGAAACACCCCTTTGGGTCTGGACAGCCCAGGAACCAATTCGTCGCCCGCTTTTTGTCCGACCGACTGCCCAGGAACTGATCCTTTCGGATCGGGCAGGCTGGAAAGTTCATTTGCCCATCGGGCCCCAAACCGATCTGGCTCCGGCAGTCGCCATCCTGCAGCAATTGGTCGAGCAAGGCCTCCGGCTTCGACCCAAAGCGCTGCTGACCACCCTCTGGGCTAGATTGGCTTTAGGAGAATTATTCATCCACGGTATCGGCGGCGCCCGATATGATCAAATTACTGACGAATTGATTCGGCGGTGGCTGGGTCTGGAACCGCCCGCATTTTTAGTGCTTTCCGGCACCTTGTATCTGCCGGTGGATCGGCCTGAAGGGATCCGGCAGCGATGGCTTGCCCTGCAAAAACAACTCCGAGATCTTACCTGGCACCCGGAATGGTTCTTAAACAGCTCGGACTCTCTCTGCTCGGTTGCCACACCGGCTCCGGGAACCGAAACCCCGGAAACCTTGGCGGCGGAAAAATGGCGATGGATCCAGACCCCGGTTACTCCCGAAAATGCACGTGCCCGATTCTTAGCCATCCGTCGGATCAACCAGGCGATGCAAGCCTGGCTTGGGGAAGTCCGGCAACGCCTGTTAGCCGAGCAATCTGCCCTCCAGGCCCAGCTTCAGACCGACACTCTGCTCCGCTACCGCGAGTGGCCCTTCTGTTATTATCCCATTCAGACCCTCCAAGCCTTTTTCCGCACGGCCGTTTCGGCAATAGAGAATGGATGAAGATTTTTTAACAAAATAAAACGCTTCTCAGATCGTCTGGACCATCTTCCCGCCTTAACAAGGCAGAGACTCTGATTTTGTTAGGAAATGCTAGGAATTTCGACAGAAGCCTAAACATATAGGAAGCTCTGCAAAATTCTGAACATCCAGTGAACTTTATGTACTTTTGCATCTCTCGCCGTTCCGTTGTTCTACCAGGCTCCTACTATCTATTGTGGGCTAACAATCCTAGCGCCCCTATATGTTGTGTTACAGGAAGTATCTGCCAAAATGGTATAAAAATATCCCCCTTGAATTGTGCAGAGGTTCCTATAGTGAATTGTGTGAACTTTTGAATCTGTAAGCGTTGGGCAGACTGATCAAATACCTACTATATCCAAGGCACTAGCAGTGCTAGCAACCCTCCATATTGGTTCCAAGCTGAGGGGAACCAAAATGCTATAAAAATATATCCTTAGAACCTCTGCCGAACCATAAACATACAGTAACCTTTATAGACCTCTGATTCTATACCCATTCGGGTCTTCTATCTGAACACCTACTATTGGATGCTAGGAATGCTAGCACCTCTTAGATATTAGGTTAGGGGGAGGACAAGCTAATATAGTATAAAAATATCCCCTTTGAATTATGCAAGATCCCCTAACTCGACTTTTGCCATTTTGGGCCACCTGCTGACAGAGGAAACCTCTAATTCCTTGCCATCTTTGGACTTAAGAAATTGTGGGAATAGCAGGGAAAATGGCAGAAGTCGAATTCTAATTTATAGGTCGCTTCTGTTCAAATTGACTTTTGCCAATTTCTAAACTGCAGTTCCAGTTGGATGCTCTAGCTGCTGGGAAATATTGGAGTTAGAAGCTGTTCTAACATGAAATTTGAATGTTTTCCGAAGGTTTTTCGGGCTGGGCCATGCCTCTGGCAACCCTCGGGAAATAGAGAGTGAAAAGGTTTCGCAGTAGCCGAACAGAGCATTGCATGCAAGCTAGAAAACGCCTTTGGGCACAGCCTCTCATCCCACAGATTCGCTCCTAAGAGGACAAACCTCTTGGTCCAGCCAGGCTAGATACTCTGCCAGCCCGGCCAGGATCGGCGTGGCCAAAATCTCCGGCGTCTGATAGGGATGAACGGCTCGAATGGCCGACTCCACTGCGGGATATAGCTCCTGCCTGGTCTTGGCCAAGCAAAGCCATTCTTGGCTTTGCTCCCGCTGGCCCTGCCACCAATAATGGCTTTGGATAGGGCCTAGGATTTGTACACATGCCGCCAAACGCTTCTCCAGCAGTGTCTGGGCAATGACGGCTGCCTTTTCCGCACTGTCGATGCTCGTCAGCACTTGGATATATTCACTACGCATTCCAGCTCTCCGCTATGTGGTGACTGCACGGAATCCTTCGACACGACACATGTCAGCCTACTTGAGTAGATTGGAACCTCTGGAAAATCCGAAACGGCAATGCACTTTACGAACTTTTCATTTGTAAGGATTGGCCCACCCGATTCCAACACCTACGAAACGTAGGTTGCTGGCAGTGCTAACAGACCCATCTATTGGGATAAAGGAGGAGCACAGCAAAATAGTGAAAAAATATCCTTCAAAGCATGCATAGATTCCCTCTTAAAAATCTCCTCGAAACAAGAAACCGAACAGCTTATCTTGTCCTAGCTTATCGAGCCGGTTTCTTTTTGGGAATTCCCCTACATCAATTATTTCCACAGAAACGAATGCCCAGTGTTTCTCAATGTTAACTCATGTGTTAACTCATGTCCTAAGAATACCCAACAACAGTTGGGCAGCCCGTTTGGGGAAAAAGTTCCGAAAAATCTTTCCGCTTGATTATCAGCTCGACTTTGGCCATTTTTGGCCTCACCTTGGAAGAAGCGTACCTTTACTACGAAAGCTGTTAGACAATTGTGTAAACAAATAGAGATATCGCCGTAACTGCAGGAAGCAGGTGCAGGTATCGGAACATTAGCAGAAGTCCAGCTAGCGACGGGGGCGGTTTTACGCAAAGGAGTATGCTAGATATTTTTTATTCCTGTTGGTCTTTGCCAGCGGGCACCAACTGCCCTCAAGGCCAAGAGGTTAAAAAACTGAGTTATCCAGAAGTCCCAAAGGAAATATTTTTAGGGAAGCTCTGCATAATTCAAGGCAGATATCTTTATATCATTTTGGTTGCTATTGTTTCAACCCAATATACACTGGTCCTCGTTCTTCTAATATCCTATATAGAGTAGGTGTTAGGATGGGGGTGCCAAAACCGATGGAATCAAAGGTTCAATTAGTCCCCTACACGTTCCGGATTTTGCAGAGGTTCCATTAGTACCCATCTAACTCAATCGGTAGGGTTGCTAACACTGCGAGCAACAGGGATCGCTTGGGGTTGGAATAGGTGGGGCCGAGGAATCCCGCATCCATAGGTCCTAAAGTTCACTCCATCTTTCAAGATTTTGCAAAGGTTTCCATTACATTACGTTTGGAGGAGATAGAAAAAAGTTTGCGGAAAGGGTGGGTTTTCAAAGCTTTGGCAGGAACCTTATGGGTAGAAGCACCGAGCCGCCGGCGGCTACGGTCTAGGCAGGCCGGTTGAAAGGTCGATAACGTTTCTCTGCAAACAGGCGATCCGTTTTGTTTATCTAGCCAAACCATCTCAGCCAGGCTCGGTTGGAAAGGTTTCCGGTTGGGTCATAACCCATCGAAGCGGAAGAAAACCTTTCAGAATGGGCACAACATCCCACGGTGGGGGAACCTTGCAACAGAGCCTCTTGCCTGCCTAAAAACGTCGTAAAAAGATATCTTTAAACTGCACGCGCATCGGCGGGCCGACGTGCACCTGCAGGGCCAGCCAGCCGTGCTGGGGCCGTTTGGGGTCCTGGTCTTCGGCTACCTCACACATGACCACGTCATTGATTTTCAGCACCACCTGGCCCCCGCGGGCAATAATGGTATATTCATTCCACTGGCCTGGCCGGACCACTTGCAGGAGCTTTTCCGGATCGCCCACCGAACCGGCCAGTTCTTTTTTGCCCGTCTGGTCGATCCGCACTTTCTGCCCCCGCTCGGCTAGGATGCCCCTGCCCAGGTATTCGATCAAAACGCCGGTCCATCGGCCCGATGCGTCGAAATCGGCCTGGGGCCCGATGAGCGGATCGCCGTCGGTCTTGCCCGCCGGCCGTTTCTGCGCCCGAAAATAAATCCCAGAATTGCCGCTTTCGATCCGAAACTTCAGCCGGAGTTCAAAGTTCTCCACCTGATCTTTCCAGACAAGAAACTGATTTTCTTTCAACGGTTTGTCGGCTCGGGTCTGGCCGGTGATCGCACCGTCCTGCACGGACCAGAGTTCCGGATCTCCTTGCCAACCGGCCAAAGTCTTGCCGTCAAACAGGCTCACAAACCCCGGCAAGCCGGGCACAGGTTCTCGGCCGGGGATATTGGCCCGGAGGGGCCGGGTTGGCCGAGGTTCGGCCGAAGCGGCCAAGTCCCCGCAGGCCCACTGAATCGCATCTAGATAAAACTGCAATATCTGCGGATGGGAGAAAATCTGGCTCATGTGGCCGAAACTGGTAACAAAAACCCGGCCTTTGCCGTATGGCTTTATCCAGGCCAGGGCGAAATCGTCGTCTTTGCGCTGGATCCAGCGGGCGCCCATATTGGTGGTAGCCGGATCGATGGACAAAAGCACCCGTAGCTTCGAGCGGTCATACGGCGGTCCGTATTCGTAAATTTCATCAGTAATCCGAAAATCCTTGCCGCCAAAGGCAGCCACCAGCGGATGGCCCGGCTCCTCGACGGTTACCCCAACCTCCTCGGTCCATGGATGGCCTGTAAAGGTGGCCCCGAACAATTCGGTAAACTCCGGCCAATGGCGATTAGCAGCAATAGCATAATGGATGCAAACCACCCCTTTGCCGCCGGAGACAAACTCCAGAAAACTCTGCCGAAGCCGCTTTTCGATCGCCTCTTTGTCGGCTCCCAAGGCGCGAAGGGCCGGTTTTTGCAGGTCCTGGTCGGTCGGCGTAATCCAAGGACCAGAGGCATTATTCAAAACAATAGCATCAAACCGGGCCAGGCTGTCCGGTGCCATGATGGCCAGGTCGTCGCTAACCACCGGTTCATAAGCCTTGCTCACTTCGCCCAGGATGCAGAAGGCTGCCTGACCGTAGGGAATGCAATAGCCTTTGTGTGGGTCTTTGGGCATCAGATGCGGGGGGCTGTTCCAGATGAGCACCCGGCGGGGCTTTTGCGGTTTGGCCTGTGGCCGAACCTGCTGGGCCGCCTGACGAATCAATTGTTCATGATAGGCCGGGATCGGTTGCCCACCGGCACTCGGCAATTGAACACCAGACTCCAGAAACACCCAGAAACCCCAAAGCAATAGAATCGCTCTTCGCATAGCTTGGACTCCTGAACTAGCAAGGCACACCGACATAGACCGATTTTTTGCCAAATAAAACTGGTCCGTGCGAATAAACAAACTACCTCCCCCTCCGGTGCTGATGCTATAATTCCCTTTACTCATGTCGATTTCCCGGCCAAGGGCAGAGAGGAGTTTTTTATTCGCCTCTCCCCTCCGTGGGAGAGGCCGGCTAGCCTGCAAGGCTAGCCGGGTGAGGGGGAATCAAAATCACTTCTTTACAACAGATGGAACTCTGTGTTCTGGCTTCCACCTCTCAAAACTCCCTTGTTCCCTACCTCCAACTGCCCTCTGCCTTCGGCCCTCTGCTTTCTGGTTTCAGAGGAAGTCCCCCTCACCCGGCATTGCCTTCGGCAATGCCACCCTCTCCCGCAGTGGGGAGAGGGAGTTTCCCCCTCACCCGGCTTGGCCTTTGGCCAAGCCACCCTCTCCCCCACTGGAGCGAGGGACTTTTCTGGATCCCTGCTTGCGCAGGGATGACGGGTGCGTAATGTCTGGCTGCATTTGGCGGAAGGGTACAATGGTATTTTACAGGCGTTTACCAACATTGCCTAAGTTTGGCTTTAGCGAAGGCATTTGGTCGAAGAGGGCGATGTTGTTTTACAAGCTCCAGCCTGGGCGGTATTCGCTGCGCAGAAGCTGATCCGCTTCGGGCAGGTTAGTGATTTTCATGGCCAAGGGATCATATTCGATCGGCTGCTCAAACTGAGTGGCGATGTTGCCGAGCATGAGGAATTCGTTCAAGGCGGCGGCGTAGTCGAACTGGCTCCAAGGGGCCTCTCCGCCCCGGCAGGCGGCAAGCCAATCCTGTTCTGGCCCCCGGGAAGCCGGAACCGTCTCGGGCCGCTCGGTCTGCACGCCGGTAAACCGATCCGCCGGCAAAAGTCGAAACCACATGTTATGCCCAGTGGTGTGAATACTGCCTTTTTCGCCCACGATCAGGGTGCCGGCAAAGTGCCACAGTCCGCGCTGTTTTTCCGGGGCGTCCTGCATGATGGGTTTTAGAAGCTCTTCCAGGCCGGGTGCTGGGCCGTTGAGCCACTGGAAGGTAATCGGCGGCCATTTGCCGCGGGCTGGAATCTCCCAGTAAACTTTTTCCCATCTTGGGAACGAAAGTCGATTGACGCCCGAAGTCTCTGCCCGGATCCGGATTTTCGGCGGTGCACTGGCAGAAGGCGTTTGGCCCGCCCCTGGCAAGACCGACCGGCCTGCCGCTGCCGGTGCCGAGGCATCTGCTGAAGCCGATGGTTTAGCAGCGCCGGACTGCTCTGCCGGCGCCGAAACCGCCTCCGCCGACCAAAGCCTATGCACCTCTAGGGCCATGAAGGCCAAGTTGGCCGTGTGTGAGGCCCAATTGCCCAATTGCCCGGTACCAAACTCCCGCCACAGGTTCCGGTTGAGCCAGTCGGAATGGAACGGTCGGTACGCTGCTGGTCCAAGCCAAAGATCCCAGTGCAGGTGTTTTGGAACGGGCATTTCCCCTTTGGGCGGCTCTCGACGATCGGCTCCGCCAGCATCGTTCCAAATATATACCTCCCGGATTTGGCCTAGAGCGCCAGTACGGATTAGTTCCAAGGCCCGGCGGAACGGTCCGCTGTAGGTCCCCTGGTTACCCATGGCCGTTGCCACTTTGTACTGTCGGGCCAAGTCCCGTAGGGTCCGAGATTCATGGACCGTTCTGGTGAGCGGTTTTTCACAGAAGACATGTTTCCCGGATCGGATGGCCGCCGCACTGGCTACCGCATGGGTATGGTCCGGCGTAGCAACCACAACAGCGTCGATTTTAGCGCCCATTTCCTGGAGCATTTTGCGGAAGTCGGCAAAAACGGGCGGCTTCTTTTCAGCCAAACGACGATAGATTTCGGCGGCCTGCCGCTCCCAGGGATGCGGAGAGTCGGCCCAACGGCGGCTTGTTTCGTCCAAGAATCGGAACGTCTCTTCGACTTTCAGGTCGTTGACATCGCACAGAGCGACCAAGTCGGCCATTTTGGGGATGGTTTCCACAAACCAGCGTCCCCGGCCCCCTACGCCAATCAGAGCCACTTGGACTTTCTCGTTGGCCGCATAGGCCCGAAGTAGCCGAGCGGGTAACACCGCCCAGCCCACGGCCGCCCCAGCCGCCCCACTCAAGCCGCTTTTTACCAAGCCGCCCAGTCCGACCCCTAAACCTGTCTGTACCAACTGCCGCCGAGTGATCTTGTTGCTCATAACCGCCCTCCTCCGAAAAATAGAAACCCTTTCCGCCGAATGCAAATCTCGTTTGTCATCCCTCCGCAACCAGGAACTCAGAAAAAACTCCCTCTCCCCACTGCTCCCAGAGGGTGGCCCAGCACAAGCCAAGCTAACTGAGGGGGATTGGGTCTCATTCCCACGCAAACGGGAATCCAGGCTCCTTTATCCCTGGTTTCGGTGCTAGGGTGGCCATCCTGCCCGCATTCCACCCCGTAGGGACTAGGCTCTGCCTAGGCCACCAATCCGGCCGGGCACCGCCCCGGCCTTACCATCCCCTCTCCCCACCGCGGGAGAGGGTGGCCAACCGTTAGGTTGGCCGGGTGAGGGGGCCCTAGTCTCATCCCTGCGAAAGTAGCAGTCCAGGCTTCCTTGAGCAGCCCGCTGGCAAAGGGAAGCAGGCCACTTGGACGGCGTCGCCTTCGGCTCCGCCGGGCTCCCCCACCCCTGGGGCATTGGTATCTACATAACAGCTTTCTCCTACAAGATGTTGTGGCTTTGCCGACCAGTTTCCCCCAACATATTGTGGCTCCGAAAAGATGTGTAGATAGCCATGCCCCCGGGGAGAGACGTTTTTTTCTGGATCCCTGCCTGCGCAGGGATGACACGAAATGGCAGAGCCCAAGGAGTCAGGGCCTTTGCTTGCGTAGGGATGGCAGGCCGATTGTTCCGTTGGAAATCTTCCGGCTATTCCAGGATCCCTAACCGGCAGACCAATGGCCTTTTGCCTTATCATAGCGGACTGGCCTAGGGGTGGGCAACCGCCCACTTCCTACCCCCAATTTTTAACAACTTTTTTTGTCAAATTCTTAACGCCGACTTTGGGGGAGGTATGATCAAAGTCGTCGGGATGTTCGAGGCTTCTCTGAAAGGTCTTCCGTTTTGCGAAAGGGTTGGAACGATGCCTCGGCTACTGAGGGGTGTGCTCACAGGCGGCATGGCGTTTCTAGCAGCCTTGTCTGGGGGAATCGCTTCGGCGGAAATCATTGGGCCGGCCTTGATCAACCGGGGCAACGTAGATACGGGGTTCAATTATATGTTCCTTTATGATACCGGCACGGCTACGCCCGGATTTACCCACTGGGGCTTTGCTACTTCCTGGGCTTTTTATAACGATAACGGGACCGCTCAATGCGGCCGGCAGGTAGAACCGGTGATTTTGAAAAAAGTGGGCACGGAGTCTTGGGTAATTACCGGAGTGGGTCAGCCGATCACTACGCCTGCCACTATGAGCGGCGTGCAATCATTTCCATTTATCTTGGCTTCGGGCAGTTCCGTGGTGGGACCAGGATATACTTTTGCCCATCGAGATCTAAATAATGCCGGAAGTATTGAGTTCGATTTCATCTCTCCCGGCACTCATCGGTATTTGGGTCGGGGAAGCAACGCCGATGTGGTGGGCGATCTGCTGAGTGGGTTTTCCACCCCCGCCAATCGGATTTACTCCATCCAATTTACCACCCAGAACCAGCCCATGGTTCCGCTCGGAAATCCGCTTATCAACCGCGCCACCGATGATGGAGATAGCGGCATTTTCATCCATACCCAGGAGTTTTCCTTCTGGGCGCCGGTGGTCGAATGGGCCTTCTATGACAACGACAATTTCACGCCGGATCGGCAAATCACGCCGCTAATTCTGGAGAAAGTGGGCAATAACTATATTATCCGCGGCATCGGCCAAACCCGCACCACCACCGAACGCGGGGAACAGCATTATCTGTTTGATGTAGTGGCAGGCAGCAACATGATTGGGCCGGGCTATTACTTCGGCTGGTGGACCGGCGCATGGGCCAACGGCCAGCCAACCGCCACCAACGCCGGAGTGATTGACTTTGACACGCTTGCCAGCGGCACGTTGGGCATCCTGTGGTTCCAGACGCCAGGCAACTTTGGGCTGGGCACGCAACTGACGGCCACCGGCCAGTTAGGCGTAGGCAGCTTCCATGCCCGGATGTATTCGGTGGAGGTTACTTTGGCGGTTCCGGAACCGGCCAGCGCCCTGCTGGCATCCCTGGCCCTAGGAGCTATGGTAGGCCTAGTCTTTGTGCGCCGGCGGGTTCGGAGCAAATGAATCTCCGCCTTTTCAAGGAAGTCTTGGTTTTGAAAGGGGGTGCCGATGGCGAAAAGGAAATTATTCTCATTGTGGGGCTGGGGCCGATTGAATAGACAAGGTTTTTCACGTCGATCGGATTTCTCTTTTCCCCTTTGGCCTTTGGTGAAGGAGCCCCCTCACCCGGCTTGCCTGTCGGCAAGCCGGCCTCTGCCGCAAAGGGGAGAGGCGATAGGCGCCCCCTCACCCGGCCTGGCTACCGCAGGGCCACCCTCTTGAAGCAGGGGGGAGAGAGGAGTTTCTGGATCCCTGCTTGCGCAGGGATGACAGGGAGCAGAACCAAGGCAACCTGGATTCCTGCTTTCGCAGGAATGCCACCATGGGGGACCAGATACCTACGGTGCGAGGATGGGATTAGCTTCTAGCCGATGCCGGGCTCTGCCGGGCCAAGACGGTCAGGCTCCCCCCACTATAGGAGACCAGAGGTTCACACTGTCGGCCAATACGGGCAGAAGCCCCGGCCTGTTCGCCAACCGCTTCCTTACAGGAGCGGCTCGGTCTGCCTTTGGCCTTCGGCTTTCTCCTTTCTGCCTTCCGGCCCCCAGGATCGGCCTGTAGATGTACTATAGTTCCTTCCATTCGCCTGGTACAGGTACAGGGTATCGGCCATGTTCATCCGGTTGGACTGGTGGGGGAGTGTTTTCGTCCATCGTGTCGATACCGGCACACCACTGAAACTGGGAGTTCATGGCTTCTTCCCAAGTAACGATTTTACCACTATGGATAGCGGCTCGACCCATGATGGTGGCCAGGTTGGACAGGGCGGCTCGTTTGGCTTCGTTCATGGGCTGATCGTTGCGGATGGCCGCTAGGAAATTGTTCCACTGGGCCTGCCAGGGTGAATATTTTTCCGGCGGCGCTTTCCAGAGAATGTTGTCCGGGTGGATTCGTTGATCTTTGTAAATCTGTACTGTACCCGCATGAATGTTGCCCGAAAACTGGGCGGCCGCCTTCGTGCCATGAACCCAGGTGGCAAACTCGGTGTAACAGTTCGGTAAGTAGCGGACCACATGGTAGCCCTTAGCGCCGTTGGGGAAGGTCCATTCGGCCGAGAAGCTATCCAGGTTTTGGCTGCAATCGGTGCTGGTGGCGGCCCGGCCGCCGACGCCATGGGCGGTTACCGGCCAATCGTTCATCAGCCAGCAGATCTCGTCGATCTGATGGATGTCCATTTCAGCCCACAGGCCACCGGAAACCCAATAGAATCGGGTGAAATTACGGATCTGCCAGAAGAGCTCTTTTTCCTGGGGCGGTTTGGGGCCCATGGGGCCGACCGGCTCCATCCGATAGGCTCGGACCAGGAGAATATCGCCCAGTTGGCCGTCTTGAATGCGCCGCACGAGTTCATGACGATTTACCGAATGTCGGCACATCAGACCGGCAGCGATTTTGAGGTTCTTTTTCTCGGCTTCTTCGCCAGCCCGGATGATGCGGCGCACGCCGGGCGGATCGGTGGCAAACGACTTCTCCATAAACACATGAACCCCCCGGCTTACCGCGTATTCCAGTTGTACTGGTCGCCAGGCTGCATAGCCGCAAAGCATAGCGATATCGCCGGGCCGGAGGCAGTCAATGGCCTTTTTGTAAGCATCAAAACCGGTAAACCGCCGCTCCGGCGGCACATCAATCCGCTCGCCAAACTGGTTGCTGAGGATTTTGTAAGAGTTTTGGAGTCGGCTTTCGAAGAAGTCGGCCATGGCCACCAGTTTCACTGGGCCGCCGGTCGATTCCATGGCGTTGCCTACGGCGCCGTTGCCTCGACCGCCGCAGCCGATAAGCGCCAGGTGGATTACATGACTTTCCCCGGCATGAACCGGCGGCAGTTGCACTCCTGCCAAGGCGCCGGTGGTTACCACGGCTCCGGCCGCCAGACGGCCTGCATGGTCCAAAAACTGCCTACGAGAACATTTGGACCTGTTTGGTTGTCGGCGAAGTTCTTCTGAGTGCATAGGAACATCTCCTTAGGAAGAAACAGACACAAAAATACATATCTCTTTTCCAGGCAGGCTCTCTTCGGAGTGGATATCAAGGAAGGGGATTGCTACCATCCTAACCTGGCCATAAGCCCTCGACAAGCGTCGAAGACCTAAAACCAGGGCATTTCCTTTCAGGAACAAAACCCCACCGAAAAGGTCTCTCCAGTCCGAGCAATCACCACCTCTGTAGTCCCCGCTGGCTTGGCCGTCGTTCCGTCGGTACAATGAGCATTTAGAATCTGTTTGGCTCTGCTGAAAAGTTGTCCGCAGTCTGGAGAAGATTTGCTCATAATGGTCGGCTTTGCTTGGGTTTTGGTGGGTTTAGGCCTCTGACCGGAAACGGTTTCACCAGAGCCAATCTGTTTGAGAAACAACTGGTGCGTCCATGACGTGATCTCAAAGGAGTATGAACATGCGTTACCATTCAGTCCTGCAAGGCTTGGTGTCTGGCTGGGTCGTATTAGGAGTGTTGGCCTCTGCGCCGGCGGCGGAAAAGTACCAAGACCGGTTTGTCTGGATTTTCGGCTGGAATCTAAGTCGAGACACTGATGTGCCGGAAATCGAAAAGGTTCTCCAGCAGGCGTCCAAAAGCGGCTACAACGGGGCGGTGGTCGCCTTCGGCCTGGATGCGCTGTGTAAAAAGTCGGAGGACTATTTCCGGCGGCTACAGGCGGTGCAGGCCGCCTGCAAGCAGCTCCAAATCGAACTGATCCCGACAACCTTTTCCATCGGCTATGGAGGAGGCATCTTACAACACAATCGTTATTTGGCCGAGGGACTGCCCGTGCGGGACGCCCTATTTGTGGCCGAAGGCAAAACGGCTCGCCATCTGCCCGATCCGCCAGTGAGTCTCCGAAACCCCGGTTTTGAAGAGTTTCGGGGGCATCAGGCGGCCGGATGGAAATTTTTCGATCAACCCGGCGAAGTTACCTTCATCGATACCCAAACGGTGCGTTCTGGTAAGGCGTCGGTCCGGCTGCAAAATTTCCGGCCTCCCCATGGGCATGGTCGGGTGGTGCAGGATTTGCAGGTCCAGCCGTATCGCTGTTACAAACTCTCGTTTTGGATCAAGACGGAAAATCTTCGGCCTGCCTCGGCGTTTACGGTACGGATTTTGGCCCGGAAAGGAGAGCAGTTGTACGATCTGCTCCATGCTCAGTTTCCTGTCAAACCTACCATGGACTGGACCAAAATGATTCGCACGTTCAACAGTCTGCAATTCGATAAACTGGCCGTCTATGCAGGGGTTTGGGAAGGCCGAGAGGGCCGATTCTGGTTGGACGATTTCAGCCTGGAAGAGATGGGGCCGATCAATGTGCTGCGTCGGCCGGGCACGCCGGTTGTAGTGCGCAGTGAGGATGGCAAAACCACCTACCAGGAAGGCCAAGATTATCTGCCGCTAGAAGACCCGCATTATACGCCGTTTTGGTTAGATCGTGGCGGGCCGGAGCTTCGGCTGACTCCGAATAGCCGGATAAAGCCCGGTCAACGGCTACGGGTCAGTTGGTACCATCCGCACCAGATTTACGATGGGCAAATTACCGTCTGCATGGCGGAGCCGGAGCTAGAGAAAATCTTTGACCATGAGGCCGCCCTGTTGGCCAAATACCTCCGACCGAAAAAAGCGGTGCTCAGCATGGACGAGGTGCGGATGGGCGGCACCTGTGCGGCCTGCCAGGGGAAAAACATGGCCGAACTCCTAGGCCAATGCGTGCGTCAGCAAGTGGAAGCTTTGCGTCGGCACAATCCCGGCATCGAACTATACATTTGGTCCGATATGCTCGATCCGCATCATAACGCCCGCAAAGATTATTATTTGGTAGCTGGCGATTTTACCGGCTCTTGGCGGCATGTGCCGAAAGATTTGATCATTGCTGTTTGGGGCGGCCAAGCCCGGCCCGAAAGCCTTCGGTTCTTCGCCAACGAAGGATTTCGTACCCTGATTGCCTGCTATTACGACGCCGCTGATCTAGCGGATGTGCGGGCCTGGCAAAAGGCAACGGAAGGGCTCCCGGGTGTGCGCGGCTTTATGTACACTACCTGGGAAAAGAAATACGATCTTGTCCCGGAGTTCGGACGGTTGCTCTTCGGGCCAGATAGGAAGAATTAGGAAATAGGTAACACTTCCGCCGAATGAAGGAAGCCCCCTCTTGTCATCGGGAGCGAAAGCTCTCGATCCAGTCCTCTCACCCCAACCCTCTAGACGCGGTGGGGAGAGGGAATTTCTGGATTCCTGCTTGCGCAGGAATGAGACATTACGCCATTTGGCTGAAATGTTACGGAAATATTTTCGTCGAGCGGGAAATTGCCTCTTCCCCAACAGCGCCGTGAGGTTCCTTCGGTAAGCGGCCCTGCGCCGGAAAGGCAAACCAGGAGTACTGTGAAAGTGGGTGGGTTAGATGTATAATTGCAAACATATGGCATGGCAGACACTGGCTAATCTTCTGTACAAGAAGAGGTTCCGGCATTGGGAGGACCGACCGATGTGGACTGTGGGCATGTTGAGTTGGCTCTTGTGGGCAGCCGAACCGATTCCGGACGCTGAGGCGGTGGGGAAAGCGGAAGCCATGTTGGAAGAGGTCTATGGGCAGGAGCTCCGGGCGGCCAAGACGGCCGCGGAAAAAGCCAAACTGGCTCAAGAGTTTCTGCGCGTAGCCCAGGAGGATAAAGACTCGGCCAATCGGTACGTTCTGGCGCAGCGGGCCAAGCAGTTGGCCATTCAGGCCCTGGATAGCCGGTTGGCCGTGCAAGCAGCCGAAATTCTCGCTGGGTTTGAATCGCCCGAAGGCCCCCTGCCGCCAAAAGAGGCCGCCAGCCGCGCCCATGCCCTCTGGACCAAATCAGAAGTATTGAAAGGCCAAGAGCGATTATCGAAACAAATCGAAGCGGCCGAACTGTATCTGAGGGTTTTGGATCAATTGGAGGGTCTTGAAAAAACCGTTGCCCAGCGAAGACTCAAAGACTTGGGATGGGGCCGTTACGTCTTTGCCTTTGAGTTTGAAAAAGATACGGAAGGGTGGACAGGACAACCCACTGCAGATGTCAATAAAGGCAATCATGTGGTTGGGCTTCATGTCGAGAAGGGGTGCCTTGTAGGAAAGATTATTGGGGGCGATCCTTACTTGGTCCGGCTCCATGTTCGGTATAATGGCGATGAAGTGCGAACCATTGAGATTCGAATGGCTGTAACGAATGCGGTGGAGGCACAATTCTTTTGGATTACCCAGGAGTCTCCAGGTTGGCATCCTGACAAGTCAGTGACGTTTGCCATTACCGGCGATGGAACTTTGCGCACCTATCGGATCGACATGACACGGCATCCCAATTGGCGCGGCAAAACTATTATTGGCATCCGTGTGGACCCAGGCGAATGGGACCATCGTTTGCCCCGCTCGGAATGGTTCAAAATCGATTATATCCGTGGCTTACCCTGAGTGGATTGCCGGAGAGTGTATTGTTGATTTCATGTATCTTTGTTCCCTCCAGAACTCCTTCAGATTCGGCTCCAAACTGCACTTTTTTTACCTGCCGAATTCTTTCGGGTAAGCACGATAGGTCTTCTGGTTTTAAGTGCTCGATCCTCTATCTGTGTACAAAAAACAGATATTTCTTTCCTACGGCGGAAAGGGCAGTCGCGTTCTGTCAGGCGGCTTCGGCGTTGGGGCGGTGGGCAGAAGCTGGCGGAATATCGGATTGCTCCTGCTCTTCTTCCGACAGCGTCTCATACCATTGGAAATCGTTCTCAGGGCTTGAAAGATCTGGTTGCACTTCTGAGGGCGACGTTGCCAGCGAGCCTTCCGGGGAGGCTGGTTTTCTGTCGCTTTGTTCAGACGCCGCTATTTCTGGTTCGGTTATTTTTCCTGGTGTTTGCGCCTCCGCTAAAACCAGATCAGTGGAACCGGAGTCTGTTTCTGTCTCCTTTTCTTCGTTGGCGGGTTCTTCAGGACCGGAAGCATCGTGGGGCTCTTCTGGGCAATGAGGAGCTGCTAGAGCGGATTTACGTTGCCGGCTTTTTTGTACGGGCAAGACGCTTTCGCCGCTGGGGATTTCCAACCGCACCCTTGGCAGCGGCTGCTGGGACCAATCCGGCAAGGTGGCCTGGGGAGTGCGAAGTTCCTGAAACAGACGTTGCAAGTGCTCATGGCAGGTAAATAGCAAGATCTGATGGCCCTGGAGAGCAAACTCTCGGAGGAGTTCGGCGGTTGCTTTTGCTCGGTTTGTATCGAAGTTGACCAGCACATCATCCAAGATCATGGGCAGGCGGATGCCACGGCGGGCATAGGCGGCGACCAAGGCGAGGCGCAGACTAAGATACAAAAGTTCCCTTGTCCCCTGACTCAGCCGCTCCACCGGCAGACTCTGGCCCTCGGCCAAATCCACCCAGAGTTCCTCTTTGTCCAACGGCCGCCAGACCCGCCGGTATCGGCCACTGCTCATCCGGCAAAAATACTCGGAAGCCTCTAGCAGGGTTTCGGGCTGGTATTGGCGTTCATACCGGCGGCGCAGTTCATCCAGCAATCGGCTTGTCAGGGCTAGGACCTGCCAACGGTGGCTTGTCTGGGCAATTTCCCGCTGCAGTTGGTCCCATTGCTGGCGGAGTTCTGGCAGGGTACGGTCTTCGGCTAGCTGACGGAGTTGCTCATTGAGTTGGCCCCGTCGTTCATAGCAGGCCTGTAGTTGTTGGGTAAGTTGGGCGATCCGATCCGTCAGTTGGGCCTGTTGGGTCGGCAGATCTGCCGGAGTCTGGAGGTAGGGAGCCAAATCCTCTTCCCGCATGTCCTCGGGAAGAGCAGCCTCGATTTCTCGTTGAAGGGCCTGGCGTTGGAGGGTCAGTTGTTGGGCTTGCAGGGTTTGTGCCGCTCGTTGGCGAAACGCCTGTTCGGTCTTTACGTCGGCCTGACGGAACAGTCTGCGTCGCTGGCGAAGCAGCCGAGCCAGTTGCCGCTGCAAGCGCCGGGCTTCCTGGCGAACCGCACGCAGTTGCCGACGCAGTTGGCCACGCTGCTGGCGGCCGGCCTCTTCTGCGTTGAGCCGCTCCGCCATCAGCCGAACCAGTTCGATCGGATTCAGCTGGGCTGGTGGCAGGCCAATCTGTTCGGCCAATTGTCGTATCCGATTCCGAAGGCCCTCCCATTGCTGGAGATCTTGGTTGTATTGCTGGCGGGTTTGCTGGAGTCGCTGTTGCAACTCGGCCAGTCGCTCTACGTCGGCTTGCAGCCGGAAAGCTCGGGCAGCAGATAAATGGGCCGGTAAGCCGAGCAATTCCAAAGTTTCTTTCCAACGTTGGTAAGCGGCTTCGAGTTCCTGTTGGCAGTGTTGGAGGTTGGCTTCAGCCGACTGCACCTTCTGCCAAGCCGCTTGGCGTCGGGTATCCAACGGAGTCAATTGCTCCAGGAGGGCAAGTTCTTGTTGAAGGGCCTCAATTCGCTCCGCTAAGGAGCCGGGGCCAGATGGGATGACCGCATCCAAAGCTCGGCGTTCTTCCAGCAATTGGGTAAGTTGGCGGTGAAGCATTTTGCGCTGTTGGCTGCATGTGAGCTGCTGGCGTCGGTGATGGTGCTGAAGTAGCAGATTGCCCACCAGGCTACTTACTGCCAGCAGCAGTCCTACAGCAGCCCAAGTAAGTTGCCAGTTGCCGATGCCTAGCCCTGGTAAAATACCGCCCCAAAACACCAGGCTGGCCCCAACCAGCAACAGAGCTGTGCAGGCGATCTGTACGGCAATCGGCCGGGTTTGTTTAGCTGCTAGCCGCTGCGTCTGCCGGGCTAGTTCTGCCTGTTGACGTTGGATTTGGACCAGTTGGTCTTCGATCTGTTGACGTCGGCGGAGATTGGCAAGCTGTTGGCTGGTCTGGTCGATGGCGGTGGTTAAATCCTGAGCAGCTCGATTAGCCAGGGCCTGGTGGAGTTGGTCTTGGAGGGCTTGGGCGGTTTGTCGTGCGACTGCTGCTTGCTGGCGGGCCTGCTGCATCTGTCGGCGCAATTGTCGGATTCGAGCAGCCGGTGCCCGAAGCCGCTGCACCAGTCCCGGTTGCCCACTACTGACAGTTGCCACCAACCCCTCGGCCAACTCCCCCTCCGAGAAGCCTACCTGCTGAGCCACTTCGGCACATTTGGCCTCCAGTAGTCCGATCTGTTCCTGCAAACTGGCCAGACGATCCTCCAACTGCTGCAACCAGGACAATTGTTCAACCAAGGCCCGGATTTGAGCAGAATACTTAATAATTTGTTTATCTACCTGCCAACTGGCTAATTCATGGCGCAGCTGGGCCAGTTGGGATCGTAGCTGAGCCATATGGCGCTGATGTTCCTGGATAGCCTGATGGATCGTTTCGTATTGCTGGAGCATTTCGGCCGAAACCGGTTTACCTGGTGGAAGGCTTGTCAATTGAGCATCCAGCTGTGCCCGCTGCTGGAGGCGATCTCGAAGGGCCAAGGCCGCCTCCACCAACCGCCTCTGCTTCTGCAACTGGCTCAGCTCGGCCTGAAGTTGCTGGGCCTGTTGGTTGGTCTGATCTCGTTGGGCCAAAAGGTGGGGATATTGGCTGGCTGTTTGTTGAGCGGTCTGGATTTGACGGCGTAGTTTTTCCCGTCGTGCAAGAAGCTCGCCCAACACACAGGGTTGATCTGTGGGGGCCAAAAGCCGACGCCGGGCCTGCTCCAACTCCTCCCGCACCTGTACCAGGTTGGCCCCCTCCAGCCCGGTGGACAGTGCATACAATAGTCTGGCTGCCTCCGTCCGGCTCAACAGGGCCAGCTCCTGAAGCTGACGAAGGCCTATGGCGAAGACATTCTGATATAGGCTTTCATCCACCCCAGCCAGCCACTCAACCAATCGATTGCCTTCTTCCACGATCCCATGAGGGCCGAGGATGCGTAGGTGGCCTAATCGGGCAGCCAGTGCCGTCTCCGCCATGCCGGAAACGGAGCTGCTGTTTTGTGAAATGGAGGAGTTGGGGGCCAGTTCAGAGGAATATTTATGTGAACAATATATCAGCCCCCTCCCATCCGCCGACCTGACAGGGCCAAGGGTAGTGGACTCCTCAAGTTGCTGTTGCTCTAGCAGGCGTTGGATACGAAACACCCCCTCCGGCCGAACCACCTCCAGCCAACCTCCGGCCCTGGCAGACCGCACTGGTGGCAGAAAGCTGTCCCAGGCCGATGTAAATCCATACAAAATACTCCGTACAAATTCCAGCAACGTCGTTTTGCCGGCTTCGTTGGGGCCGTAAATCAGGTTCAAACCGTCTTGGAATCCCTCCAGACGTAACCGATGCCAGACCCCAAATCCTTCGACATGAATCGCTCGCAGTTTCACCGAGGCCTCCTTTCCTGTCTGCCCGTTGCCTCAGTCCGCATGGTTAATCTATAGGTAACCGGCCGCCAAATGGCATAGCCCAATGGTTTCCTCCTGTGCCCTCTGGCCCCACAGGGCGACACTGCGCCGGAAAGGGGCAAACACCCACTGCTTTTTGTCCTCCCAGACGTCCAGCATCGTTTGCCCTCACCTCAGCCACCACAAAGGCCAATTACCTCAACCGACCGGAAAGGTATATGGAGCAATCGTCGCATAAACCCGAACATACTTAGGATTTCTGCAAAATCCTGAACATAGTGTGAACTTCATGAACTTCTGATCTTATAGGCGATGCCCGCCCCATCCAAAGACCTTCTCTATGGAGGTTGCTAGCAGTGCTAGCAGCCCGATAAATTGGGGTCGACATAGGGGTACCAAACGGTGTCAAAATATCTCATCACCATACAGAACTCTCTAAATATTGGACTTAGGAATTGGGCGAACAAAAGGAACTCTCGTCGTAGGTATTGGAGGTATATCAAGTGAGGAAAAATGGCAAACGTCGAAAATGCAGCAACCCACTCTATTGAAACAAAACCAAAGGGAACCCAAATGGTCTAAAACATCTTCCGGCAATTAGGCAAAGGTCTGGTTTGGTTTTTCCTCTGCGGTTTCGGGCATCTGGTGAACACCGATCCTTTTTCTTGCTAGGCTAAAGTGCCCACCCAAAATCCTTCTCTCGGGAGCATCCGGAGGATTCCGTGAGAAAGATTTGGGCAGGAAGGCCATACAGGCTACAGCGGAGCTTTGCTGCTCCATGCGGTGCCTATCCGCCCAGGGCTTCTCCCTCCAACAAGTCGGCGCCCAGCCAGCCTGCCTCCTGCCAAAGTTGATTCCGAAGGTTGGGATCTTCCACCGAAAGGATCGAGCCCAAGGAGGCAGCCCACGCCGAACCGAGCGTATATTCCGATAAATCGATCGGCTCTGCTGCTGTCTGATGCTCTTGAACCAATTGCAGCCAGACATCACGAACAGAGGGTACCCCATCGGTCTGTGGCGGTTGGGGTAACTGTTGGGCCACCTGGAGAGAATTACTCCAACACAATGGCCTTTCCTGTCCGAATTCGCGGCGTAATTGGTGGAGCAAATCTTGGGCAAGCCGACCTCGCCGAAGCCGATCCACCAACGACCCCTCCCCCACAATGACCCAATCGACAATCCAATCCAGCATGGGAGCCGTCTGACGAAGGGCCTGGATCCGACCCCGTAACAACGTCTCCAGAGCTTCCCGATTCGTTCGGCTATGAACTGGGATGCGTTCGGTCTGCCATCGGACCAAGTCCGTGGCCAAAAAGGCAACCCGAAACCGACGGTCCGGATGCCACCAAACGACACTACAACCATGGGGGCCTGGTTCTTGCTGCCCTCGACCTTGGGGGGTGCCTGGATAATGGATCAAAGCTGTCTGGCTTCGCTGGGTGCCTCGCTGGTGCCGGCCGCCCAAGGCCCAATAGTCGATTCCTTCCACATGCAACTGCTGGGGATCCGCTCGGCCATAAGTGATAGCGATGGTCGGCAAGTCTGCTGGCTGTTGACGGAAATCCCGCGGACGGAGGGTGCGGCTCTTTTGGCGACTTGCCCCGACCAGGCGGGCCACAGGTATGCCATTTTGTTCATAAATATGCATTTCTGGCCGACCCCGGCAAAATCGGCGCACATTGTCCGGCAACTTGAGTAAACCGGGCCACAACTCCGGTGGGTCCACCCGGCCCCCTATCCAATAGACTGCGATTCCCCCCTCGGCCAACCGGCGGAATTGTTCCAGCAAAAATAACGGCCCCCGAGGCCCCGTCCAGCTAGGGTCCAAAATGTCGCCCGCCAGCACTACAAAAGCCACCCGATGCGACATCGCTACCTCTACCA
The DNA here is from genome assembly GCA_025062105.1 of Thermoguttaceae bacterium. Taxonomy (GTDB): domain Bacteria; phylum Planctomycetota; class Planctomycetia; order Pirellulales; family Thermoguttaceae; genus JANXAQ01. The sequence continues at coordinate 47,450 of JANXAQ010000255.1, forward strand.
CCCGCTCCGCCGCCCGATAAGGTGCCTCTAGCAACTGCTCTCGCAACACCTCCGGCATTTCCAGGCTGCTAGGCCCCGGTTGCTCCAAGTGAAAATCGCCCGTATGAACAAAACACAAACTCTCCCCAGACATAGCCGCCTCCTTGCCAATTAGGCATGGTGCCTCTGAGTACTAGCCCCTATCGCTGGGCGAACCCTCGGATTTTTTCCAGATCCCCGGCCTCCCTTACTTGGGCTTGTCCACTAAGCCTTCATGGACCTTCTACCAAAGACCATACCCCTTTACGGGAGGCTCTGCATAAAATTGGGCATTCTCACCTCCTAGGGCGGAGGCAGTTTAGCAATCCAGAGCGATTTAATCCACATCAGAATTGGCAAAAGCAAGGGCGGCCGCACCGCTTACCCACGAAAAGTGGGGGGGAATATTCCTCTTTTGGGGCAAAAACCGATCCGTCAATACCCCTCATGGGCGGCAAATTGCCCCATTTTTAGGGGTATTTGACAAACTCCTAGTTTCGGAAGATGATAAAAAGAAAGGCTTTGGTCCCTGTGAAACAGTAAGCAGGGAACTTTTCCCTTCTCAGAAGCGTCCATAGTGTGAACCTGCTGTGAATGATGATCTGCGATTGATTGAAGCGACTCTCCAGGGCCAGACAAGCGCCTTTGGGCAACTGGTTCAAAAATATCAGGACCGGTTGTTCACGAGCCTGGTCTATGCCCTTGGAAATGCTGAGGATGCCAAGGATGTGCTGCAAGAGGCCTGGGTCCAGGCCTTGCTGCACTTGGAGTCGTTTCATCAGTCCAGTTCGTTTTATACGTGGTTATACCGAATTGCCTTTAACGTAGCTGCCAGTTGGCGTCGAAAGAAGAAAGTAGATCGGCTCTCCCTGGACCAGATGCGGGAAGTAAACGCCCTAGAACCGATCGATCCGGCCGCCGACCCGGAGACGCCTTTGCATCGGGAAGATTGCTGCCGACAAGTCCAGGAAGCCTTACAACAATTGCCTGAAGAGTATCGGACGATTTTGGTCCTTCGAGAAATCGAAGGCCATTGTTACGAAACTATTGCCGAGATTTTAAACCTGCCCATTGGCACAGTGCGAAGCCGACTGCATCGAGCACGCGCCCAACTGTGCCAATTGCTTAAGCAGCGCATCGCTTTGCACGAATCATTATAGACACCAACATATTATAAGCAAACAACATATTCATAAAAAAAAGAACATCGGTAGCCAAGTGAAGAAACTCGCCGCTATCGACGCGGCTAAAAGGCGGGCTTTGCCCAAAGCAATACTCGCTGAGGCAGCCAAGAGGCCGGTTGACCGTTTCGCCTCAACCTGTGCCTATCAAAAGCCGAGGGAAGAGAAAAAATCCATTCAGTTCCACTTTTGCCATTTTTGGTCTTCTACCGAAAAAGAAAAGTTCTAACTCCCTGCAGTTATTGGAGTTAGGAAATAGCATGAACAAAAAGATCGTTCGCTGTAACTTTGGGAGATAAACCAAGTTAGGAAAAAGGCAAAAGTCGCATTCAGGCCAGAGGTGAAAATAATTAGATGCCCATTCAGCCGAAGTATTACCTGGCAACAGAAAAGCAGACATAGCATCGAACACTCAGGAACAACTAAACAAAAAGGAGGTTTTAGCGAAGACGGAACCAGTAGATATTTGCCCTCACGGAGGGAAGGCGACTATTTCCGTCCGAAACAGTCAGCCTATCCGTTTGGAACCTTGCCCTTGGAGTTTCTGGACTCAAGTAAGCAACCTTTTTGGAGTCATGCTTCTGGCAAATTGTACTTTCGGAAAAGTTTTTTGGGGGGTTAACCTACCCTGGGAGCGGCTTGGCTTTAGCGCCTGCCAGCCAGACCCCCCAGACCCTTTGGGATGCCTAGCTGCCAACCCTGTTGGAAGGCCATAGGTGAGAGGCGCCATTGGGGAAAGGTCTTCCCCTAGAGTTCAGAAGTTGGCATCAGAAGTTGGCAATGGTCTCCAGGACTGGGTCACCTGATAGGGCTGGCTCAATAGCCCCCCAAGCAGTATTTTTCAGAAAGTACGGTGGTAAAAAGAAGCAGAAGCTCCAGCCATGGATAAAATACGGCCGGGGGATAGTTCCCAACGAATCTGCGTTTTCTAGATGGTTTGCAAACTGCCGGATGTACCATGAAGAATCTGCCTGAAGAACTTTTCAGCGCCTACCTGGACGGCGAATTGACCGCTGAAGAGCAAGCGCAGATCGAGCGCCTGTTGGCTACCAGTGCGGAAGCCCGGCAGTTATTAGAAGAGCTTCGCTTTGTCAGCCAATCGCTGCAACAGCTTCCGATGCATAAGATGACGGAGGATTTGACGGCCAAAGTCCTCCAGGAAGTCCAGCGGCGAAAAGCTCAACAGGTAGCTGAGCCGACTAGTCCCCCGGTGTCCGTATCGGCCCCTGGGTCCGTATCGGTGCCAGCAGTTTCGGTGGAGCCGGATGGGGTTTTGCCGCAGCAGACTTTGCCCCTGCCGCAGACTCTCTCACTGCCTCCGTTAACCGAGCCGGCAGAATCGACTGTCAGCCAGAGAGCATTCGCCTCTACAGGCCAGCCAACCGGTGGGGCTAAACCTAGCCAAGATGCCCTGGTTGCAGAGCAGCCAATCCAATCCTCATGGCGATGGGCTGTCTTGGGGCGTCGGCTGATTACCGCCCGGGGATTGATTTGGTCGGCCGTAGCAGTGCTAGTGGCTGGATTGATCTGGTGGTTTGGCCCCCCAGCTACCCGGCAGAAAGAACTAGCCCAGGCCCCTCGCCATCCCCCCTCTCTGGTCGCCCCAACGGATGAGAGGGAATCCATCCCAGACCACGAGCAAAAGGCGATTGGGAATGGTGGGCAAAGGACTGAGGTCCAACTCTCTCAAACAACCGGAGGTACTGGGGTGGGTATCGGGCCAAGCCCCCCTGAACAACTCCACTTGCCAACAGAAAAGGCAGGATCGGAATTGGCCCGTTCCCCTCACTTTGGAGCAGCATCTAGCGCAGCTTCTTGGGACCGAGCCTGTGCAGATCTAGAATCGGGTCGGCTGCTGGCTGGTGAACAACCGGCTCCCGGACCCAAAATAGGCGCCCTGAACGTTTCTCCGCGCTCGGTAGGTTTAGCCGAAGTCGACAAAGGAGCGGAAGCTGCCAAAACCTTGGCCAGTTCAGGCCGAGGCTTTGGCGGTGCGCCGTCAACAGCTGCCAAAGAAAAGATGCAAAGCAACGCAAGGAAGCTATTGCCGGAAGATTGGGATGCTAGGACTGGTAAATCTTCGCCTCAGGCTCTGCAAATGCCTCCCGCACAAACCCCTACAGCCAAACCGCTCCCAACCCCTCAGGAACCCCTCCAAGCCAAAAAACCTGCGGAAACCCCTCCCAACGCTTCTCTTCCTCTGGCAGCCGCCATAGCAAAAAAAGAATTTGGTCCTGATGAAACAGACAAACTTTCGCCTAAACAAGATCAGCCTCTGCCTCCGGTTTTAGCCGACACCACGTTGGTGGTGGTCTGCGATGTAACTGGGGCTGCCCTTCGCCAACAGAGGTTCGAACAAATCCTTTCTAGCCAACAGATTGTTCTGGCCGAAGGAGAAGAATTTTTAGAAGAGCTACAACCAGATGCCGGTTTTCAGAAACCCGGAGCTGCCGAGGCAGGTGCAGCGGAGCCGCCAAAACCGGCCGAAACCCACGGGGGAGCAAAATCTATGCCAGCTCCGGGTGGCCGGCCTTCCGAGCGGGTTGGTAGCGGAGTACAACCACCAACGGGACAACCGCAGCAACCGTCCTCTGAAATTGCTAAAAGCCCCGTGGTGGTCGATGGGGCACCGTCCAAGTCGGCCATAACTTCTTCCGACACACCTGGTCTAGTGCCCGGCCGGGTGTGCCCACTCCGCTCAGAAGATCAACTGCAATTTGTGCTTGTGGAAGCTACTCCGGAACAAGTAGAAGCCACCCTCCGGGCCATCCAGGCTCGAAGGGACGAATTTCTGGCCATTTCGGTTTCTCCCGCTCCAGCCGATCCGCGCCAGCAAATCTATCAGCAATACAATCGGGTTTATCGAGCGGCGGAAGCTCAGGTGAACCAAGCTCCGCCAACTGAACTAACGCCCCCCATGCGAGAATCCCTCCGGCCAGATCAAGGCCCTTCGCTCAGACGATCTACCAAAGCAGCGCAATTGCCAGCCGACGCCAACGCTTTGGCTGGTCCAGCAGGTCGGGCAAGCGAACCGGCAGTTCAGCCGCCCGCAGCAGAATCTGCCAAACAAACACTTCTCCCAGCGGAAAGTCAAACAGCAGCGGGGAGGTTGGGTGGCCCACCTACCTGGCCAACTTGGGCCAAAGATGCCTTAGAACCAAAAAGGCACCGACAACAGGCTACCCAAGGCAGCCAGCAACAGGCTTGGGCACGCCGGTTGCGGCTTCCCAAACATCTGAGCCAACAATTTGCCTTCAGCCAGCAACGTCTGCTCGGGCCACAGAGCGGTGGGGAACTTTTAGATACTTATTCACCCTCCACGACTCTTCCGCCGGGCCAGAATCCCTCCTTGCCTGCCGATCCCCAGAAAGCTATGTCCACTTTGTTGCCGGCAGCTCCGCCAGCGGGCAGAGCCCAACTGGCTCCACCTGCCCCTGCTCCACCTCTGCCCTCCCATGAATCCAAACCCGATCAGCCACAGCAGGGGCAAGCCGAGACCCCATTGCCAGCAACGGCCCCCTTGGCTACACCGGAATCCGCAAAGCCCAACGTTCCCGCCGTCCAACCCCAACGCCAAGAAGGCCAGAAACTCGAGGCCCAACGTAGCCAAGCTTTGCCTTCTCAAACCGAAGCCTCCACTGGTCCCATCGGCACCTCTGTATTTGGAGGCCTCCACCCAGCACAGCGGATTCGGGTGCTATTTGTCCTCCGTCCCGCCGAAGCCGCTCCATGACCAGCGGCTTTGCTCACCTATTCTGCTTTGAGTATTGCGGGAAGCTCGAGTGCTGCTAATTTTTTACTGGAACCTCTACAGAATCATGAACATTCAGTGAACTATATGAACTTTCGATTCTATAGCCGTTCCCTTGTCCTACCTGGCAATCTACTATCTATTGGGTGCCAACAATCCTATCGCCCCTATATGTTGTGTTAGAGGAAGGACTACCAAAATAGTATAAAAATATCTCCTTTGAATTATGCAGAGGTTCCTACTCATTTTTAGCTCGACTTTTGCCATTTTTTGGCCTCCTGCCGAAGGATAATCGCTCTAACATCTTGAGGAATCTCTGTAAAAATCCTGAACATATAGTGGGGCACATGAACTTTTGATTCTATGGCCGTTCGGTTTTTGTATCCGAATACTTACTATCTATTGGGGGCTAGCAATGTTAGTACCCCTAGATCCTGAGTAAGAGGGGGCATAGGGTAATATGGTAAAAAATCTCCCCTTTAAATTATGCAGAGCTTCCTTGAATTTTATTGTGCCCTTAGCTCGACTTTTGCCATTTTTGGCCTCGTCCCGGAAGGAGAAAGTTTTAACTTCTTGTAACTATTGGAGTTAAGAAACCAGGTGAACAAAAGGAGGTCTCCTCGTAACTGCTGGAAACAAAAGGAATTAGGGAAATTGACAAAAGTCGAGCTTAGAGGCTGTCCGCAAAAGCATTTTCTATGATGAAAGGAGGTTTCCTTCCTCAATGCTCCAGAATCTCCAAAATTCCTATTTTTGAGGAGTCTGCAGATAGGAGCCGGTTGGCTAAAATCCGTGGGAAACCAGCCCAATGCCCATTCTAGGACAGCCTCTTAGTCTTCTTCGGAGGTTCGTTGTTCGGTAGAAGAGAGTTGTTTCTGGAGCAAGGCGGGAATTTCCAACAGCGCTCGCAGAAGGTCGATGGTCAAGTATCCGGTCAGGAAGCCCAGATAGGCTAGCAAGGGCAAAGCGGCGGCCAGGGCAAGATGCCAAAAAGCGATCCATATGCGGCTCCAGTCATGACCGTTTTGCGTGGCAAAAAGTATTAATGTGTATATGAGTTCTATCGTCCCCTGCAGCACTCCTAGCCCAAACAGCACAGGGGAAACTTTCAAAACCAACTTGAGCAGCAAGGACCAGACACCCAAAGCTTCTTCGCCGGCGCGGGTTTCCGGAGATACGGTAATGTGCAGCGTTTCCGGGGCAACGGCCATTAAGGCAGCTAATTCCATAACGATAAACAATTCTATGGCCCACAGAATACCAAGATATTCATTTTGCTGGACGGCATACACTACTAGGCCTAACACGCTGGCTACGCCGATAGCCAACAGCAAGAGAGCTATACAGTCCAAAAAAGCGGTGGAGCAGACTCGTCCAGGAGAACTTTTGTTCAATCTTTCTAAGGCCGGCAGAAAACGCCCTGCAATGTATTGAAGAACCACCAAAGCCACTAACCCCGCTAATCCCCAACCGAACAAACTGATCGCCTTCCTCTCCAAAGTCTGGACTACTATCCCCACCATCCAAATCCCCATTGCTCCATAAAGGGCGTAATATCCGAAAAAAGAAAAACCTTGACATATCGCCTGGAGCAAACTGGCCGGAAAACTCCGACGCAACAAGTCCAAAAGGAAGTCAAATATATGGACGGAAACACCCTCCCTGGCCCGATAGAAAGCCGTCAGCGATTTCTCAAATCCCCGACCAACGGCCTCGGGAAAGACCGCCGGAGGAGTAAAAACGGGGACCGATGCAGGAGCAGAACCAGAGCCTTCGGCTGCTGTGGCCGAGACATCCGCAGCTGCTGGCCCGGGCGTAGAAGGGGAGAGGGGATTCGATGCTTCGGCTTCGAAAAGTCCTTTTACCCGACGGGCAGGTACCCAATCGGCCATCCCCTCTCGCCAGACTAAGTCGTCCGGCTGTAGCTTGCCCCCATCAGCCAATGCCTTCAACTCCGCCGCTGAAACCGGCCCAAATTGCTTATTTTCCTGTGCATAATACCATCCCGGACTCATCTCAGATCCTTACTTTTCGGCAAGACAACCACTGCGGAGCGGATGAATAGCTTAGCCTCTGTATCAAAATCAGCTTATTTCTCCTTTATCAGCGGAAAAATGGCTCCTCTACCTTCTATGGCGTTCCACTTTGGTAGAGGCTGGCTCTGGTGAAACCCTTTCCGCTCAGAGGTCTAAACCCACCAAAACAAAAGAAAAACCGACCAGTATGGGCAAAACCTCCCCAGAGTGCGGACACCCGTCAACAGAGCCTTAGAGGCTCTAAGCTCGATTTTTGCTGTTTTTGTAAGTTCTTTTATTTCAAAGAGTTATATTTTAGGAATTATTTGTTCATCAAATTCCCTCACTGCAATCTCTCCAAAAGGTTTGGAAACCTTAGGGGACCGCCCCCTCGAAACTCGCAAAACTCGAGCTTAGAAGCTGTCCCGAAAAGCATTTCCAGCTTCAAACAAAGTTCCGCCCCCAGGCCCCGAAACCCCGTATTTTACCGAGTGTTGCCGAATGGAACGGTCAGTCCAATACCCCTCGAAAAACGCTAAAATTCAATTTCAGGACAGCCTCAAATTTTTTGACAGAACACTCTGCCCCGATCAAGGTAGGTCTTTTCTTCTTGCCTCCGGAAAGATACATTTCCACAAAGACACATTGCCAATAACCATTTAACCCAGTGGCAAAATTGCCCCAGCTCCGAGCCCCAAACCGTACAGGATCCGGCTGACCGACTGACAGGCCATTGGACTCCGACAAAAACAGGCCGGAAGCGGAGGCCAGAACACGTTAGCGGCAACTGTATGCCTGGCTGTGGATTTTCTGCCTCCGCCTTAGGTTGTTGTCCTCTCAACCTTTGCCGCACCGCAGCCAGGCAGAGGGAAGAAAAATAAACCACTCCTTTCAGCTAAAAGGGTACCATCGGAGCGGCCTTCTGCTGAGGCAGACATCCCTTTTTTAGTGTACTGTATCTATTAAGTAATGTCATCCCCTTGACTTGAGCTGAAGTAGTTTTTCGAAGCCTTTTTGCTTGGAGGTTTTCTCATGAGTGGCCGAAAAACAACCCGACGGCAATTTTTGGAGCAAGCAGCCGGGGCGGCGGTGAGCCCAGTCGCAACCGCTTTCCTGAGCAGTGCCAAGGCCCAACCTGGAGTCCCGAGCAGGGCTGCTTCCACCGAAAAGCCTCCGACGTCCTGGACCCGGGTTTCCGAGCATTTGGCCCTGTTCCATGGCCCGGTGAATGTCGGTATCCTTCTGGACGGTCAAGATAAAGCCCTACTGATTGACTGCGGCGATGGCCGAGTCCAAGAGCTACTGCCCAGTCTGGGCGTCCAGTCGGTTGACAGGATCCTTTTTACCCACCACCATCGAGACCAAGCATGCGGAGCCGGTCGGTTTACCCAAAAAGGAGCCAAACTCTTTGTGCCCGCTACTGAACGCCCGTACTTTGAAAAACCAGAACTCTACTGGCAGGACCTAAAACACCGATGGAACTATTACCTTTTCCATCCGCATCGGCTGATGTTGGTCGAGGGGGTGCCGGTGGCCGGTGAATGTAAAGAAGATCAACCCATCCGATGGGGGCCGGCCCTGATCCACGTGTTGGCAACCCCAGGTCATACCGACGGATCAGTAAGTTTTCTGGTGGAAGTGGATGGACGGCGCGTAATCTTCTGTGGCGACCTGATGTACGACCACGGTCAACTCTGGGAATTATACAGCCTACAAAAGGGATTCCGCCGAGGTACACGTCAAATCAGCGATTATCACGGCTTCATGGGTGCTCAATGGGAACTAAAAGAAAGTCTCCATCGCCTCCAAAAAGCAACCCCCCATCTACTCATCCCTTCCCATGGCCGAATCATCGAAAAGCCGGCCGAGGCCATTGAAGCGGTGATCCGCCAAATGGACATCTGCTACGATAAATATGTATCCATTTCCGCCCTTCGGCATTATTTTCCGGAGTTATTTGAAGAGTTTCAGGGACGGCCGGGCCACATGCCGCTTCGACCTGGGCTGCCGGTGCCGGATTGCCTTCGGCACATTGGCACCACTTGGATTCTGGTTTCCCAGCAGAAAAAGGCCGCCTTGGTGATGGACTGTGGGCATCCTGGGATTGTCCAAACCCTCCAAGAAATGCAAGCCAAAGGAGAACTCGGCCCCATCGAAGGCCTTTGGATTACCCACTATCATAATGATCATGTTGGCGGGGTGGCTGAGTTCCAAAAAACCTTTGATTGCCCATGTATTGCGGACGAACACCTGGCGGCTGTCCTAACCCAACCGATGGCCTGGCGTTTGCCTTGCATCTGCCCAGATCCAATCCGAGTGCATCGACCGACAAAACATGGAGAATCTTGGAGGTGGCATGAGTATAAACTGACGGCCTTCTACTATCCGGGTCAAACCCTCTACCACGATGCTCTGCTGGTGGAAAAGGACGATTTGAAGATGCTGTTTATAGGTGATTCGCACACACCGGCCGGCATCGACGATTACTGTGCGCAGAATCGCAACTGGCTCGGACAAAATGTCGGTTTTGATCGATGCTTGGCTCTGCTAGAAGAAATCCAGCCTACACATTTATTCAACTGCCATGTCGACCTAGGTTTCCATTTCCGACCGGAGGACATCCGGTTCATGCGGGCCAACTTGGCGGAACGGGAAAAACTTTTCGGCCAACTTATGCCCTGGGATCATCCTAATTACGGGATGGATGAATCTTGGGTGCGGGCGTTTCCATATGAACAAAAAGCCAAACCCGGTCAATCGCTCAGCCTGCAAGTAGTGATAACGAATCATTCGGCAAAGGTCCAGCCCTCGGCAGTGCGAGTGGTTCTGCCTACCGCCTGGGGTGGCGGTACTAGCCATTGGACCCAAGCCTCCATCCCACCTAAAGCCGAACACGGTCTCCGCCTGCAAATACCGATCCCGGCTTCTGTCCCCCCAGGCCGATATGTCCTGCCGATCGACGTTCGCCACGGCCCCTGGGACCTACCGCAATTTGCCGAAACCATCGTCCAAGTCCAGTGAGCTGGCAAGGTAACATTGGGAAACCTCTGCATAATCCTAGGAACCTCTGTAAAATTTAAGTGGAATGTTTTTATATTGGCTTATCCTCCCCCTGACTCAATCTCTAGGGATACAAGCATTCCTAGCACCTCGTAGATGTTCGAATAAAAGAGCCGAAATGCTACAAAATTAAAAGTTTATCAGTTCACTATGTGTTCAAGATTTTGCAGAGGTTCACCCAACCTCGAGTTTTGCCATTTTTCCTAAGTTGTTTTGTCACTAGAAGTTGCATTGAACTGTTTTTCGTTCACACAACTTCCTAACTCCAACAATTTCAAAGAGTTAGAACTTTCCCACTTCGGTAGAAGCCCAAAATTGGCAAAAGTCGAGCTAAGCATATAATGTGTCATTTACACGCCTACTATATGTAGGCTGCAGGGAGTACTAGAAATCCTATATGTTGGGTTTAGAGGCGAAGGCTCCAAAATAGTGTAAAAATATCCCTTCGAATGATGCACAGGTTCCATGAGCCAAATCTTAGGACCCCGTTTTCCTGTTCCTTCTATGGCCTGGTTCGAGCAGTCGGACTGCTCCCCACAGGAGCTGTCTCGCCCAACTGGAAAAACCAAACCATGTTGGGGACACCTCTAAAGTGGCACATGGAGAAGGTGATATAACTCTCTTGGAAATACTAGGTTAGAACTATTTTTTCGGACAAACCGACTCTGAACTACCTGTTGTCAAGATAAAATTTCTGAAGAAAGCTCCAGGCTGAGTCTCCACTGGAGGTCAACGGTTTGTGAGGAAGAGCTGCTGTGGCCGGCTGTAAAAGCCACTTACTCCTAATACACCAGATTACCCTACCGTTGCTCCCCAAAGGATAAAGCTTCGGTGGTTCGGAGGCCTGAGATCGGAAACGACCTAGTGAAATCTGCCGAAAAGACAACAACGGATAAGCGTTTTGGTGGTTCGGAGGTCCCGATACTTAGGGAGGCGTTAAGCGTGGTGGGGTTCAGAGCACCATTGGAACCAGGTAGTGGCAAGGGGGTAGATGCACCGGTCCGCAAACCCACCCGGCCGGTGCGGGTAGGCAGTCTGTGGATCGGCGGCGGACATCCAATCGTTGTGCAAAGCATGTGCGCTACCCGCACCTCGGATGTTTCGGCAACCGTGGCGCAAATCCATCAATTGGCCAAGGCGGGGGCTGGGATCGTACGCCTGGCCGTGGATAACCGCCAAGAAGTCCAGGCCCTGGTCCAAATCCGCCAACAGGTAGATGCCAACCTGGCTGTGGATTTGCAGGAAAACTATCGACTAGCTGCCGAAGTGGCTCCATGGGTACAAAAGATTCGGTATAATCCGGGCCATCTTCATCATCAGGAACCCCGCCGACCCTGGGAGGATAAAGTCCGATGGCTAGCTGAGGTAGCTGCGCAGCATGACTGCGCAGTGCGGATAGGCGTTAACTGCGGCTCGGTAGATCCAGTCATTAAAGCCCGGTTCCCACCTGAGGACGCCCTAGGCCCCATGTTGGCCAGTGCGCTGGAACATTGTGAACTGCTGGATCGGCTGGGTTTTACTCGATATTGTGTGTCCCTCAAAGACTCCGATCCCCGAAAGGTCGTAGAAGCCAACCGGCGATTTGCCCTCCAGAGGCCGGAGGTGCCGTTACATTTAGGGGTAACCGAAGCTGGCCTGCCGCCGGAGGGAATCCGAAAAACACGCTGGGCACTTCAGACTCTGTTGGCCGAGGGGATCGGCGATACTATTCGGGTGTCGCTTACCGTACCGGCAGAGAAGAAATATCTGGAAGTTGAGGCGGGGTTAGCGATTTTGGCCGACTTGGCTGCTGGCCGACTGGAGCCACCGCCTTGGCAGACCGACCGCAAACTGAACATTGTCAGTTGCCCAAGCTGCTCCCGCGTGGAGAACGAGATGTTCGTTCAGCTGGCCGAAAAAGTCCGCCAACTGGCCGAACCTTTCCAGCAGCTGCCCATCACTATTGCCGTCATGGGCTGCCGAGTCAATGGCCCCGGCGAAACCGACACGGCCGATCTGGGCTTATGGTGCGGCCCCAGCCGGGTGAACCTGAAACGAGGCAGCCAACTGGTCGGTTCCTTTAGCTACGAAGAAATCCTTACCCGTCTGGAATTAGAACTCCGCCAACTCTGGTCCCAACATCGACAATAGCCTCTTAGTTTCAAAAATTACAAGCTCGCCTTTCGCCAATTTCTAAACTCGAGTTTTGCCAATTTCTTGACTGGAGTCCTCCTTGGGATGTTCTAACCCACAAAAATGTTGGAGTTAGGGATTTTTTCTGAACAAAAAGTAGTGAATCCTCTGCATCAGTCAACAGAGATCTTTTAACTTGACTTTTGGCAGTTTTAGCATCTCTGGGATAGAGAACACTCGACCTGGTTGCACCTATTGGAGTTAGGAAATTGGTTATCCAAACGAAGGTTTCGCCGTAACTGCCAGAGGCAAAAGAGATTAAGAAAAATGGCAAAAGTCGAACGTAAGGAATCTTTGTATAATTTAAATGAAATATTTTTACACGATCCTAGGGTCCCGCCTCTAACCCAACATATTGAGTTGCTGGCAACCTCCAACAGTGGCTTTTGAATACGATGGACTGATTCCTATAGAATCAGAAGTTCGTTGATTTCCCTATATCTTCAGTATTTTCCAGAGGTTCTGTTATTCAGGTAGATAGAGGAGTCGGCCGCAGGATTTACAGAAGACGACTTCGTTGAGTTTGATTTTGCTGATCATGTTAATGGGCACCTGCTGGTGGCACCCTCCACAGGACTGGCCTTCCACGGGGGCCAAAGCCTGCTCGCCCCGTTGGCGGAGCAGTCGATAGTAGATGTCGCGGATATCCTCGGAAAGGAATTTTTCCTGTTGGGCCAGCTCGGCTTCCACCCGTCGGATTTCGGCCTCTAATATGGGCTGTTGGTTCTGGACGTCTTGGCGTAGTTTTTCCAGTTCCGCTTTGGCGACGGCTAGATCGGCCTGAGCCTGGTCTAGGCTGAGTTTAAATTGGTCGAGTTTTTCTAGACCTTCTAGGATTTCATCTTCAAGGACGCTATTGGCCATTTTCACAGCTTTAATCTGTTCCAGAAGTGCCTGATATTCGGCATTGGTTTTGGCTTCGTTCAGCTGGCGTTGATAGCGTTTGACTTTTTCTTCTCCTTCGCGGAGTTGGAGTTGTTTTTCATCGACGGCCATGCGATGGGCTCTGGCCTCCGCTTGCAGTTGGGCTAGACGCTCTGCAAGGCGTTGGACGTGGGCTTGGCGAGCCTGGATAAGGCGGGGGCCTCGGGCCAGCCGTTCCCGCAGATCCGCCAACTGCCGATGAATCCGATGCAACGTCCGTAATAAGTCCAAAGTAACCGGGCTTTGGGAAGTATCCATGGAAAGACTCACTCAATAAAGTACACAATCTATAGAAAATACAAAATATGCACAAAATAAATAATTTTATCTCCTCCCTAACCCCCCAGAACAAACCGCTTCCTTTGGGCTCCGGAAGCACTTTTTAAATTAAATAAAAAAGCCGCTGATTCTCCCAAAGAACCAGCGGCATTGCCTCCTTTTGCACAAAGGCGAGGCAACCGACGGATGATTGGCCCCGCCAACACAAGGCGGGAAGAAGAATTATCCCCCCCAAACGAAGGAAATGGCACCCCTCAATGAAACAAACTGCTGAATTAGCCTGCTTTCCGCTCCAGAAAACCGACCAACTGAGAGGCCCGGACTGGATGCTGAAGTTTGGAGAGGGCTTTGGCTTCAATTTGCCGAACCCGTTCCCGGGTAACTTTGAAAATCCGCCCCACCTCTTCCAGGGTATATGGAGACCCATCCATAAGACCATACCGGAGCCGAATGATCTCCCGCTCCCGATAGGTAAGGGTCTTAAGAAGGGCTTCAATTTTTTGCTGCAAGAGGGCATGGTGGGCAGCTCGATCAGGCCGATGCGAGTTAAAATCTTCGACGAAATCTCCAATACAACTTTCTTCGCTGTCGCCCATAGGTCGATCTAGACTAATGGGTTGACGGCCCATGTTCAAGACCCGGCGGGTCTCTTCGACCGACAGATTGACTGCCGCTGCTAATTCTTCTGTTGTCGGTTCTCGGCCCAATTCTTGCAAGAGGGTCTGGGAAGTATTTTTCAATTTTCCCAGCATGTCGATGATATGGACTGGAATCCGGATGGTACGGGCCTGCTCGGCAATGGCGCGGGTAATGGCTTGCCGAATCCACCAAGTAGCATAGGTGGAAAACTTGTAGCCCCGCCGATACTCGTATTTATCCACTGCCCGCATCAGACCGGTATTGCCTTCTTGAATCAGATCCAAAAAACTCAGGCCTCGGTTTCGATACTTTTTGGCAATGGAGACTACCAGGCGCAAATTCCCACTGGAAAGTTGGCGTTTGGCCTCTTCATAGGCCTGGAATTGCTGGGCGATTTGTTGGCAGCGGGTGCGCAGACTTCGTGGGCTTTCCTGGGTTTGAACCATCAGGTGGCGTAATTCTTTGCGCAGTTGTGCCAAGCGGCTCCGGGCGGTAGGATCGCCCTTCAAGCAGCCAATCTCCTGGCGCAGCGCATCCATTCGGGCGGAAGCTTCTTGCAGATGCCGCATCATGGCCTGAATCCGACGGGTCCGAAGGCTAAGTTCTTCTAAAAGGATCAAGATTTTCCGCCTCCTGCGCAGAAACCGACGTCGAGCCTCTGCACGCTGTTCCGGCGGTGTGGATCGGCGGATCAATTTCGCAAAATCCTCCTGATTGGCCTCCATTAGCTGCTTAATGGTTTTCAGATTGTGCGGCATTCGCCGTTGGATTTGTTCTTTTGTTAAGCCCTCGGTCAGGGAGACTTTGATCGTCCGGTCGAACGGCAGATGCCCTTTGAAAACTTTCAGTAAGGTGTGATAAGTAGCTCGGCTGGCTAGGTAACAGCCCAATACACTCCGCCGGAATCGCTTCCGGGTAACTTCAATCTTTTTAGCTAAAGCGATTTCTTCTTCACGAGTTAAAAGCGGAATTTCAGACATCTGGGCCAAATACAACCGGATGGGATCGCTGGACCATTTGGCCTTTTCTTGCAAAGGCGCTGCGCAGAGCGATTCCTCAGCTCCGGAGGGGTCCCCGGAGGCAGGATTATTCTGGGCGTTGAAAAACTCCGGTTCTGGCGATTTTTCTACTAGCTCCACTCCCGCCCGATCCAAGGCCCTCAGAAGGGCATCGATCCGTTCTGGGTTAACTTTTTCATCCGGAAGGTATTGGGTGACTTGATCATAGGTTAGATATCCTTGGGCTTTTCCTTTGGCCACTAATTTGTGCAATTCTTGTTCGAAGTTTTCCACATCCTTGCTCCTTCGAAAGATAATGGAAATCTGTTTCCTGCCAGACTCCCACACCCGGAAGGCAGAGACCTCCGGGTTCGGAAAAAACGGCGTGGGCATTTCGGGTCAGTATGGGAATCAGCCTAAGAAAACCTAATTCCTTTGGGCCCACACTCTATGGAAGTGCTCCATCATGGTGAGGATATATCTTTATACCATTTGGATTTCCTCCCCTCTCTGAGTTCATAGATAGGATTGCTCGTACCGGGAACAGCCCTCTTTAGGCATCGAAATCACGCAGCTTAAGACGTAGAGGCCATCCTGAAATGAGATTTAAACGGTTACCGACGAGTTTTTGGGCTGACCGGCCCGTCTGGGAAAAGTCGGTAAATTAGAGGTTTTGAGCATTTTGGACTTTCCTGGTAGTTCTCTGCTGGTAAACAGGAAAAGCTTTTCGACGCAGCCTCTTTACTCGACTTTTGGCGTTTCGGGCTCAGCCGAGTAGAAGAATGCTCTAGCTGCCGATCCCTATCGGAGTTCGGGAATCGGGTACCCACAGAGTTGTCTGGCGCTACCTACTGGAGATATGTTCAGATTTTCGCTGAGATTCTTTACCGAGATGTCGGATGGCGGGGGAGGCCGCTGCCACCAAATCCTATACCGCTGCTTAGAGAGCCGGAAACTGGCTATCATCTCATGGAAAAAGCGGGAGGGCGAGCTTGATTCTGACAGCCGCCCTAACCCAGAAGCAAAGAAGGCCTTGGGCGGATGGGAAAAGAATAGGCTGGCGTTATTCGATAGAGTGCAGCCATAAGGATCTGGGGTTGGCCGCCCCGGCCCGAAGCAATTCAGAAAAACAGAGTAGCCTTCCATTAGTCTGGCAATCCGTTGCACTCCGAAGTCTCCAAGGAGGACTTCTTCCCTTCCGTGGGGCAAGTAATCCCATGGCGGATCCGTTGCTGCTGGAGGAGTTGGCGAAGCCACTGGTGCTCATCTTCCGGCCTCGCAAGGTCCGGTGGTAGGCTTGCCGTTCGAACCAACGCCTCCAGTTGAGTCGCTCGACGAAAATAGCACTGTTTCAACGCCTCAAGCAGTTCCAACGGATCGTGGATATTTTGGGCTAGTCCCTCTTCATCCAGTTCCACTAATAGATTTTGTAATTCCGGTTGTTCGAATTCCAACAACAGCCTATGAAAATCGGGCAACTGGCCTGCCTCGGCCAACTGACAGCTTGTCCAGTAAATCTGTCGTGCCCAAGGATGCTGGATCGCTTCTGGAGGAAACTGCTGGGCAATCCGGGCCGCCAACTCGGGAAAACGGAGCATCAACACAAGCACTTGCCGTTCTACCGGATCTAGGCGTCCTGGTGTGCTTGGGCTTGGCGAGCCGGTAGTACCACGGATCCGCCCTGCTGCCAGCTCCGCCCGACGTTGAAGCCTCCGCCGCACTTCAGTAAGCCGATTCCGGACCAATTGTTCAGGCAGTCGAAACTGCTCGGCCAAACGCTGTAAAAGCAATTGTTCTCGCAAAAGCCGCTGCTGGGGCGAATCCTCTCGAAGCCGAGGCGCACAGGCGATAATCTCTAACAAAGACTCCAGCGCAGCAGTGGCAGCCTGGATGTCCCGCCGAATGTCGATATTGCGAGTGCGAATCCGGTAGGCATGTTCTAGGGCATCGAGCGTTTCGGTTTCCAGCAGGCGAGCAAAGGCCTCCGGCCCCCGTTGCAGCAAAAAGTCGCAGGGATCCATTCCTTCTGGCAAAGTCAGAATCCACAGATCCAGATTTTGGCTTACGAAAAGGCTCAGGACCTCGGAGGCCCGGCGCTGACCGGCTTCATCGCCATCCAAGACCAAGACAATCCGTTCGGCCCACCGACGCAACAGCCGGATATGCTCCTCCCCTAAGGCAGTACCTAACACCGCCACCGCATTATCAAATCCCATCTGGTGGGCCATCATACAATCCATATAGCCTTCCATGACCAGCACTTGCTTGGTCCGGCGGATGGCTTCCTTGGCCAAATCCAGGCCATAAAGTACCCGACTTTTGGTAAAAAGAGGAGTTTCTGGACTATTGATGTATTTGGCCTGCTGGGGGGTATCCACACCAGGCACAAGTCGGCCGC
This sequence comes from Thermoguttaceae bacterium, assembly GCA_025062105.1. Taxonomy (GTDB): domain Bacteria; phylum Planctomycetota; class Planctomycetia; order Pirellulales; family Thermoguttaceae; genus JANXAQ01. The sequence continues at coordinate 64,885 of JANXAQ010000255.1, forward strand.
CAAAACCGATCGGTCGTCCTTGCCAATCCCGAATCGGAAACAAAAGCCGGCCCCGAAACCGATCATACCAGCCAGGCCCAAAACTGGACCGCACTAATACGCCCACCTTTTCCAGCATCGGAGCCGTCGGGCTGCCCAGACCCAGCCGACTCAATACCCAAGCAGCACTAGGCGGCGCAAAACCCAGGCGGAATTTCTGGATGCTTTCCAGGTGAAGTCCCCGCTCGGCTACATACCGGCGGGCGGGCTCGGCTTCGGCACTGTGCATCAAAGCCCCATGATACTGACTTTCCGCCCAGGCCATGGCCTGGTACAGATCCTGTTTTTGCGTGCCGCTCAGACCCCCTGAGACCGAGGCGGTTAAACGAATGCCTGCCTGATCAGCTAGGATCCGAAGGGCTTCGGGGAAACTAACCCCCTCCATCTTCATGACAAACGTAAACACATCGCCGCCGATGTCGCAGACCCAACACTTAAATGACTGGCGCTCCGGATTGACCTGCAGGCTGGGGTGGGTGTCGTCATGCCAGGGGCAAAGCCCCACAAAAAGCCGACCCTGCCGACGCAGCGGAATCATTCGGCCCACCAACTCCACAATATCGATGGCCTCTTTAATCCGCTGTTTCAGTTCCAGCGAAACACTACTGGACACCCTACTTCTCCCGCGCTGACAACACCTATAGTGCAAAAGAGGGGCTAAGCCGGTTTTTCAGCAACGCAGTCGAAGGCTAACCTAGGCTTACGAGACAGTTTTCCGCCCAATGGGGGATATTAATATCCCCTAATTTTAGCGTATGTTAAGGGTTTTTCTTGGTAATATAGCTAGCTTAAGCAAAATGATGAATCAAAACGATGTAGAGAAACCCAAATAGCTGCCCACCAGCAATGCTTCCCCTATCACTTGAAAGAAAACCAATATATTGGGGGAGGAAGATGCCAGCAGTTGAGGGGAAGGCCCCCCTACCTTAACAGCCCTTTAGAAACTTTTGCCCAAACGCCCAATTCTGGCAAGATGACGCAGATGTCTCGATCCTCCTGCCCATCGTCTGGGGATTATAAGGGAGAACCCTTCCTTCGGTCAACATCAATCCCTCGAGGCTTTTCTCGGCCTGCCAAAAAAGCCCGCCGATTCCCATTTTCCATCTAGAGGGTTGTCATTTTGCATAATATTTGCATGCAACAGTTACACCGGAACCTCCCGTTGGCATGTCAATAAGAACTTCTGCATCATTCAAAGGGGCTATTTTCCATGTTGGCTTACTCTCCCTCTAATCCAATATCTAGGGTTACTAGCATTGCAAGCACTCCATAGAATGTATTCCGGGTAGGCGAACGGAACACCGAATCTGAAGTTCGTTATATGTTCAGGATTTTGGGAACCTCTGCATACTTGAAAAGGAATATTTCTATACCATTTTGGCTGTTCTCCTTCTAACACAACATATAGAGCTGCTAGCATTGCAAACACCCAATAGATAGGAGCTGTCCAGGTAGGGCAATCGAACGGCTAGAGAATTAAATGCTTACAAAGTTCACGATATGTTCAGGATTTTGCAGCGGTTCCTTTGCAGAGATCTCCATAGTCTCGACTGTTGCCAATTTTTGTAACTTTTTTTATTTCAGAGAGTTAGGCTTTGAGGGTTCTTTGTTCACTAAATCCCCTAACTTCAATATTTTCAAGGGGTTAGAGCATCCAAAGGAGGAACCACCCTAGAAATCGGCAAAACTCGAGATAGTAAACTCGAGATAGTAAAAAGAAGTGGAAGGATTCCTCTTTCCTTCGACTTTTGACATTTTGGGCGTCTGCGGAAAGCAGAGAGAGCGAACTTTCTGGCATTGTTAGAGTTAGGAAATTATGTGAACAAAAAGAAGGTTCGCTGGACTCCCGCAGGCAAACCAAGTGAGGAAAAATAGCAACAATCGAGCTAAGAAAGTAGCATTGCTTTCGGCTGAACTGGTGGGGAGCCAGTAAGAGATTTTAGCCGAATCCCATGGGCCTATTTTCTACCCTTTCCCCGAACCGAACAGTGTACGAGGTTGGGGCTCTGTTGAAAGGTTGCCCGCAGTGTGGGGAGGTTTTGGCCATGGTGGTTGGTTTTGCTGGAGTTTTGGTGGTTTAACCTCCGACCAGAAACGGTTTCAACAGAGCCAGACCGCTGGGAAGGGCAATCCAAGAGGTAAGCGGTCTTTTTGCCGCCGCAGTCGGCTTGGTCTTTGGCTCAGCCGCCCTCTCCCAACGGTAGGAAGCGGCACGTATTTGACCCGCCGTAAGTATTCCAGAGGCTGAAGAGCAGGTTAACGTTCTAACGTTCCTGGACCGGTTCCTGATCCAGGACTTCCAGAGCGTCCTGATAGAAGCGAATGGTTTCCGAGGGGCTAAGGTTCAGCACGGCTCGGCCATCGGTGTCCCATCGGTTGCGAGCGAAACGGAAAAGGGCAGTGCCGACTCGGCAGCTTGTGGAAGCCGACGAAACAGCCAACGGGTGACGTCTGCGGAGTAAAATCCCTACCAAGGCGCACAACTGGCCTGTTCGCCGGTTTCGTACGTAGGCTACCTCATCTTCAAATTCGCACTCCATCCAAGGGACGCCCGGTGCCAGGGAAGACCGGCTTGCCAAGCAAAGGAATTTCATCTCCAACCGTTCCCGTTGCTGGTGGAATTGCCGGCGGATTTCCCGCAGCCGATGCAGGCGCACGACCCGGCGCAGGCGGGGCCCCCAGAACAGCAGCCCCGTTGCCACCCCTAAGCCCAGAGGCGCCAATATCCACCACAACTCGGCCATGAAACCCCCCTAAACTTCCTGGAAAGCTTTCTATCGTAGTGTTATTATAAAAACCCAGCCTCCCATGTGCAACCATCCCCAGATTACTTTTTCCCTTGGCCTCTCAGACTCCCCACCCCGAAAGGTGGGATCACCTGGATTAGGAAAACCGATCTGAACGGGAAAAACAGATAACCCAGCTGAACTCGTTGGTTTGGTAGAAGGTTTTGGCCAGTGTATTGCGATCGGCCTAGGGAGAAGATATGGTAAAAGCAGAAGAAGTCTAATGGCCGAGAGAGAATAAGCAGTTTTTTATTTGGCCATTCCTGTGTCCTCAGCGGTCCAGTTCCTCCTACCCGGCCGCCGGAGGTAAGTCGGCCTGACTGGAAGCGGGCAGAGGTACCACTACCGGAGTCCTATTTGCGAAGAAAGGGGGCTCTATTGAAAGGTGTCCGCAGTCTAGGGGATTTTGCCCATACTAGTCGGTTTTGCTTCAGTTTTGATGGGTTTAGGTCTCCGACCGGAAACGGTTTCAACAGAGCCAAGAAAGGATAAAGAAACCGGGCAAAACTTGGCCCACTGAAGGAGCCGACCGATTTTGAGGTGAATTTTACTCCGTTTGTTATTGCCGCGCAAGTGGAAATCCAGGACTTCTGAAATAAGATTCTTTTGTCCGGGGGATGCCAAAGTAACCAGTATCCTTTCGACGGAAGGAACCACGGGATGATTGGAGGGAGATATTTTGATACCATTTCGGTTCCCTCCGGGTCCGACCCAATATATTGGGTTGCTAGGACAACTGGCAACCTACATATAGTAGGTGTTTGGTGGGGGTAGCGAAAGCCTTTCGAATCAAAAGTTCATATAGTTCACTATATGTCCGAGATTATACAGAAGTTCCTGAAGTATAACGAGACAGCGTTTTTTCGAGGCAGTGAATAGTGTCCATCTTAGTCTTTGCGAGTCAAAAGGCGATTGGAAGAGGTATTGCCATGCAGTCAAAAACAGCCAAGCGGTTTACTGGCCGACGGTACCGGCGTCGAGATTTCATACGAAGTTTGGTCAGCAGTTTCGGCGTGCCGTATCTGCTACCTTCCGGGCGGATCGGTTGGGGGGGCCAACCGGCGCCCAGTAGCCGAATTACCACCGCTCTTATCGGTGCCGGGGATCGAGGTCGCCAGATCATTGCTGGTGGCGACCGGGTAGTGGCAGTCTGCGATGTGGATGCCAAGCGGCGCATGGAGGCCAAACAGCAAATCGACGCCGCTGCCGGCGACCGAAGCTGCCAAGAATATGGCGATTTTCGGGAAGTACTAGACCGGCAGGATATCGATGCGGTAGTCATTGCCACGCCGGACCATTGGCATGTGCCGATGGCCATTGCTGCTATTCGGGCCGGTAAGGCCGTCTATGTGGAAAAGCCGCTTTCGCTTACCGTGGAAGAAGGCCGGCGATTGGTGGAGGTAGTCCGGCGGTATGGTGGTATCCTGCAGGTAGGAAGCCAGCAGCGGTCGGACGAAAAATTTATCAAGGCTTGCGAACTAGTGCGGAACGGTCGACTTGGCCGGGTGCACACCATCCGAGTTACCATTGTGGGCCGACCGGGGCCTGCCTCGGGGCCGTGGACGCCTCAGCCGGTGCCGCCGGAATTGGACTACGACATGTGGCTTGGTCCGGCCCCCTGGGCGCCCTATCACAAAGACCGCTGCCATTACAATTTCCGATTCGTCAGCGATTATTCCGGCGGCGATATGACCAACTGGGGCGCCCACCATATGGACATTGTTCAGTGGGCGTTGGATGCCGACGAAAGCGGTCCGCTGCAAGTAACCGCCCAAGGCAAACGGCATCCTACCGGCTTGCATGACACCTTTTTCGACGTAGAAGCGGAGTATCTTTATCCAGGCGATGTTCGGGTGATCCTTCGCTCCCAGGCCAAAAACATCCGCACCGGCGGCATCCGCTTCGAAGGAACCGAAGGCTGGGTCTATGTGAGCAGAGAAAAAATCGAAGCTGATCCCCCATCGCTTCTTACCACGCAGATCGGCCCGAACGAAATCCACCTTGGACCGGAAGGGGGTCCTACCACGCATATGGGAATCTGGTTAGACTGTATTCGCCGGCGCAGTGCCAAAGGGTTGAACGCCCCGGCCGAAGTCGGGCATCGGTCGGCCACGGTCTGCCACCTGGCCAATATCGCTATGGAACTGGGCCGACCGCTTCGCTGGGACCCAGTTGCCGAACAATTCCCCGCCGACCCAGAAGCCAACCGTTTGCTCCGCCGAAGTAGCAGAGAACCCTGGGCAATATAAATAGGAACCTCTGAACTCGACTTTTGCCATTTTTGCCGTTTACCAAAAAGGAAAAAGCTAACTCTCTGAAATTATTGGATTTAGGATTAGATGAACAAAGAGAGCCTTCGCCCCACTCGTGTAGGTAAACCAAGTTACAAAATGGGAAAGTCGAGCTGAAAAACCTGAACATCCACTGAACCACATGAACTTTTGATATCTTGGCTGTTCTGGTCCCCTAGCCGAAAGCTACTATCTGTTGGCTCCTAGCAATGCTAGCAGCTCTAGAGATTGGGTTGGGGAAGGAGAGAGGAAAATGGTATAAAAGTATTTCCCTTGAATTGGGCAGAGGTTCCTATCCTCTGCTTTGCTTGCCCTTTTCATACTATGTTGCCTATCTACCAGCTGCTTGCGAAGGAAAACCCCGATGAACCATGGGAGTAAAAAGGGCTGTGGAATTCCGGCTTGGCAGCAGAACCGGCAATCTACAGACTTGTCCCAACCTCTAGCGTGGGGCCTGTTGGTCAGACGGCGCCGGTTTCTGCTCTCATCGGTGGGGGCGATGGTGGCTGTAGGCAGGGGGCCATACATCTTGACTTCCAGTGCCTTGGGGGGCGAGGGACGGCCATCGGCCAGTGAACGAATTACTATTGGCATGATCGGTCTGGGCGGCCATGGGATCAGCCATAACTTGAATAGTTTCCTTAACCAGCCGGACGCCCAGATTGTGGCCCTCTGTGATCCCGATCGAAGCCGAATCGAAGAAGCTCTGAAAGTCTGCCGAAAACGTCTCGGCGAAAACTTCACCTGCCTTTGCACCCAGGATTGGCGGGAAGTGATCAGCCGACCGGATGTGGATGCAGTGATGATTTCTACGCCTGATCATTGGCATGTGCCGATGTCGGTGGCCGCCATCCGAGCCGGCAAAGACGTTATCTGCGAAAAACCCACCTTAACCATTGCCGAGGGCCGGATCTTAGCCGATACGGTCCGGCGATACGGCGCGGTGTTCCAAACTGCCACAGAAGACCGCTCCATCCCGGTCTATATTCGGATGGCGGAACTAGTGCGGAATGGACGGATCGGTCGGTTGCAGCGCATCCGGGTGCAATTACCTGCTGGACCTGCCCAGCCGGGCAATCCCCAGCCCAAACCGGTCCCAGAAGGGCTGGATTGGGACATGTGGCTTGGCCCGGCTCCTTGGGCGCCGTATCGGGAAGGACTGCATATGTTCCATTGGCGTTGGTACCGCGATTACTCCGGTGGAACGCTCACGGATTGGGGGGCCCATCAACTGGACACCGCTCAATTGGCCAACAATACCGAGCATACCGGACCCGTGGAAGTCGAAGGCACCGGCCGACGCCACGAAACCGGCCTCTACGATGTCTTCTACGAATTCCATCTGGTCTATCGGTACGCCAACGGCGTGGAACTTTACGTCGATAGCGGCGGTACGGGACTTCGGTTCGAGGGGACCGACGGCTGGGTAGGCAACAAAGGCTGGTGCCAGCCCCTGGAAGCAAGTAACCCGAAAATCCTCCAAACGCCCATCGGTCCCAATGAACTCCACTTGGAAGTCGGCCCCGGCGAACATCGCAATTTCCTAGACTGTGTGAAAAGCCGACGGACCCCCTACTTCCCAGCCGAAGTCGGCCACCGATGCTCGACAATTGCCCACATCGGCAATATCGCTATGGAACTAGGCCGCAAACTCCGCTGGGATCCAGACAAAGAAGAATTCCTGGACGATCCCATGGCCAATCAGATGCGCAGCCGAGCGATGCGCCAACCGTGGAACCTGTAAGAAGGCAAAAAGAATAACTGCAAAAAGAATAACAAATGTTGTAACATTTCGCCAATGGCGTAGTAGGGCATCCTGCGGAAGCAGCACGCCAGGTTTTTGTGTTTGGCTATTTTGGTTTCCCGTTTGGACGGGAAGGCGCCTGGGTCCTTGCTGTTGCAGCTTCCTGTTATACACAAGTTAGAGTTCAGGGCTCGGACATCACTTTAGGAAAATGCCGAAAGTTTGTTGTAGGAAATTGAAGGAATAAAACAGGCCATATAGGCAAATGGTTTCTGAAACCAAACACTTCCTGATCTTCCCAATGA
>JANXAQ010000313.1 GCA_025062105.1 Thermoguttaceae bacterium
CTGAAATCCTCATTAATGGGGCTGGTCATGCTCAGGCCGAGGGGCGAATCTTGGCAGGTTATGACTTGCAAACTGGCCAGGAACTTTGGCGGGTAACTGGCCTGACCGAATGGGTGGCGCCCAGTGTGGTGCTGGGTGGTGGATGCATTTATAGTATGTGTGGCCGCAATGGACCGATTCAGGCGATTCGGCCGGGCGGCCAAGGGGATATCACCCAAAGTCATCTTGTTTGGCGTCGCAGCTTCGGCGGCCCTTACATCCCCACCGGAATTTTTTATCGCAATCGCCTCTATGTAGTGACCGAACCCGGTTTTTTGACCTGCTATAATGCCGGTTCTGGGGAACAAATTTGGCGGATACGGCTTCGGGACACTTTTACGGCCAGTTTAGTGGCAGCGGCTGGTCGGATTTATGCTACCGCCGAGTCAGGCCGGGTGTATGTGCTGGCTGCGGGCGATAAACCAAAACTGGTGGCTACTAACGATCTGGAAGATTCGCCTTGCCTGGCCACACCAGCGATTGCCGGCAACGACCTGCTGGTGCGAACGCAACGGTATCTATACTGTTTTTCTGCCGACAGCTCGGCCTCTTCGGCCCGTAGCCCCTAAAGTCCTCTCCAAAAGGCAGAGGTTCCGATTAGGAGGACAATCCACCTGATAGCCTTCCTGGAGTTTCTGTGGGTTTGCGCGGTGAACGGCTTTCCGGAGATCAAGATGGGGACGTTTCCAGATAAGATTTTAGATTCACCGACTGCCGCAACAAAACACGGGAAAAATAGACATGTTCGGGATTCTAGGCCAGCTACTGAGGTATTTTCTTCCTGGAAACATGCATTTTCAGACAGCTTCTGAGACCCACAATCATGGGAAGTAGGGTTTGGGAATCAGTGGCCTCGGCTGATTGTGGTATGAGAAAAGAGGTTTCAGGAAATTTTTCCGAAACCTTTGTGGAAGAAGATCCGGAGTATTTAAGTAAGCAATTGATTACCTATTTAGGAAATAAACGGGCGCTTTTGGGGCCGATTGGGTGTGCTGTAATGGAGGTAAAACGTAGGCTGGGGAAACGGCAACTTCGAGTCTTCGACGCCTTCAGTGGGTCCGGGGTCGTCAGCAGGTTTCTAAAGGCCCATAGCAGTTGGCTGGTCTCGAACGATCTGGAAGACTATGCGGCGGTCATTGGACGCTGTTTCCTTCGCAACCGAAGCACTGTCGATTGGCTGGCTGTGAATTATTGGGTACGGGAACTCAATCGGCGAGTAGACACAGAAGAGTTTCCGCCCGGTTTTATAGAAGAGCTTTATGCTCCCAAAGACGAAAACCATATCACCCGAGAAGACCGAGTGTTTTACACTAGGCGGAATGCCCGTCGGCTAGACAATTACCGGCGATTACTGGAAGAAGTGCCACCAGACCTGAAAGACCTGCTCTTGGGCCCCCTTTTGAGCGAAGCTTCCATCCATGCCAATACGGCCGGCGTGTTCAAGGGGTTCTATAAGGATCGGAAGACGGGCATAGGCCAGTTTGGCGGCACAAACCAAGACGCTCTCCGTCGTATTCTAGGCGAAATCCGTTTGGAAGCGCCGCTGCTCAGCCGATTTGAATGCGAGTACCTTGTGCTTCAGCAAGATGCCAACGTTGCCGCCCGCCAAGTAAAAAATCTAGACCTTGCTTATCTCGATCCCCCTTATAATCAACATCCGTATGGGTCGAATTATTTTATGCTGAACTTGTTAGTCCGATATGAGAGGCCGGAAAAAATCAGTCCGGTCTCCGGCATCCCAAACAATTGGCGGCGATCTGGGTATAATGTCCGTAGTCAGGCACTGCCACTATTAGACGATTTGATCAGCCATCTGGATGCACCCTTCGTCCTGATCTCGTTTAATAACGAAGGATTCATCCCACCGGCTCAGATGCGGAGCATGCTCGCCAGACATGGCCACGTCGATGTTATCCAGACTCGGTATAATGCATTCCGCGGAAGCCGCAGTTTTCAGAATCGCCCTATCCATGTTACCGAACAACTTTTCCTCCTCCAGCGGAGATAGCCCCATGGCGCCATCTGGGAGCAACAAATCTCACCGAATGGCTCCCGAAAAGTCAAAGAGAGACGCCTGGCATATTAGTTTTGGACCGGTCTGGGCAGACCGGTGGCGGCCTCCGCTTTTATCGCCGCTGGAGCAGAAAGAATGGCGTGATCGGTCTTTGCCGCCTGTGCTGCGGGGATTCCTAGGAATGGAACCAGCAGGAATCCAAAAGCCAACTGAAAAGTTGGTTGACCGGTCTTTGCCGCCCCTGCCGGAAGGGCCCCGCCGGCGCCGTCCGCAACTGCGGGCGGAACAACGGGGGCTTAATCGGCCTGTGCTGTCAAGACAGCAGCCAGTTGTCCTGCCAACCATTCGATATGCGCTCTGGTTAGTTTTGGTATGTGGGTTGGGCTGTTGGCTGGGGTGTCAGTCGGCCCAGCCCGAGCCAAACCCTCCCGCACAACCAGCCGAAGCATCCCCTGCCACCGCTCTTGCCGTTAACCCTTCCCAGGGTTCCGACAAGCCAAAATCAGAGGCTCTGGCTCAGCCATTTGGTTGGCCGCTTTGGCGGGGGGATCCGGCAGGTACCGGCCAGGCCACTTCCGACCTGCCCGAAAAACTCCAACGTCTTTGGACCTTCCAGACCACAAGCGGCGGTTTTGAAGCTACGGCCGTCATCGCCAATGGCACCGTCTATGTCGGCAGCACCGAGGGCCCCTTTTATGCAATTGACCTTCGAACCGGCCAAAAACGGTGGGAATTTACCGAAGGGGCTGGCTATTTGGCCCCAGCCGCCGTAGCCGATCGCTTGGCCTTTGTCGGCGACGTACAAGGCCGATTCTTTGCCATTCGACTGGCCGACGGCAAAAAGGCCTGGCACTTTGAGGCTGAAGCGGAAATCAACGGTGGGCCAAACTTCTACCAATCCTGGGTACTTTTCGGTTCTCAGGACGGCTGTCTGTATTGTCTAGAGCAGGCCACCGGCCAATTAGTCTGGAAATACCAAAGTCCAGATCAAATCCGCTGCTTTCCGACGATTTGGAACGGCCATGCCCTAGTGGCAGGCTGCGACGGCCGGTTACATGCCATTGAACTTCGTACTGGCAAACCGACCACCGAGGTGAACCTAGAAGGACCCACGGGCTCTACGCCAGCCGTACTGGCCGACTGCGCCTTTGTAGGAACCGAAGGCCGCCGGTTTTTGGCCATTGATCTCCGGCAAGCCAAACTTCTGTGGACATTTGAATCCCCTAAAAATAAACAGGCCTTCCGGTCATCGGCTGCCGTTACGCCGGAGGCGGTATATGTGGGCTGCCGGGATCGGCAGGTCTATGCCCTAGACACAAAGACCGGCCAACTGCTATGGCAGTTTCCCACCCGAGGTCAAGTGGACAGTTCTCCGGTGGTGGTAGGCGATCGGCTCTTTGTTGGCAGCGAAGACGGCAAACTCTACGCCTTGGATCGGCGCAGTGGGAAACCGGTTTGGCAATTTGACCTGGGCGGCCAAGTGGCGGCCTCGCCGGCGGTTGCCGAAGGTTGCTTGGTCATTGGCAACACGGATGGCCAACTCTACTGTTTCGGCTCCCCGCCGCCTACTGCTAACCCAAACCCCAAAGAATAACTCCTGCTTCTAGAATAACACCCCGCTTCTAGGAACGAGAGAAAAACGTGTTCCTTCGGGGTACTAGAAAGCAGATGTCTGTCTCCCGGCGGGAATCCCCCATCTAACTCTGGAGGTATCTCCGCCTCAGTGCCCCAATCCCTCTTACCGGCCGCCCACGCGGGTAAGAAGAAACTTCTCCTGTCTCGGAAATACTCTCGTGCCGATTACGATTGGCCAATCCGGGCATATCCAGTCCATGGTATTTTCATCCTTGAGAACCGCCCGAACCGTGACGCGTTGAGGCCGCGGGTAAACCTTTAAAGTGACGGTAAGCGTTCCTTCCAGATTCTTGGCATCGGGTTTGCCGTCGGCCCGTTTCAGTGTCCCGGTAAGTACTTGCAAGGTGCGGGTTGGCTCAACAAGCTTGACGTTCACTTCTTTTCCGTCATCTTCAAAGAAAATCTGGGCGCCGGTGCTCTCCTGCCACATGCCAGTCAGCGGACCTGCCTGGGGAGGCGGAGGCGTCTTTCCTTCTTTTCCATTGCCTGGCGGCTCCCAGGCAATCTCCCCAAGACAGAATTTGACAAAATTAGTCCAGAAAACGCTGCCGTCACCTTCATTCAGCTGGATCGGCTTCGGATCGCTGATCCACCCCTTGCCGTAACGCACCAAGGACCAAAGTGTGTCTCCTTCCTTATAACTCCTAAAGTCACCAACATCTCGTCCTGCTAGGAGCGGGATGACGCCAGGATATGCAAGAGTAAAGGATTTGTTCCGTAAGTCCTCCAAATAGACCTCTCTAACTCCTTTGAGGATTGGGTGATCGCCACCGGCTGGAACACACTTTTCAAGAAACCCAGGAGCGTTAATTCGTGAATATCTAATTCCGAACACTCCGTTGAGTACGTCGTTATTTACCCACAGGACGCCGCCGTTACGGACCCATTCCCGGAGCAATTGAGCCTGTTGAGCGTCGAACTGGCTATAGGTGCAGGTATCCGTCAGTTCGATGATTTTCGTCTGAGGATCCTTGACGGCGGCCTCCACCTGTGTGGAAGATGCTAGGATCTTTCTGTGCTTGCGCAATTTATCTTGCAAGGTTTCTGAAGAGGTGGGGAGAACCAGCTCTTCTTCAGAGGGTTCGACAGGCTTTGAGTCGGGCGGAGGCGGGACTTCCGGCTTGTCAGGCAGAGGCTCTTTCGGG
>JANXAQ010000312.1 GCA_025062105.1 Thermoguttaceae bacterium
ATAACTTTTTATGTATATTGTCTATATTGCCCATTTTGCTGGACGACCCTTCCGCAGAATCTTCACTTGGGTATAACAGCGAGACGGGCAGAGGGGGCGTGCCTTTTTGCTTCTGTGTGGATGTCCGGCTCTCCAGGGCAAGAACCATTAGCAGAAACATCCTTTTGTGGTGGCAAAAAGTTTTTCCTCACTGTCGATGTCCAGGGGGCGTCCGAAGCCTGTGCCCAGCAATTCATATCAGGTGGATAAGCATCTACCAGTGTCGGCTGGATAAGGATCCTGCCGACAGCTTTCCGGGGGGTGTGTGCAGGGGGCCGAAGCTTAGCGTCGCCTACGGACAGAAGGTGGCAGAGAGTTTTTCCCTGCGGGGCTGACCAGACGGAAATCCAGCTCTCGGCGGTCCAGATCTACTCTGGCCACAGCCACCCGGACCACATCGCCCAGACGGAACTGGTTGCCTCGGATGCGGCCGCACAAACTATGGGCGGTGCGGTCGTAGTAGTAATAATCATCCATCAGGGAATCGACATGGATAAGCCCCTCAGCGGGCAGTTCTAAGCCCTGGACGAAAAGCCCGAAACTCTCTACGCCAGTAATGACGGCGTCCATTTCCATGCCTAAGCGGTTTTCCAGATAGGCGAGCATCTTCCACTTGGTCAGTTCCCGTTCGGCTAGTTCGGCTCGTTCTTCGCGATCGGAGCAGTGCTGACCAAGGACCAGGAGTTCTCGGAGGTCGCTGTGGGGGTGGCGGCCGTCGATCAAGGCTCCCAAAAGTCGATGTATCGTCAGGTCCGGGTAGCGACGGATGGGCGAAGTAAAATGGCAGTAGCAGGAGCTGGCCAGGGCGAAATGTCCCTCGGCTTCCGGGCTATAGACAGCCCGTTGGAGGGAACGGAGCACCGCATAGTGGACCGCGTGTTGTTCGGGTCGGCCGGTGGTCTGCTGGAGGACTTTTTGCAATTCGAAGCGGTCTTGGAGGCCGTTGGTTTTTAGGCCCAACTCTTGGACAAACTCGGCTAATTCTCGAAGCTTTTTGGTCGTAGGCGGTTTATGGATACGTCGCAGGAACGGCACGCCGGCATCCCGGAGTCGTTCGGCCACTGCTTCGTTAGCGGCCAGCATGAATTCTTCAATAATTTGATGGCTTTCGGTATGTTCGATCAGGCGGGCGCCGCTGACTCGGCCTTGGTCGTCCAGCAGGATTTTGACTTCTGGGAGGAAAAGTTCTAAAGCGCCTCGTTGCATGCGTCGGCGTCGGAGGATCATGGCCAACTGGTGCATTCGGCCGAGAAGGTCATGGACTTTGGCACCTAGTTTTCGCCGCCACGGAGCCGGGTCGGCCAGAAAGGCATCTACTTGTTCATAAGTTAAGCGTTTCGTGCTTCGGATGGCTGAGTGGCAAAACTCCACGTTCCGCCGATCCCCTTCTGGGGTGTATTCGATGAAGACCGATTTAGTATAACGGAGTTTGCCTGGTTGGAGGCTGGCCAGACTATTGGAGATTACCTCCGGGAGCATCGGTAAAACTCGATCCGGCAGATATACACTAGTCGATCGATGCCGAGCCTCCCGATCCAAGGCCGACTGCGGCCGCACAAAATAGGCCACATCGGCAATATGCACGCCCAGCAGCCAATGGCCGTTAGGCAGCAGTTCTAGGGAGATGGCGTCGTCGAAATCTCGTGCGTCTTCCGGGTCGATGGTGATGATGGTTAGCTCTGTGAGATCTCGCCGCCAAGGGGGGATAATCTCTTGGAAGGCGTCGGCTTCTCGGCGGGCCTCCTCTAACACATCCGGGGGAAACTCGTCGGGCAGATCAAACTCACGGATGATCGACAGGGTATCCACGCCCGGTTGGCCTCGGGGGCCGAGCACTTCGGTGATCACTCCTTCTCCCTGGTGCCAGGCAGAAGGAAAGCGGACCATTTCGAAGACGACTTTATCATCGGGCCGGACGTTTTTAGCTCCCGGATCGCCCACCGGAATCGGCCGGGCAAACACGGTACCATCCACCTGGACATATCCCCGGCCCGCCCGCTCGAAGTAGGTGCCAACAAACTGATAGGTTTGGCGTTGGAGCACTCGGAGGATTCGGCCTTGGAGTTTACCTTTTGGGCCCCTAGCCCGGCTTAATTCCACCAGGACTTCATCCCCGGTGGAGGCGTCGCCGGCGTATTGGGCCGGAATGTAGATATCTTCCTGTCGATCTTCCTGCCAGCCGGGCATCTTGGGTCGGACAAAACCATAACCAGCTTCCATCCGCCGGAAGGTGCCGACCAATTGGTTGGCCGCCGGCCGGACCAAAGCCTGGGTATCGTGTCCGGCCTTCATCAGCCGACCCCCCACATAGCCTACTTCTCCCCGCTCGGCCAAGCGTTTGATCAACTTTCGAAGGCTGGCCCGCTCCTTTTTGGAAAGCCCCAAAAGCTGGGCCAACTGACGGAGTTTCATCGGCTGATAATCTGGCCGACGGACCAACTGCAAAACCGTCGCTGTTAAATCCGTTTCATTCATCGCCAAGATGTTCCCGCCTCCAAAACGGAGTTCCTCGGTTCGATTTAGGTGAATCCCGATATTTGGGAACCTCTGCATCAGTCGTCGGAGATATTTTTTATAGGATTTTGGGTTGCAGGGTTTCTAACCCAATATATAGGGTGCTAGCATAGATAATACCCTATATATTGTAGTTATTCGGATAGGAAACCCAACCGGCTATAGAATCAGAAGTTCATATGGTTCGCTATATGTTCAGCATTTTTCAGAGGTTCCATTTTGTCTATTTTATCGTCGCCGAGGTGTCGGGAAAAATGGAGTTCGTTTCCCGGAGGCGGAAACCTGCTAGCAACTCCCCGTGGCTTAGGAGCCTTCTTTGATCGCCTGGACAATGTCCAGGATGGCCTTTTTTCCGTCAGCAAAGTACATCAGCGTATTGTCGGCCGCAAAAAGCGGATTCGGGATGCCAGCAAAACCGGGACTGAGGCTCCGTTTGATGACGACCACGGTGCGGGCTTTATCCACATCCAGAATCGGCATTCCGGCAATCGGGCAGTTCGGATCTGTGCGGGCCAACGGATTAACCACATCATTGGCTCCAATCACTACGGCCACATCTGTTTGCGGGAAGGTGGGGTTGATTTGCTCCATTTCTTTGAGTTTCTCATAAGGGACTTCGGCCTCGGCCAACAGGACGTTCATGTGTCCGGGCATTCGGCCAGCCACTGGGTGGATGGCAAACTCCACTTCGACACCTCGGGATTCCAGCAGGGCGGCCAGTTGGCTAACCGCGTGTTGAGCCTGGGCAACTGCCATCCCATAACCGGGCACAAAAACCACCCGACGAGCGCTGTCCAACAACATGGCGACTTCTTCGGCCGTAGTGGCTTTGACTCGGCCGGCATAAATCTCGTCGGCCTGGGCCTGGTCTTCTTCGGCTGTAAAGACCCCAAACATGACATTCGCCAGCGAGCGGTTCATCGCTTTACACATCAGTTGCGAGAGGATTACCCCGGAGGCCCCCACCAAGGCTCCGGAAATGATCAGTACTGCATTGTCGATGACAAAGCCGGTGGCAGCCGCCGCAAGACCTGAATAACTATTCAGCACAGCGATGACCACCGGCATGTCCGCTCCGCCAATCGGATTGACAAGTGTCAACCCTAAAATCGAGCAGACGGCTACCAAGGCCAGGTATAGCCAACCGTTGGCCGGATTCAGAAAACTGGCCGCTCCTAACCCTACCACGATCAGCCCCAACAGGGCGTTGATCGGCTGCTGGGCGGGATACCGGATCGGTTTCCGAAACCATTGGTACTCTTCCAACTTGGCAAAGGCCACCAAACTGCCAAAGAAGGTAACAGTACCGATAATACCCGAAAGAACCGTCGCTAAGGCGACGTCCCAAGGAGTGTGCAGTCCTTTCAAATTGCGTTGGAGCAGTTCGGCGCCGGCGACTAGCACCGAAGCTGCTCCGCCAAAACCGTTCAACAAGGCCACCATCTGCGGCATGGCCGTCATTCGCACCCGAAGGGCTAACGTTGCTCCAATCGCACCTCCCACCACCAGCCCAGCTAACAGAATACCCCATGTGCTACCAATGGGTTTGCCGGCACCTTCTTTCAAGGCCAGCGGCAAGGTGGCCAAGATCGCTAGCAACATCCCCAACGCACCGATCCAATTGCCTCGGACCGCCGTGCGCGGATGGCAGAGCATCTTGAGACAAAAGATAAACAGTACCGCTGCTAAAAGATACACCAGATAACTTACTTCCCATGGGATCGTTGGCATCGGCCGCACCTCGGTTACAGGAAAAAGCTGACAAATGCTCCTGGAAAAACTCGTTCTCTTACCGACATAGCAGACCCAGTGTGCTCCGGCTTCAAGCTTCTGGCCTCAGAGGCTGTCCTGACATGGGGATTTGGGCGGTTTCCAATGGGTTTTGGCCAACCGGCTCCTACCCCCCTCACTCCTTAAAACAGGGATTTTAAGGATTCTGGAGAATGGAGGAAGGAAAACTCCTTGCCACATAGAAAATGTTTTTTATAGGCTGTCTAGAAATGTGTTTCTCCGGGGAAAATCAGCTTGGTAGCTAGATTACCTAGCATCCGGAAAGTGCCTATTTTCCAGCCTTTTGCTGTAAGATTCGGTTAATCCCACCCCTATTGGGAAACGGCCAAGTCTTGATTTCCAGACAGCCTTTTAGGACAGCCTCTCAAGCCACTATTCTTTCCGCTTGAACATGCCTAACATACGGTCGGTTACCAAAAACCCGCCGACCACGTTAATGGTGGCAAAAACCACTGCCAAAAAACCCAACAACGATATGGCGGCATCGGCTGACCAAACGGCGGCAAATCCGCTACCTGCCGCCACCAAAGAGCCAACCAGAGTGATGCCCGAAATGGCGTTTGATCCGGACATCAGCGGCGTATGCAATAGCGGCGGAATCTTGGTGATGACCTCATAGCCGACAAAACAGGCCAATATAAAAATGGCCAAGTTTACTACCAGCGGCGTTCGAGCCGCCTCCGCTGCCGGCACTTCGGTACTGGCCCATAGCAAAAAACTGGCTAACCCTACCGAAAACATCGTCTTTTCTCCTTATGAAATTGGTTCTCCGGGGAACAGACTTGCGCCTGTCAGAAGTTATCCTGACATGGGGATTTGGGCGGTTCCCCATGGGTTTTGGCCGACCGGCTCCTACACTCGACACTCCTTAAAACAGGGATTTTGGAAATTCTGGACAATTGAGGAAGGAAACCTCCTTTCATCAAAATACTTTTCAGACAACCTCTCAGACTTTCTACACCTTTGAAGCGGATAAAGTACCGTTTGAGCAAGAGGCTATAGCAAAATGAGCTTTTCTCGGAGTCCTCCCAATGGGCAGGTAGCAGTTCAAAACCATCTGGATTTTCATTGTGTTAGAGGTTGTAAGTTCCTTTTTCCGGATGGGGGATCAGACTCTGAGGGCAGCTGAGTTTCTGGCGTCCAGCTTGAAAGGGGTTTAGGCCGCTGCCTGCTGCAGTAACTGCTGAATGCGGGGATGCACGATCTGGCCGTTTCGGACCACCAGGGTCTCCCGCAGGATTTCATCGTCTCGCTCTAGATTGATTTGCCCTTGTTTATCCAAGAGGTGGAGGAGGAAGGTGGAAATATTTTTTGCATACATTTGACTAGCATGATACGGCACTTCCGCTGGCAAATTCAGGGGGCCTAAAATGCTGATGCCATTATATTGGATGGTTTTGCCAGGTTGGGTCAATTCACAGTTGCCGCCCCGCTCGGCCGCCAGATCCACAATGACCGAACCGGGCCGCATCCCAGACACCATCTGGCCGCTAATGAGCACTGGGGCTTTTTGGCCGGGAACCATGGCGGTGGTAATCACGACGTCGCTATCGGCCACCCAGCGGGCCATCATCTCCCGCTGTCTCTGGTAGAACTCTTCGCCCATTTTGCGGGCGTAGCCTCCACGGTCCTCCGCCTCTTGGCTCTCCAGCCCCAGTTCCACAAACTTCGCACCTAGGCTTTGCACCTGTTCTTTGACCGCAGGCCGTACGTCATAGGCCGAAACGGCTGCCCCCAGACGCCGTGCCGTGGCAATGGCCTGCAAGCCGGCCACCCCTGCCCCTACCACAAACACCTTGGCCGGCATGATCGTACCGGCAGCTGTCATCAGCATCGGAAACATCCTCGGCAGATGCATGGCGGCCAAAAGAACCGCCCGGTAGCCAGACACCGTAGCCATCGAGGAAAGGACATCCATACTCTGCGCCCGGGTGATCCGCGGCATCAGTTCCAAGGCAAAGACCGTTAAACCCCGCTCGGCCAACGGTCGAAAACCATCCGGCTGCCCCAATGGATCACACATCGCAATCAGCAATTGGCCCGGCTGGAGCTGCTGCAGATCGCTGTGCGGTAACTGTCCGGCCCCAGCCGCTCGCACCATCAAAAGCACGTCGGCCTGCAAAACCTCCGACCGGTCGGCTACCCGAGCGCCGTGGGCTATGTACTCGGCATCTGGATACCCGGCCAACTGCCCGGCCCCAGCCTCTACAAGCACCTCCAGGCCCGCTTTTTTCAGCGTCGGTACCACCGCCGGAACCACCGACACCCGAGTCTCCCCAGGCGCTATCTCTCGAACGACTCCAACTCGCATCCTCGATTCCTATCCTGCTTCAGGACTCTACCACTGACTGGCTAGTCAACCTAGTTCCAAGTCTAGGGAACGGATAATCTTTATCTGTAACTACATATACAAAGTTAGAGAAAACCTCTTTTTTCTTCTATCCGAAAAGCTCCCCAAGGTTTTTCAGATCGGTTTTTGATCTGGCCTGCCAAGAATAACCCATACTGAATCAGGGGGAAAAAGGGCCTATAGGAACCTGGGCATCATCTGAAGAGGATATTTTTATACCATGTTCGCTTATCCTCCTCCTAACACAATATCTGGGATGCCAGCATTGCTTGCACCCAATAAATAGTAGGTGTTCGGATAGAAGAACCAAACGGCTATAGAATCAAAAGTTCATAAAGTTCCTTATATGGTCAGGATTATGGAGAGGTTCTAGGCAAAATGGTAAAAGTCCACTTGATCCACCAGCCCTGCTTTCGCAGGGCGGACAAAGGCGGCTTGTCCATTCGGCTGAAGTGTTACACGGACTGGTTGCATTTCCTGGCGATTCAATAATAAGGGGAAATTATAAGATCGGTCTTTTGTTTTGGGTAGAGCGCCGGAGAGATTTCTGGCACAGGCACTATTGCTGGAGTTTTGGCAATCCCTACCTCTTTTTGTTTCCAGTAGGTAGAACGAGCCTTCCTTTTATTCGCCCAATTTCCTAACTTCAAAAGTTACAAGGAGTTAGAGCTTTCCCCTCTCGGCAGAGGTCCACATTGGCAAAAGTCGAGCTTATAATAGGCAACATAGTTCCTTTTGCCTTATAGGCAACAGATTTCTGTACTTTCTGAAAGGTTCTTCCTTCTTTATGGGGGTTAACTTGCTCTGGGAGCGGCTTAGCTTTTGGGCCTGCCAGCCAGGCACTTTCGGATCCCTGGCAGCCTAACCCGTTGGAAGCGCATAGGAGGTTAGAGAAACCATTTTGGAAGAGGCTTCCGCCAGGGGCAGAAGTTGGAAATGGACTCCAGGAATGGGTCAGCTAGTTGGCTGGCTGTGTAGCTTTCCTCTACTGAGTAATTTTTGGAAGGTACCGATATTGCCTTAATTCTAAAAAGGAACCTCTGCAAAATCCTGAACATAAAGTGAACTTTATGAACCTTTGATTCGATAGGAAGTAGCCCGCACCCTTCAAAAACCTACTATATGTAGGTTGCTAGCAGTGGTGGCTGCCCTATAGGTTGGGGTGAAGTGGAGGGAGCAAAATGGGTAGAAATAACTCCTTTGAATGCTGCAAAGGTGCCAAAATCACAAGGGCATAGCAGCAGAGCTCACAGAGGACCGGGACCGTTTGGGAGCTAACCTGCCGGCCGGGGAGACTTTTTGCTGGTAGAGCGATTGCAAGAGGTTTTCATAGCCTGCGACGGTGGTTTGGATAGAGGCATGGCAGAGCACATGCTGGCGGGCCAATTGGCCCATCTGGGATGCTTGGGCTGGGTGGTCTAAAAGCCACAAAATTCGATCGGCCAAACGATGGACATTGCCCGGGGGCACCAGAAAACCGGTCTTTCCATCCTGCAGGTGTTCTGGGATGCTGCCCACAGAGGTGGCGACGACTGGTTTGCCGCTTGCCATCGCCTCCAAAATGCTCAGTGGATTGGCTTCCATGTGGGAGCAAAGTACAAACACGTCCAGCAAGGAGAGCACTTCTGGGATATCGGAACGGGTGCCGGTGAAGCGAACTCGGTCCGCCAGGCCCAGACTAGCGGCCAGTTGCTCTAAATCAGCCCGTCGCTGCCCATCGCCAACTATCAAAAACAGGGTCTGTGGTCGGGTTTGGCTGACCCGACGAGCAGCAGCTAAGAAGAGTTCATGGTTTTTCTCCGGCCGAAGGGCTGCTACGATTCCTACCACCGGCACTTCGGCCGGAATGCCCAACTGGGTTGCCAAAGGGAGGTTTTTTGGCCGAGGCCGGAACCGTTGGGTATCCACTCCATTGGGGATGACATAGATACGATCTGGTGGGCAACCTTCATACTTGGCCAAATATTGGGCATGCGTCTGCGCCACGGCGATAAAGGCGTCGGTCAGCGGAGCCAATTGCCGATTAAGCCATTCCACCCGGTCCGGTAAACCCGTCGAATGCAAAGCGGAACAGATGACCGGCACGCCTGCCAACCAGGCGGCCAGTCGCCCCCAAAACATTTTGTCTCCTCCAGTACCCACTGTAACCACAGCGTCCGTCTGCCGGCGGCGCATCAGACGCCACAACCGGGGCAACACACGCAGATCATATTTATGCGCCAGTAGTCCTGTGAAAGCGGGAATCTCTTTTGCCAACAGTTCTCCTAAGGGTCCCAGGTATTTCAGGCAGCACAATTCTGGCCGAAATCGTTGCCGGTCCATCCGCCGCACCAGTTCGACCAATAAGGTTTCCGCACCGCCGACGGGCATACAGGTAATGACAAACAGTACCCGGAGCGGCCCACGATCTTCCAGAGGTAAAGGCCGGCGTCGCCAAAATAACTTTCTCATGGCAACATCTCCTGCCTGGGAGTTGTTCGATCCCTTTCCGCAAACCAAGCCCATCGGAAACCTATCCGCTGCCAACCTTCCTGCAAAAGCTTTCTCTCTTCTACCGACCATAAACTACCGGAAAATACCCCTGCTAAAAGCACGCCCAGCAACAGGAGCGCTGCCCCGATCGGCCCTAGGAATAAACCGGCGGGTAACAGCAGAAGGATGAACAGAGACTTATCTGTTTGGAAACCCAGCCGACCTGCCGCTAGAAGCGTCATCCCTAAGACCACCAGATGGGCTAAAGTCGTTCCCATCACTACACCTGGTAACCCCCAGCGGGGAACCATCCAAATATTCAGACATATATTTGTTCCTAAACCGATCCCTAGGGTCAATGTAGCTAGATAAGTCTTTTCTGCGCACCAAAGATAATTCTGGGCCACCATGGCCAACCCAAACCAGATGCAGTAGCAGAGGGTGCCAGGCAGTATCCGTTGCCCCTCTGGAAACTTGTCCCCCAGGGCGGTGTGGAACAGTAGTGGTGAACATATAATTACAAATGCGCCGAGCGCCGTCATGCCGGGGGCCAACAGTTTCAAGCTCACTCGGAGCCTACAGCCTGCCCTTTGGGTTTGGCCCATTTCCCAATCGGCGCTCATATACGGAAGGATCATCGTTCCTAGCATCTGAAGGATGGAAAGTAGTAGCAGCGGCAACAATCGACCGGAATGGTATTGGCCGACCAAAGCCAAAGCCTCATCCGGGTCTCCAGATGCCAAATGAACGATGAGATATCGATCCACAATACTGAATAAATTAGTAGCTAAATTGATTATCCATACACTAAAAGCAAACCGAAGCAGTCGAGGCCAAAGCTCGCCGGTTGGCAGCCGATCGGAGTCCGGTGGCAATAGAACATAATTTCGCCGAAGCCTTCCGAAAGCTAACACCGCCGTCAAGAGGTTTGCCAGTCCGTAAGCTGCTGTTACCGCCAGGGCGTCGTTCCGCCACAAAGCCAAACAGCCTATCCCCACCAGGGCAAACAACACACTATTGACAAAGAAAAGCAGCGCAGAAACCCAGGCATTTCGTAAGGCGGTGAACAGCTCGGTCAGATAATTGACACCAATCACACTGGCCAACGTCCATGGGAGTAGCGTGAGCAATTGGTCTGCACTGGCTTTGCCGAAAAGGAGCCGATTCAGCCAATCTTTAGTACCAAAGATAGCCAGACCAGCTACGATAGTCAGACCGGCGCAGACCAAGGCGGTTTGCTGCAAAAAACTGCGAAGCTGGCCTCGGCGACGGTAGCGTTCGGCGTATCGGCCAAAAGTGCCCGGCAAGGAAAAGATAAACAGCGGAGCCGCCAGATTCAGGAAACTAAACAAAATTTCCCATTTTCCCAATTCCTCCGCCGGCAGATACTGGCAAAAACATACCGCGCGCACAAAACCGATCAACCGCTGCAGCGCCGCCAGTACCAGCAGAATAACCACGCCCCGCAGTACTGTGTCCGGCGGGAAGGCCCGTGGCGGATCCGTCAACATCGCCTCCCCAGAACAATAGGCCCATTGGATCTCGCCCTCCCACCCTCCGGCCTCTAGCCTTCGCGGAACTTCGGACCTTGGAGCTTCAGTTGCCGAAGATCGATCCTCCGATTCCGGTTCCAGGGAAGGATCGAAGTCTGTTTTTACAGAAGGAGGCGATACGTTCGGTTCCGATTCCCCGGCAACCTGTGCTTCCCGACCAGGCCAGACTAGCCGCTCACAAGGCTCAGAAACCTCCAAGAAGCTGTCTTGACATTCGAATTTGGAGCCTTCAGGCCTAATTTTCGATGAGATCGCTTTTTTCATCGCCGGTTCTGTAAGATAGGAGATTTGGGGTTTTGGGAAATTTAGGAAAGCAGATTGTTCCTTCCGGTGTAAAATCCTTTCTAGGCAGAGCCTCTAAGCTTAACTTTTAAGCTTAACTTTTGCCATTTTTGTAATTTCTTTTATTGTCTCCACTTTGCCCTGTTTGCTCTCCTTCTGAAAGTGGAGGTTCTTTGTTCAGCCCATTGACCAGGAACCTCTTCATACTTCGATGGAAGTTTTTTTATACCATTTTGAGTTGCCCTGCCTCCAACCTAATCTATAGGGTGCTAGCATAGCCAGCGCCCTACCGAGGGGAGTTGTTCGAGTAGGAGAACCAGACGGTTATAGAATCGAAGGTTCATATGGTTCACTATATGTTCAGTATTTCTCCGAGGCTGTCCTGAAATGGAGATTTCGGCGGTTTCCAATGGATTTCGTCCGACCAGCTCCTACATTCAACTCTCCTTAAACACAGGGATTTTGGGAATTCTTGGGAACTTAAGGAAGGAAACCTATTTTCCTCACCGAAAATATGTTTAGGAGAGCCTCTCAGAGGTCTCCTAACCCCAATATGTTCAACTAGTTAGACCATCCAAAATCGCGGCCCTCCTAGAAATCAACACATGTCAAGCTAAGGCCAAAAACAGTTCAAATACTTTTTGCAGAGGAAGGGCCGTGGAGTTGCCCTCCCAGAGGCAGTTTAGCCTGTTCCGATAATTCAAGTTTCAGTCCTCCATAGGAAACGGAGTCGGACAACCGCCGGGGATCGAACAGCAGGTGGTGTTTGAGGCGCAGCAGCCAACCATCGGCAGGAATTCGGCGGATATGAAACCAGTCCTGGCCGGGGAAGTTATAGGCCCCGTAGGCGGAGCAGGCTGCATCATAACCGGCTTGCTGTACCCACCAGAAGGCTTGCTGATTCAGATTTTCCGGTTGTCCAAAGGGAAAAGCAAAATACCGAACCGGCTTATCCAGGATTTGTTCTAATTCCCAGCGAGCGTGGAGGATTTCCTTTTTTAGGATGGCCGGATCGGTTACTGGGCCTAAATCCCGATGGCTGTACGAATGGCAGCCGATCTCCAGACCGGCCTGTGCGAATTGCCGGAGTTCTTCCGGCTGATGGACAGGGAAAAACCGGCCTATAGCCCGATCGTGGGGAAAAGAGGATCCGGTTTGCAGCTGCTCGACGCTAACAAAATAAGTGCAAGGAATCTTTTGTTCTAAAAGCCACGGGAGAGCAAACCGGCCGTTGTCGGCATAGCCATCGTCGAAGGTAATGTGGACAGCAGGCCGGAAACTTTGTTTGTGTCGGAGCCGACGTTGCACCTCGGCTAAGCTGATGAGTTCAAATCGACGCCGAAGCCACTGAATCTGTCGGCGGAAGACCTCGGTGGAGCAGGTCCATGGGGTGGCTTTGTCATCAGCTATCCGATGAAACACCACCACCCCAATCGGACAGCAGCCCCGGCAGGCCAACCGGTGGCCGTACCAAAGGCGGATCGGCCAGGTGCCATAGTAGTACAAAGGCAGCAGCCAACGTTTCAGGCAATCCATTCCTCCTCATCCTTTGCAAAAGCCACTTGCTGTTCCTTAAAACGGTTGTGTGCGGTTTCGGTGGGGTGCCGCCGGGATGAAGCCGAGCAGAGTGGCGACTGGTTCCTAGGGCTTAATATTTGGAAGGGGTTTTCTGCTCTGGGTGCGGAGTCTGCCGAAGGGCTGAGGCAGGGGAGCACGAGTGGTTTTGGCCTTCTGCCTAAGCAGCGGCGAAGCCAGCTTTTTAGTACTCGGAGTGTCCGAACCAGCCCATATCGCCACCGGGCCGCTGCCTGCGGCGCCACAATCCGAAAGGTCTCCGTAGGCTGGGGCTGTGCCCGCCAATGAGCTTTGTACGGCTCGTCGCCTCGAAGGAAATCGAACTTCTGATAACCAAGCTGGATGGCCCGTCGGATGAGTGCCAAATGGACCCATTGGCCTGGTGAATCACATTGGGCTGTCGGCGCTATGCCGGACTGATAAGCATAGATGGTCTTTTTTCCCAGCAGGTGATATTCGGCAGCGACTGGTTGGCCGTCTACTTCCAGCCAATGCAATTCCAAAAGACCGGCGGCGAAAAGTTTCGGTGCCAACTGGCGATGAAACCTCTCAAATCGGTCAGAGACAAACTGGTCTGGCTGGCCCAAGTCCCGACGCCGCTGCCGATGTAGCTGAACCAATAGGTCCATAGCCCAAGCGAGTTGATCCGATCTCTGAACGGTATGGAGCACAGCCCGGCCAGTGGCAAAGTACCTTTTGTCAATCCGTCGAAGCCGAATCCGATGTGTCCGGGAAACCATCTGCAAAAATGCTTCCCATGTTTCGGGTAGAGGGATCACCCAGCAATGGCCTGCCGGTGCCCGCTCGACCCAACAGCCCCGTTTGGCCATAGCAAGTGCGAAAGCTTCCACCGCCGGCTCCGCTACATCCACATCCGCCAGTTCCACCAAATCCCACCCAAACGGGAAGGCCGATCTGTTTGGGCAACAGAAGAGGGAATCTATTGCCTCCTGCGGCTCATTGCCGGTCTGCTCCGCCAGGCTTCGCCTGTTTGGGCAGTTGGTGGGCCGAGCCACTAGGGATTGTGCCAAGGCTTCGCCTACATGTTGCTCCCAACCAGGCTGACACAAAAGGCTCAGATGGTCGGAGCAAACCTCGCCATCTCCTAAAAGGCGAAGCACTCGGCCGCCAAGAACCGACCCTTCCATATACCAGGGCGCCAGGCCGATTACTCCCTCTGATGGACTTTTAACCACTCCAACAGCCAGACTCCGCCGTTTCTGCTGCGACTGGCCATAGTGCCGCCACCACTCGGCCAGCCATTCCCACCGACGAAACGGCACCGGACCGGCCAACTGGTTCCACTCCGTCGCATACTGCTCCAATTGCCCCCATTCGGTGAACCAATCGACAACGTATCTCATGCCTCTTCCCTGATTACCTCCACGAGCAGTCCTAGTTCTCGCTTAATCTCTAGCCGCCAGCTCCAGATCTTTTTATTAAGCTTTGAATAGCTTATGAAAGGAACCTCGACATAATCCTAAACATATAGCGAAATACGTGAACATTTGGTTCAATAGCTGTTCGGTTGTTCTACCTGCACACCTACTATCTATTGGTTGCCGCAATGCTAATACAACTATATGTTGTGTTAGAGGGAGGACCAATCAAAATGGTATCAAAATATCCCCTTGAATTATGCAAAGGTCCTCGAAGTTGAGGTTTTCGAACTTTATTGAATGTTTGATTCGGTAGTGTTTAGCTGCTCCATCCAAATACCTACTATATGTAGGGCGTTAGCAATGCTAGCACCCCATATATCAGACTAGTCCCGGAGAGGACCAAAATGGTATCAAAATATTTCCCCCGAATAATGCAGAGGTTCCAATTAAAGCTCAACTTTTGGTGTTTTGAGCGTCGCCCTGCGGGGAAATCTCCACTGCCAGGTAACTATTGGAGTTAGAACTTAGAAAATTGGGCAGAACAAAAGGAGGTTTCGTCATACCGATTGGAAACAAAGCAAGTCAGGAAACATGGCAAAAGTCGAGGCCACAGGCTTTATCCAGAAAAAACCCGGTTCTGATGGATGGGTGAGCGTTAATGGGTAATTCACACAACAATAATCTTTAGCCCCCGGTAGGAAGCTTTTTGATCGGTAGCCGTCAATCTTGTTCGATTCTCCCTGAAAAATCTCGGTTATTTTTAGCCAAACGCAATTATTCCAAGCAAAAATCCTTCTCCCCCGAAAACCTTCTTGTTCGGAATATTTGGTCTTTTCTGCGTGTTCGGTTCCTGCAAGGATGCTTTCTTGCTTGGAGAAAATTATGAGCAGGTGGTTAGTTGGGTAGGGTGCTAGCTTGGGCAGCTTTTTAGGGTTCGGCGCCACTTTGAAACTTGACTTTTGCCATTTTTTCTAACTGCCTTCTACTCCGAGAGTTACGGCGATATCTTTCTTTGGGTACACTTTCTTCTATCTTCAAGAATAGGAAGCGATGAGAACCTCCTCTCCTAGGCCGAGAGCCAAAATGGGCAAAAGTCGAGCGGAGGATGGGTTATTTTTATTAAGGAGATTCTATTTCAGCCAACGGAAGCCTCCCTATTTTTCCTTCTCCCCGGGGCAAAAGATGCATAAGTGTCCGTGGGAGGATGAGAAACCGTATTGTCGAGAAAGATTTCCACTAACTAAAGTCTGGACCTGGACTCATGGGAACTGGAATCGGTTTTGGCGTTGATCCATTAGCTCGACTTTTACCAATTTCCAGGGTGCTGTCCCTTTGGGAGATCCTAACCCTTTGACGATATTAGAGTGAGGGAATTTGCTGAACAAAGAATCCTCAAAACCTAACTCCTTGAAATAAAAGACGTTTCAAAAATCGCAAAAGTTGAGAGATTATAGGCTGTACTAAAAAGCATACTCTATGCTGAAAGGAGGTTTCTTCCTCCCTAAATTCCCCAGAATGTTCAACATCCCTGTTTTTAAGGAGTGTGGAGGGTAGGAGCCGGTTGGCCAAGACCCATTGGAAACCGCCCAAATTCCAATTTCAGGACAGCCTCTTAGCTCGGCTTTAGTAATTTTTCCTAACTTGTTTTATCTCTGGGAGTTACGGAAAGCCATTCCATTGTCCACCTAATTTCCTAACTCCAACCATTTCAAGGAGTTAAACCGATGGGCTTTTGGCAGGAGGCTTACGATGGCAAAAGGCGAGCGTAAATGCTACTTGCCGCCTTGGGCGATGGTAGCAAATTTTTCGTTCAACTCCTTTCGTTCAAAGCTCTTAAGATATCTTGGATGAGTCTCTAGTTATGGAATGGATCGTTGGGGTAAGTCTAGCGGCGGCTTTGCTGTGGGGATTGATTTGGTGCCTGCAAGGCGATTTACTCCTAGGCGCTTTGGTGGTGGCCATCATCGGCGCTTGTCTAGGACATCCATTTTGGAATATGGATTTAGGGCCAGTGCCGGTGACGTTGGACCGGATTGCTCTGGCTGGGCTGTTGGTGGCCTATGGGTTCCAATGGCGTCTTGGCCGAACCGATCCTAAGCCGATCGGAGCGGCAGATCGTTGGCTGGTAGCTCTTTTGGGGATGCTGATCGTCAGTTTCCTTTGGAGCGATTTTCCTCCCCAGACACTAGGCGAAGGCTCACCCCTGTGGCGATTGGCAACCGGATACCTGATTCCTGGGCTTGTCTATTGGGTAGCTCGGCAGGCGTCCATGGAGCATCGGACAGTCCGGCGGGTATGGACGCTGCTGAGTTGCTTAGGTCTCTATCTAGCCATCACCGGGATTCTAGAACGCACCCAGCAATGGCAGTGGGTTTGGCCTCGGCACATAGCCGATCCGTCCGTAGGGCTCCATTTTGGCCGAGCTCGAGGGCCGATGGTCCATGCAGTGAGTTTCGGTCTGTATTTGACCGTCTGTTGGCTGGCCGCCGCCTTTTGGGCTTGGAACCAGGGACGATTTGCACGATTGTTATTTTTCACCTGTTTACCGCTTGCTGTCGCCGCCTTGTTTTTTAGCTATACTCGCAGTGTCTGGTTAGGCGCTGCATTAGCCGGTCTGGTGCTGATGACCGTTGGCTTGCAAGGTCGGCTGCGCATTGTGATTCTGGCGGCTATGGTCGCGTTAGCACTGGTGGCCGGTTTGAGCAACTTGGATCGGCTGATTGCTTTTCAGCGAGAAGGCTCAGCCGCCGAAACCGCCATAAGCGTGCAGATGCGAGGTGCCTTTGCTTATGTATCCTGGAAGATGTTTTTGGATCGCCCGCTGTTAGGTTTCGGTTTTGGCCGATTTCCAGAGGCCAAGCTCCCCTATCTGGCCGACCGGCAAACCCATCTGCCCTTGGAATTGATTCGGGATTATGTCCATCACAATACATTTTTGAGCTTGCTGACGGAAACAGGTCTGATCGGATTAAGCCTTTATGTTGGGCTGTTGGGGGCCTGGGGTTGGGCGGCCTGGCGTCTGTGGCGAACCGAGCTTGCTGCGCCATGGGCTAAAGCGCAGGGCCTTTTGATGCTGGCGGTATTAGCTGTCTATTTGCCCCAAGCCCTTTTCCACGAAATGAGCTACCTCCCTTCGGACCAGACTCTGATATTCTTTCTTGCCGGCCTAACAATCGGCCTGGAACGGACAGTAGCCCGCTCCCTCCCTGGACCGCTTCCGAAAGATTGTTCTCTCGGTTTGCACTCTGTACGTTTCTGAGTACGTTTCTGAGCTCGACTTTGGCCATTTTTCCTAACCTGTTTTGCCTCCAATACTTACGGCGAAACCTCCTTTTGTTCACCCAATTTCCTAACTCCAAGAGTTCCATGGACTTAGAGTTTTGCCCGTCCAGGGCGAGGCCAAAAATGGCAAAAGTCGAACTCAGAGACTATCCGAAAAAAAAGCATTTTCTATGATGAAAGGACTTTTCCTTCCTCAATTCCCCAAAATCCCCACAATCCCTGTTTTTAAGGAATCTAAAGCATAGGGGCCGGTCGGCCAAAACCCAGAGAAACCAGCCCAATCCCCATGTTAGGACAGCCTCGCACCATGGCAGCCTCGGAACATGCAGGATAGTGCTGGTTAGGTGGCTGTGCCCCAAAAGCATTTAGATAGGAAATTCGGTTTACCTTCTTGAATTCCCGGAATCCCAAACGTGCTCTTTTAGGAACCTCTGCATAATTCCAAGGGAATATTTTTATACTATTTTAGCTTGTCCTCCTCTAACACAACATATAGTTGTATTAGCATTCTAGCATCCCAATAGATAGTAGGTCTCCCGGTAGGACTACCGAACGGCTAGAGAATTAAAAGTTCACTACATGTCCGGAATTTCATAAACGTTGCAAAATTTAAACTTCAGGATAGCTTCTTAGCTTTACTTTTGCCAATTTCTAGAGTGGGCAGCTCCTTTGAATCTTTTAGCCCCTTAAAATATTCGACTAAATTGCTGAACAAAGAATCTTTAAAGCCTAACCTCTTAAAATAAAAGAAGTTCCAAAAGATGGAAAAAGTCGAGCTTAGCTCCACTTTCGGCAATGTTGGTCTTCTGGCAAAATGGGAAAGTTGTAACTCCTACGAATTGTGGGCCTTCGGAAATTGTGCGAATAAAAAGGATGGTTGTTGTAACCCATGGGTACAAAAGAAGTTAGAGAGAATGACAAAAATTAAGCTTAGCAATCTTGGGAGTGTTTTCGATGGAAACAAGGTTCTTCTGGCGAGCTGGATTTGCCGTTGGGTTGTTGGGGAGCCAGTTGGCCTGGGCTGGCCAGCCAGCGGCAGAGACCGCTTCCTTTTGGAAAGTCTCTCAACAGGAACTTTTGGATCGAATGTATGGTGGTTGGGTGGGGATGCTTATTGGCGGATTGGAAGGCTTGCCGCATGAGTTTAAATACAAAGAGCATCCCCGGCCCGAGCTGCCGGAATTGACCTTTCTGCCCAACGGGGCCCGTTCCGACGATGACAACGACTTCGAATGGACCCATTTGTGGTTTATGGAGAAAAAAGCTTCCCTGAAGATCCCCTATGCGGAGATCGTCGAGATTTGGAAAGCCAACATGAATCAAGGTATCTGGGTGGCCAATAAACGGGCTAGAGAGCTGATGGACAAAGGCCTCTTGCCGCCTCAGACTAGCCAGGTCAACCATAATCCATATGCTTGGTACAACTTGGCAGGCCAGTTCTGTGTGGAATCTTACGGGATGCTGGCGCCTGGGATGCCGCAGACGGCGGCGGATCTGGGCCTGCATTATGCACGCATTTCTGTCAGTCAGGAACCCCTGCAAGCTACCCAGTTCTGGACCAGCTTGATTAGCCTTAGTTTTGTCTATCCCGAGGAGTCGATCGAAACGTCGCTTCGGCGGGCGTTGCCAGCGGTGGATCCCCGCAGTGCCATGCATCAGGTGGTCGAAGAGGCCATTGCCGCTTGGAAAGAATCTGCTGCCGACTGGAAAGCCGCCCGGCAACGATTCCAGCAGAAATGGCACAACCAGCTAGGCTGGAATTATAATTCCACCCCGCTCAATGGAGCGGCTGTCTGTTTAGCCCTTTTGTATGGGCAGGGGGATTTCTATCGGACGCTTCAATATGCCATGGCTTTGGGCTGGGATGCCGACTGCAATGCGGCTACAGCCGGAGCAGTGATGGGCGTGCGTTGGGGGTTTCGCCGAATCTCCCAATTGCCCCAATTTAAGATGCCTGATCGGTATGTGAACAAAACTAGGCCCCAATTACCTCCCGAAATCCCCGTCAGCCAGCAAGTCCAGACTATTCTCCGACTGGCCGAACGAGTCATCCTGGCTAACGGCGGCCAACGCTTGCAAGAAGACGGCCAGATTTTCTATCGAATTCGCCTTCAGGAACCCAAACTTCTGGAACCCCTCCCGGAAAATCCGGTTCGACCGACCCTCCCAAAACCGGTAAACCAAAACAACTAGAGAACCTCCGGAAAATCTCGGATGGGAACCTCTCCAAAATCCCGAAAATCCAGGAGACTTTGTGAACTTTTGATTCGGGAAGGATTGGCCTGCTCCGTTCAATAACCTGCTCTCTGTAGGCTGCTAGCAGTGTGAGTAGTCTCTATAGATTGGGTTGGAGATGGGGCGCTCGGATAGTGTGAAAATATGCCCTTCAAATTCTGTATCGGTCGCTAAAAGTCGAGCTGCCAAAACCTCGTTTGGCGAACTGGTTTGATGTCCACCGGGCTCATCCAAACAGGAGAGTGTTTTTAGGCTACTACTGGTCATAAGCTACTACTGGTCAATTATTGTTGGTCGATGAGTTCGATTCGCAGGCCTTGGCCCAGCACATTGAGCACAGGCAGGAAGGCGGCAAAAGCGCTGGCCCCATGCAGATGGCTGTGCGCCAGCAAGATGTGGGCCCCTCCAATGCCGCCTTCGGCCAACGTGGCATCAAAACCGATCCATCGGTCTTCCACATAAAGTTCATTCCACATGTGGTAGTAGAACTTCCCATCATGATAGACCAAACCGATGGCCACCCGAGCAGGGATGCCCACTGCCCTGGCCAAGGCGGCCAATAGGACGGCATGTTCAGTACAATCCCCTTCTCGGGTTTGAAGGACTTCTAGGGCGGATGCAAAATAAGTAGAAAAATTTTTATTTTTGAGATACCGGTGTACAAAACGCTCTAGTTGCAGGGCTTGCTGGCGCACGTTTTTCTCTTGGCCCACGACCTCCTTGGCCAAAGCCACTATCCGAGGATGATCGGACTGGATAAAAATGTTGGCCTTTCTGTCATAGGCACTTGGTTTCTCATAGGCCGAGGTACTTTTCGGTGCCGGTAATGTCGGCCTCGATGCCCAGACCACCAGCTCTGCCGTATGGGGATCCAATGGGCGAAGCTCTTGGTAAGGCGTGTTGGGAAAGACTTTGGCGGGGTCCCCACGTTCTAAGTGCACCCGATATCGAACCCGGCTTGTCTGATGAGGCCGCACCAACCGGGGCTGAACCGGAATGGCCTGATCCAGAGCCAAATCTAATTTCTCCCAGCCCGCCGGGTCCTGAGCTAACTGGGGGCTAGTCGCCACCAATTCCGCGTTCAGTACCTGACTGTGCACTTTGAGCGGTAGTCCCGTGCCATCGACCCAGTAGGTGTCTTGGAAGGTTTGGCCGCCGGGAAGTTGGCTGGTCGCTTCGATACGCAAGAGCCGAAATTCTCCTCCCGGCAGCTGAACTATCTCTTCCTGAACGGCTTGAAGGTGAATCTTTGCCACCTGCAGTACCACTGGCACCAAAGCCTGTAGGGTCCGAGTTTGGCCGAGTTTCATGGGCGCACTGGCCAAGCTCAACTCTACCGCATGAAACCCACCATAGTTTGACTTCCAGGGGATGACCGATTCTTGGGGGAGCCCTTCCGTAGTGGTCTTCAGGATCAATTGATCATCAAACACTTGGCCTTCGGTTCGGATGGTGTTGGCTGCTTGGGTCGTCTGACTGCTCAGTTCCACAAGGACGCCTTCGGGCGTGGTCAGATCGGAAAGACGCATTTCCATTACAAGCGGCGTCCCGCTCCGATGCACACACAGCTGACTGTAAGTTTCGCTCCGGATGAGCCATCGGCCCTGGTGCTGGACAGGCTGGATGCGGCTGTGCTGATAGCCAACTTTCACCCCAAGAATGGAAACACTATACCAGCATTCTCGCTCCGGCAGGGCAGCTGGGGGCTTAGCAGGAAGCTGGCTTGCCAGTTCCTGCTGACAGCCTACCACTACTACCCCTACCACCATCCAGAGCAGGACTCTGCCAAGTAACCCCAGCCGGTTTCTCCTGGAAGACCGATATAGATTGTTCCCGTGATATTCCGTAACGTCCATCGAAACTTACTCTGGGAGAAACAAATAGCTTCTAACAATCTAACAAAATCCGCCAATTATGCCCTTGAAGCTCCTCTTTTGCCAATTTTTGAAGTTTTTATTTCAAGGAGTTAGGCCTTGAGGATTCTTTGTTCAGCAAATGTTCTAAATCCAATATTGACAAAGCGGTAACATATCCAAAAGGGGCTGCAACCTCTGGAAATTGCCTAAAGTCGAGATCCGATTTTCTTCTAATATATCGATTCCGTAGGACGTTAGCCCAGGGGAAGGGGGACTTTCTGTTAGCTGGAGTTTTGCCAATTTCCCTAAGTCCTTTTTTCCAGTAGTTACGACGACACCTCCTTTTGTCCACACAAGTTCCTAAGTCCAATAGTTACAAGGAGTTCGAGTTTCCCCTTTCGGGAGAGGCCTAAAATGGCAAAAGTCGAGCTTAGAGGCTGTCCTAACATGGGGATTGGGCTGGTTTCTCTGGGTTTTGGCCGACCAGCTCCTATCCTCAAGACTGTTTAAAAACAGGGATGTTGGGGATTCTGGGGAATCGAGGAAGGAAATCCTGAACATGTAGCGAACTTTATGGACTTTTGATTCTATAGCCGTTCGGTTCTTCTATCCGAATACCTACTATCTATTGGGTGCTAGCAATGCTCGAGCTCTATATGTTGTGTTAGAGGCAAGACAGCCAAAATGGTATCAAAATATCGCCCTTGAATTATGCAGAGGTTCCAAAAGCTTTTTCGGACAGCCTCTTAGGTGGAAAAGCTGCTCTGCATGCTCAGTGCCGTCGAGGGGGAATCCAGACTTGTGGCCGCACAGGTGCCAGTTGCCAAGGGTCAAAAACCTGGCTTCCTGTTTTCGCAGGAAGGCTTTCGGCACCATTCGGCTAAAACAGTTCGTCCACTGGTGTTGGCTGAACGGGGGCTCTGCTTTCGTTAGGAGGGGGGTAGGTTTTGCTTTCGACTGAAGTGCTACCGGAGTCCCCGCCCTCAGACAAACGATTGCTAACCGGGCAGTTTTGGTGTGTATTCCCGTTTCGAGCGGTTTCCTCTGGGCTAATTTTACTCTCCTGTCTGGAGAACAAGGATTCTTTTTGAGGAAAAGTTCCTCTGGCTGACATGCATAGAACGGGGAATGGAAAAAGCTGAGGAGGAAATGGCAAAAAATGGGCCTCTGGGCCGATGGAAGGTGCTAGATTTTTCAGAACCCTGGTAGAAAGGGGATAGGGGAGGTGTTTCTGTGGGCAGAGTGTGGGGCCGGGGCTGGGATCGCAAAATCCGGCGGTAGGGGATGTAGGGAATTTAGCGTTGATTCTAGCCTGTGTCCGACTGGGGCGTTTGCCCCTGGGGCAAGGAAGTTTTTTTCCCGATAGGCGGTAACCTACAGTTGAATGGGAGCTAATTGGCTCCTGGCTTTGCGGAGTGAGCCGTACATCGATGAGATTTCTCAAGAGGTTGTTTGGCAGAATACTTCGCGAGGGGACCATGCCTGCGGGTACTAGCAGCTTTGAGCACTTGAGCGAAGAGGAACTTGAGGCCCATATGCGGGTGGCCCGATACGGCGAATTTGTTTTAAGCGACGCCGTGCGCCCCTCCTACGATCTGCAAGTGGTTCCTTGTCAGGGGTACCGCCACGATCGTTATCGGGACGAACAAGCTAGGATTGACGTGCCGGTGGTGATGGCCGCCGTGTCGTGTGAACGAATGTTTGATACCTTTCTGGACCTGCTCGATCCACTCGGACAACTGGTGGATGTGGTCCTGGAAAGCAGCCATCATCAGCAGCGTCAACGCCATACCGACTTCTATCGGGAACATATCGACCTGCCCGTGCTGAAAAGCATCCTCTACGATTATGAAGACCTCCTAGTGAATGACGGCTGTACTGGCGTGGCTGTCCTCAACCCAGCCATCCCCCTAGAAGTGCAATTCGATGAGCACAAACTGCTGATTATCTATGGCGAGGATTTGGCCGACTTCGAGCAAATCCTCCAGCAGCATGGCATCCGTCGAGATGAATCGATCCGATTTATTACCGAAGCGGAGCATGTTCATTCTTCTAGTGAAACTTATGCTCAGCAGTTCGAGGAACTCAAATTCCGCCTGGGGATGGATAGCTACGATTATGCCGCCCGCCTCTAAAGCTCGACTTTTGCCATTTTTGGCCCCTGTTGAAAGAGGAAAGCTGGAACTCCTTGGAATTATTGGAGTTAGGAAATTGCATGAACAAAAGGAGGTTTCGTCGTAACTCCTAGGGACAAAAGCAGTTAGGGAAAATGGCAAAAGTCGCGGTAAGAGGCTGTCCGAAAAAGCATTTTCTATGCTGAAAGCAGTTTTCCTTCCTCAATTCCCCAGAATCTCCAAAATCCGCGTGTTTTTGAGGAGTGTCTAGGGTGGGAGCCGGTCGGTTAAAACCTATGAGAAACCGTCCAAACCCCAATTTCAGGACAGCCTCTTAGCTCGACTTTTGCCAATTTTGGCTTCTGCCTAGCAGAGGACTGTTCTAAGTCCTTGTAACTATTGGAGTTAGGAAATTGGGTGAACAAAGGAGAGTTTCGTCGTAACTGCTGGCACTAAAACCAGTTAGGGAAAATGGCAACAGTCGAGCTTAGAAACTACCAAACGTTTGAAAGAAGCAGATCCGGTTCTTCTGCCTTACCCGGTCGAGCGACGCTGCAGCTGCCGGCTCTTCCACCACTGGAGAAACTCTTCCGGGGCTTTTGGATGGGAGAATCGAAAGCCTGGCACTTTGTATTTCCCAAGCACCGGATCATCGCTCCGCCCAAGGTGCTTATGTAGGATGATGTTGGAAGTAGAAAGATCCAGATCGGGTTCTCGAAGCAGCAACAGACCGGCAGCAGTAGCCCCAAGCACCGGAGGATCTGAGGAAAAATCTGGCCCTTTAACTTCCCCTGGGGTAAGAATGCGAAGGGGTTGGGTGCGGGGCACAAGGCTTACTAACCATTCATCCACTTCTGGCCAAGGATCCCGAACAGCAATCGCCAAGGCAGCCACCCAACCCCAGGCATACGGCCATTCATCACTTGGAGGCAACAGCCGCCCCCCAGATAAAGCCTCCAGCAGACCTGGGATTGCCTCTTTAGTTCCTCGTTCCGCTAGAATCAGGCACAAAATGGCATGCCGACTGGGCCGCCTGGGCATTTGCCCGTTCGGCGACGCTATTCGGAGGCCTTCCCATTGCCTAGCTCCCATCAGATCCGGATGCCATTCGACCTCCGAGACCGGTTCATCCAACATAGTGCGCAACCATTCCGAGGCGAATTGGCTTACTTGTTGCGGTTCCAGCTGGGCCAGCACCAGGATTTCTCGGACCGAAAGCGGTTGGCGCCGTCGAAGGTAGTATTGGCAGGTTCTTTGGGTAATCTCAGCCAGGCGCTGGCGCATGGGCCGCTGCACCAGGTACTCATACGCCATCCGCCGCCGGGGGGTTGGAAGATTGACCAAGTGGAAAAAAGCATCCAGCTGATTCGGATGCGGAATAGCCACCCCCACCGGATAATCGCCCGGCTGCAGATTGCTGCCGCTAACACAGTGGGCTCGGGTATCGTCGATATAATCAAAATGGCTGGCACGAGGAGCCCCCGGCACTTGGCTAGGCACACCAACCAACAAGTGCTGGATGCCCCGGTGTTGTCCCTGATACCAGTATTCGGCCACCATGGCCGGTCGGCACAGATCGGCCAATTCTGTTAGTCGGCTTTCAGCCTCCGGCGGTAAAGAAGCCGTTTTCAAACGCTGCTCGATCGCTTCCCGGATCAGGGCCACTTGATCGTCTCGAGCTAGCAGCATCTGTAGGCGCCGTTGGACCTGGCGAATCGATCGTAACCCTTGCCCAGAACCCCCAGACAACCCTCCAGCCAATTGGTCCAGCAAATCGTGGATTTCTCCCGGCTTGGCCTGGGGCAGTTCGTTGCCAGAGACCCCACTAGCCAGCCAGGCGCCCCAGGCTCGCTCCCACAACGGTTCCAGCCAGCGGCGAAGATCAGCAGAAATATCGCCTTGGGCTAACCGGCTCTGGAAAACCCCTAGAAGCAGCCCGGCCCATTCCGGCCGATCAACATAGGCTCTGAGTTGGTCGGCCGCCCAACGACGCTGCGCATACGAGTCCGACTCCAATTCGCCAACCAGGGCTTCGATCTGGGCTTTGGTAGGCGGTTGTAATGGACTACGAAGAGATTTC
Source organism: Thermoguttaceae bacterium (assembly GCA_025062105.1). GTDB lineage: Bacteria > Planctomycetota > Planctomycetia > Pirellulales > Thermoguttaceae > JANXAQ01. The sequence goes on from JANXAQ010000312.1 coordinate 25,526, forward strand.
GCTATAGGGCGAAAATCTACCCCAAAAGAAGGGGTAGAGAATTCCTCACCAAAACCCAAATATTTCCTGCCACCAGTAGCAACCTCTCCGGAAAGGATTCGGCCAAAAGGTTCCGGAAATCGTCGTTGGAAACTTTCCAGGACATGCCGAACTTCCGCCGACATGGGGGCCCCAGCTAAACAGCGACAGATTTCCTCTGCCGCCGCCGATGCTTTATCCGGCTGAGCCAATAGTTTTTCTAACTCCTGCCGAGCGCGTTGTCGGACAAAATAGTTTTCCGCTTCTAGGTCCCGAACCCATTGTCGGATTTGCTCCAGGGGAAGCGCTTCGGAGAAGCTCGGGGGCTCGGAAGCCCAGATCGACGGGGTAATTATGGCCTTTATTGGTGGAGAAAATAGGCTAAACGAAAAAATTAGAAAAAATAAGCGAAATAGGCAAAAGCGATAGTCCGGCCTTGAAAGGAAGGAATCGACTGCGCCACTATACCATTTATTGGTGGAATATATCCCCCTTACTTCTATGACGGTTTTAGCCATGGAAAACGCTTGATAGAGTTTCGCCCTCTTTTTGAGGCATTGGGGCGAAAGGAAACTATTCGGAGGGTATCCTAAGTTCCAGAGCATATAAATCCCATCTATTGATGGGGATTCGAATTACGGCATTCCATTTTTGGAAAAAACCGAACCCCTAAATCGCGAAAACTCTTCCCCTCACCTGGCCACTTTCCGAACCCTATTCCATCATACCCCACCAGAATGTTTCAGGGGAGACTCGGAAGAAGGCAGAATCGGTAGAAGATGGGGCCTTGATTTGGTTAAGGGACCATTTTGCCAGGAAGACTCACTCGAGCGGGGTAATAGGTTCAGAATCCCCTTTTTGGAGAAAATGGGTAAATTAGGGAAGCGGGGGAGAGCTAGAAAATAATCTCGACTTTTGCCATTTTCGGGCTCCTGCCGAAGGCGGAAAGTTCTAACTCCTTGAAATCATCGGACTTCAGAGGTGTGCACAAAAGGAGGATTCGTCATAACTCATGGAGTTAAAACAAGTTAGGAAAAATGGCAAAAGTCGAGATGAGAAGATCTCTTATTTTCTGCGTTTCTTTACTGTACTTTCTCAGTAGTTCCAAGTCGGGTTGCCGGAACAAAATAGTTCTAACCTTTTATCTTTAAAGGACTTATATCATCTTCTCTTTACACCCCTTGTGGGGGGAGGGACCAAAAACGGTTGGCTGTTCCCGCTGGGCTGTCCAGCCTCTGTCGGAGGGCCGGTCCAGCCGGTTCGATCCGGGCCATACAGGGAGACGGGAAAACCTTGCCCTAACATATGGAATCATTATGAGTTAGGTTAATTGGCCTTCTTAAGATGTCTTGGATATACCACGAAAGACTTATTTTGGGCGCCTTCGCCTCTTTGATTTCTTCTGGGTGCTCTGGCAGGCCAGAGCAAAAACCCCTTGGAAAACATCTCCGGAAGGTTTTCGGGTAGAAGAAAGATGCTTTTTCTAAGTTCTTATACATTAAGGAGTTACAGATAAGTAT
>JANXAQ010000022.1 GCA_025062105.1 Thermoguttaceae bacterium
CGACACACCGCATCCAAAATCGCTCGGGTAGAAATCCGCTCATGAATATGCAGCGAGACTAAGTCCACCTCAAAACTGGTTCGCTCCGCCTTGCCCGCCCAAACAAGCTGCGGATCCAAATGCGGGTCATAAGCGTACCGATTAGTCTGCCGCTTGGGCTGCTCATAGGTAGGAGCAATACCGGCAGGCGGATTGTTCTTGCGACGCTCCTGCTGGTGCCGAAAGTCCTCCACCCCAGCTTGCTTTGGGTTCGATTGTTTTCTTCGAGCCATATCTGCTTCTCCCAACGGGCCAGGGAAGGTCTGATTCTAGCCCCACCTGCTAGGCTTCCGCCTCAGCCGACCGCAAAACAACTCGGCTAAAATCCCTCCCTTGGCATATAAAACAAATCGCAATCTCTCCATGATTCTGATTTTCCAAGCTCCTGAGCTTTAAGGCTAGAGGGAGATAGCCGACCGCAAAACCCAAGAGGACTAAAAAACACCTATCCCGCTTACTCGTAATATAAACACCCCCCTACCACGATCAAGCATGGGGAAAATTTTTCGGAAATTTTTTGGCTCTGTTGAAAGGTTGTGCGCAGTCTGGCGAGGTTTTGCTCATCCTGGTCGGTTTTGCTTCCGTTTTGTGGGTTAGGCCTCCGAGCGGAAAAGGTTTCCCCAAAGCCAAATTTTTCTAAAAACGGAACCTCTGCATAATTCAAAGGCGATATTTTGATACCATTTTGGATGTCCTTCCTCTAACACAACTTATAGAGCCGGAGCATTGCTAGTACCCAATAGATAAATAGATAGAGGTGTCCAGGTAGGATAACCGACCAGCAAAAAATCAAAGGTCCATAAAGTTCACGATATGTTCAGGATTTTGCAGAGGTTCCCCCTCGTTTTCCCCAAACTGCCCAGCACTGAGGCCGCTTAGCGAAAACCCATGAAAATACCAAAATCCTATTGGAAACACTAAAATCCTAAAACTCAGGCCCCCTCTCAAAGAGCACTTCCGGCAACCCGGGCAAACACCTCCAAGAGCCTCCCGGATGCCTGCTAGGGTGCCCGCCAGACAGCTCCTGCCAACACTGGCTTGGATCCAACACTGGCTTGGATTTATAGAGTAAAATTGTAATGGCTTCTCTTGAACGCAGCAGGCTTTTCTGCAAAGTGCTTCCGCAAAGATCGTATCACTAGTAATTATCAAAGGCTACTTGGGAATTATCCGGGAGGGATTCCTCCAGTAGGGCAATCTTCCTGCTAAGAAACCGGCCAGAAGCACCTATCGGAAAACACAATATCTTGTGGATAGAAAACATGTTACACGACTAATTGTGCTTTCCGATTGAAAGTGCCCCGAAACTAAAGTTCGGCATCCGAGACACCAGAAAATACTTCGGGTAATTCGAGAAACTGCGGCTGCCTAACGGCGCCAACAGCCAGATATTGCCTTAACTGGACTTTTGCCTTTTTTTTAGCCTTTTGTCGAAAGAAGAAAGCCCTAACTGCTTGGAATGACTAGAGTTAGGCAATTGGATCAACAAAAGGAAGGGGCGCCGTAACTCCTGAGCAGAAAAGAAGTTAGGAAATTTGGCAAAAGTCTAGCTAGGGGGCTGTCCTAAAATGGGGATTGGGCTGGCTTCCCATGGGTTTTGGCCGACCGGCTCCTATCCGCCAGACTCCTTAAAAACAGGCATTTTGGGGATTCTGGGACATTAAGGAAGGAAAACTCCTTTCATCATAAGAAAATGCTTTTTCGAACAGCCTCTTAGCTCGAGTTTTGCCAATTTTGGGCTTCTGCCGAAATGGGAAAGTTCCAACTGCCTGGAATTATTGGAAATTGTGTGAACAAAAGGAGGGTTTGTTGTAACCCCTGGAGACAAAATAAGTTAAGGAAAATGGCAAAAGTCGAGTTAAGGAGGCAGGCCGGCAAATTCCTCCCCATTTGTAGGGGGAGCATGTACCGGCAATAGGCAGGCCAGCTGCAGGAACCTTTGTAACCAAGCTAGAAGGCAGAAGCCAAATGGCCAAGAGATGGATGACGGAAGGTGGAGAGTCGCAGGGGGAGAAGACATAAGGGAAAAGGCTGAAAAGGGAAAGCTGAACTGCGGATGCAGAAAGTGGATGGCAAAAAGCGGAAGGCAGAAGGCGGATAACCGAACACGGATAACTGGAAGAAGCTGGCTGAAAATGATGGCTGAGGATAGTTGGCCGAAGATACCGGGCCGAAGATACCGGCCGAAAACCGTCCCTGCCGCTGAACTGTCCGTCTGCTTTCTGCCTCTTTCAGCCACTGACTCTGGAGGTATGCCCCTCAACTCACCCGCCCACCAAAAGAGAAAACAGAGAAAAAGCTCTGTTTACCCACTGCCCTGAACACCTAAGAACCTGCTAGTGGCACAGGCCCCGAGGTGAGCATGGCAGCAATAGCAGCAGGACCATTGCAGCGAATTGCTCAAATTGTAGGGGAGCTATTAGATGGCTTCACAGAGATCGAAGTGTGCTTAGAGAATTTCTTGGCGGATTGGCAGAAACAGTTCGAGGAGTTTAGCTCCCCTCAAAACGGGGGCCAGTGGAACACCTCTGCCGCCGCTGCGGGGGAAACCATTGGCCCACCTAAACCCCCGGCATCCACCAGCCCAGCCAGCAACACACCCCAATCGCTCCCCCTGCAATGCCTTGTCCGGCCCGGCTCCGCAGCCGGTGGGATCGAAAGCGAAAGTCTTCAGGGATTGGCCGAGTGCCTTCGGCGGGACGATTCCCTGCAAGGCTCAGCAAGTAACCTGTTGGTCATGTATCTGATCCGACAGCTCGAGCGGCTTGAGCAGCAACGAGAGGAACTTCAAACCCACTGCAGCCAACTAGAAGTTCGCTTGGCAGAAAAAAATCAGCAAATAGCCCAATTAACCCATCAGCTGGAACAAAACCATCGCCAATTGCTCCAATACCAGCAACATTGCATCGAACAGGTGCAACTTTTTAAACCTTTATGGGATTCGCTGCTTAGCGCGATTACGGACCTGCCTTGTGATGCTCAAAGGATTCCGGCAACGGAGCAACCGATGGAATCCCCGCCTAGCCACAGCCAACAGATTCTCCCATTAGCTTCGCTGCGCGATAGAAAGGCCTCGATTGGCTAATCGTACCGGCTCCAAGGAGCTGACCTCTAAAGGGAGCAAATGGAACGGCAAGACCGGCTTCAATTCGCCCCCATGGGAAAGCCGCCTCTGGGGTGGGCCGCCGCGGCTTGCTCTGCCCGGAGCAAGAAAATAGCCGCCGGTCCAATGGTGAAAAAACAGGACCTTGACGCCCGAGTCCTCGGCTTCCTATATTAAAGGATGCTCTCCCAGTTCAGCATGAAAGGCGTTCCGGCCCAAAAGAAGGGAGGCGACGAGGGTTGTATTTTCCCCGCCGCACCGCGCCAGCTTTTCATCTGCCCATCCATAGGATGAAAACCGTTTCCCGAAATAGGGGGATTTTTGGGGTTGTTTAAACTCGACTTTTGCCATTTTTGCGTTTGCGGGGAAAAGTAATGTTCTAACTCTTGGCAACTTCGGCACGTAGGAAATGATGGGAATAAAGAGAAATTTCGCCCGAACTACTGGAAACAAAAGCAGATAGGCAAAATGGCAAAAGTCGAGCTAAAATCCTTTCGCCTCAGCCTCCAGAAGTCGTTTGGCCGCCTAGCTGGAATAGTCCGGCCTGGCCGCAGGCCGGGTCTATGGGATCCTCATCAAGGCAAGCAGACGGATCCGATCGGCCACCTGCAGTGGCAATAGACAGCAGAGAAGAAAGAAGATTGGTTTTCGGGACACTTCCGCCCAAAGAAGGACCTATCTGTGCATTCGCGTGAATAGGCCCTGGGCTGATCTGTGGAAAATAGAGGGCCAGATACTCTAATTGTTCCCCCAATGCTTCCTTTGAGAGGAAAAAACAGAGGAATTGTTTCGTACAGATGCTGTGCGTTGCCCACAAACCAAGCCTTGGAGTCTGCGGAGTTGCTTGGCGAAACCAAAGCTTCTCAGTAGCGGATAGAAGGCTTCCAAGAGGCTAGATGGGGCCGAATCTTTATTGATTTGCCGGAAGTGATGCCAGTTTTAGCATCCTTTTGCCGATGGAAGTAACTGGCTGGTTTTCGAGGTAACCAGGACCTTATTGTTCCCGAGCAAGCGGTAATACATAGCGACCCACTGAAAACTCATTTTGACCGAATCGTCTTTCAAATGAGGCTGCTTGCGCTGGGATGACAGGCAGCTTCCCAGGGCGGAGGAGGAAGCTGAATTTTTACGTTGCCGGGAGCCGACCGCAGATGCCAGCACGAGTCATTGATGTTCGCCAGGTTGAAGATCTTCGGGATGTGGTGCACCAGGCGGTGGAGGTGTTGACGGGGGGCCAATTGGTGGCTTTCCCTACCGAGACCGTTTATGTGGTAGCTGCGCGAGCCTTAGAGCCCAGGGCAGTTCGTCGGCTTTTGGAGCTGAAAGGCAGGCCAGAAGAGCATCCGTTGACGCTTGCTTTATATAGTGCGGCCCAGGCCCGCGATTATGTGCCGGATATGAGTCGGTTGGCCCAACGGTTGGCCCGACGATGTTGGCCTGGGCCGGTTACTTTGGTCCTGCCGGATTCCCATCCGGAGGGGTTAAGTCGCCGGTTGCCTCCGGAGGTGCAAAAAGCGGTTTCCGCGCAGGGGAGATTAGGACTTCGGGTACCTGGACACCCGTTGATCATGGAGGTGTTGCGGATGATGGCAGGCCCGTTGGTCCTTAGCAGTGCGAAGCGGACCGGCCAACCGCATGCCCGCACCGCACAGGAAGTCATCAAGCAGTTTGGGGAGGAGGTGGCATTGATTTTAGACGACGGCCCTACTCGATTCGGACAACCGTCCGCCGTGGTGCAGGTGGAAGGTTGCCAATATCGGATCCTTCGGCCTGGTGTAGTGCCCGCAGAGGCGATAAAGCGGTTGGCCAGCCTCCTGATTCTATTTGTTTGTACAGGTAACACCTGTCGAAGCCCCATGGCCGAAGCCTTGGCCCGGAAGATGCTCGCCGATCGCCTTGGCTGCCCAATAGACCAACTGGAGGAGGCCGGTGTCATGGTCAGCTCCGCCGGGATTGCGGCTGTGCTGGGTGCCCAAGCTAGCCCCGAAGCTATCGAGGTCATGCAGTCCTATGGCATTGAGCTAAAAGACCATGAAACCCAACCGGTCAACGAGACCTTAATCCGCCATGCGGATTATATATTCACGATGACCCATAGTCATCGGCAGGCGATCGTGGACCAATGGCCCGAAGCGGCCGAACGTACCCTGCTGCTATCGCCCGAGGGGATCGACATTGCCGATCCGATTGGCGGCTCCGTAGAGCGCTATCGACGCTGCGCCCAGCAAATCCACCGGGCCCTTGCGGTTCGGCTCCAGGAGGTGGAATTGCCATGAAAATAGCGGTCGGCAGTGATCATCGGGGCTTTGAAATCCGCGGCAAAATCATCCAGCTGCTTCAGCGCCTGGGCCATGAGGTGGAAGATCACGGCTGTTTTAGCCCCGCACCGTGCGATTATCCCGATATTGCCGCTCGGGTTGCTTCGCGCATCAGCCGAGGTGAGGTGGATCGTGGCATCCTGATCTGCGGAACAGGAATAGGAATGTGTATCGCTGCAAATAAATTTCCTGGTGTACGTGCTGCCCCCTGTCATGATGATTTCACCGCCGAAATGAGCCGTCGGCATAACGACAGTAATATTCTCTGCCTGTCCGCCGACCTGCTGGGCGAACGGCTGATCGACCGGATGATCGAAATCTGGCTGAACACGCCCTTTGACGGAGGCCGACACGCCCGCCGAATCCAGAAAATCCTCCAACTCGAACAAAACCAGATCCATCGGCCTTGCCCGGAACAACCAAAACCAAGCGAATAAGCCATGAACAGCCAGCCGCCTGTCCCTTTACCTACCGCCCTCTAGGCTTTGAAAACCCCTGCATCAGGCAATGGGGATATTTTTATACCATTCAAGCTACCTCCTCTCTAAGCTCGACTTTTGCCATTTTTAGCTTCTTCCTGGAGGAGAAAAGTTTTAACTTCTTGTAACTATTGGACTTAGGAAATTGGGTGGACAAAAGGAGCTTTCGCCGTAACTCCTGGAAGCAAAAGCAGTTAGAAACAATGGCAAAAGTCGAGCTAAGAGGTTGTCTGAAAAAGGAGGTAACCGACCTCCCCTTTCCAACGGCCGGTGAAGGCTCTGGGGAGCCAATGGACTCCAATCCTGGGTTGTAGTTCCTCCTAGTAGTGGAAACAACTTGACAGCTAAGTGAGCCAATCTCTCTTTTCAGACAGTCTCTAAGCTCGACTGTTGCCATTTGGGCCGCTTGTTGAAAGAAAAAAACCTAACTTTCTGGATTGCTGGAGTTAGGACGTTCTGTGGACGAAAGGAAAGTCGCCCTAACTCCTGAACTAAAAAGAAGTTAGGAAAGGTCAACCTAACAGGCTGCCTGACATCGGCATTTGACCGGTTTCCCATAGCTTTTGGCCGACCGACCCTACCCTCCAGCCTCCTTAAAAACAGAGATTTTGAAGATCCTGGGAAATTGAGAAATGAAACCTCCTTTCATCATAGAAAATACTTTTTAGCACAACCTCTAACCCACTTTATGAGGTTCCCAGGATGACTAGCAGGCAACAGCCAATCGGTGTTCGGCCAGCAGAAATACATTACTAGAAGAAGCTCTGCATAATTCATACAGGATATTTTTATACCATTTGGTGATCCTCTGCCTTACAACATATCGGGATGCTCGCATTTGGTAGCACCCAAGGATAGTAGACGTGCAAAGTAGGCCAACCCCACGGCGAGAAAATCAAAACTCCACAAAGTTCTCTACCTATTCCGGATTTTCCAAAGTTCCCCCGATTTTGTTACAACCTCTTGAGGAACAATGATAAAGCAAGACTTTCTGGCAGCTCGAACTACCGAGGGGCGGGGACCGACAAGGAAGGACGCTATTGGAAGATCATACCGGCATAGCCGACCACGCGTCGGCTGTCTCGGCCCAGTTCGGCCTCGGCACTGGTAGCATAGGCTACAAGCTGGGCCGATTGCAATAGCCCGAGCCGACGCAGCGTCTCCAGCACCAACACGGCCGGTCGCATCCCGCACATGGCGATGTGGTTTTCTACACAGGTCCGATACAAACGTTCTGTATCCTTGGCTTCCAAAGCATCCAGAGCAAGGCGATCCAAGCGCCGTGTCTGAGCATCGCCAGCCAGTTCTTCATGGTGCATGTCACTGGAGATGATCAGCAGCGGGAGTTCCGGCAGGCTTTGGAGGAAGCGGGCCAACTGGTCAGCAAACTGCCGAAGCTCCGCCCATTTGCCGCCCAAAATCGCTACCCCAACCACCCGCATCTGGGGAGCTAGACGGGCTAAGAAGGGTAACAGCACTTCAATGGCATGTTCATACTGATGGCTGGTAGGATCCAGTTGCCAACCGTCGATAGCCTCGGCCAACTGGCCTGCCAGTTGCCGATCCGAAGCCACCCCTCCGCCGGGCAAAATCCAGATGTCATGTGGGGCCACGGCCCAACGAGCCAAACCTGGGGTATGGGCCGGACAAAACACAATGGCCCGCTCCGGAAAATCCACCTGCCGCAGGACCGTTCCAGCCACTCGGCCACTAAACATCCAACCGGCATGGGGCACCAAAATCGCTGAACACCGTTTCGGCTCGGCAGGCGGCCCAGCCAATAAGACGTCCAATTCCCGCTGGATTTCCGCCGGACTGGCCGGATAAAATCGCCCCGCCTGCACCGGATGGCGAACCGAAAGCGGAAACGGCCCAGAAATCGCATATCCCTCAAACCGAAGCACCGTGGTCTGAGGCTCCTTCCAGGCATCCGGCGGCAGATGGGCTTTCAGACAGGTTTGTTCCAGAAATTGCTGGGCGTCCAGATGGTGTTCCACGGCTACACTTGGCAAAAGCAATCCCCGGGCTTCGCCCCGGATGACTTGCAGGCCATGCCGACCGATCTCAAAACCTCGGCACCGCTCCTCCCCTTGACCAGCTACAGGTTCCAAATTCCATAGTAACCAAACATCCATGTGCAAGCGATCGAGCTCCTCCGGTTCGATCGGTGGGAATCGGGGATCATCTTTGGCGGCCCGATGGGCTGCCTGTTGAACCGCTTCGGCCAGCAGACAATCCCCACCCAAATACCCGCAGCAAGAGCGCAATTGTTTGGCACGTTTCAGGCTGACAAAGGAACCAAAGACCGGTTTGCCGGCAATTTCGGGCAGCCGATCGGCCAACGGCGGCATCGGCCAACCACAAACCGAAGCCGCCACCTGCCAGGCGGCCGCCTCAAACAACGCCTGCTTTTCGGCTTCCGATAACTCCGGACGTTCCGGTACGATCGGCTGCCAGCCGGTCGGTTCCTCTGACCCTCTACCCAACCTATCTTCCCTCGAAGCCCCCATGATCTAGCCTCCTAAGACTTCTGGCAATATTTCTCCCGAAAAGAGGCAGCCGTCTCTTGTCCTGCACACAAAAGCAACGTTCTTACTCCTGCCGACAATTCCTACAGAGTTGGCTAAGGTTGACTGCTGTCCTCGTCCCGAATGGCTTTTGAATCCAGGAATTCCAACGAACCCTTTTTCAGATCACTCCATTTGTTCCCCAATAACGCCAGGCCTGGCGAACTTTCTCCCCTCGGCAAGAGAGCAACAATGGCACAAGTCCAGTTAGTAGCTTCTACCCAAAACGTCTGCCCTTTTGAAAGAGGAAAGCGGCCTGAGCGTTTTCTGAGAGTATGTCCTGACATTGGGATTGGGGCGGTTTCCAATGAGTTTTGGCCGACCGGCTGCTACCCTCCAGACTTCTTAAAAACAGGGATGTTGGAGATTCTGGCGCATTGAGGAAGGAAACCTCCTTTCATCATATAAGATACTTTTTCGGACAGCCTGTGAAGAGTTGCATTTTGTTAGAAGGTGGCTCTGTGGAAAGGTTGTCTGCCGTCTGGAAAGGTTTTGACTCTGCTGGTCGGTTTTGCTTCCGTTTTGACGGGTTTAGGCCTCCTACCGGAAACGGTTGCAACAGAGTCTTAGCTCGACTTTTGCCAATTTGGGCTTTATGCCGAAATAGGAAAGTTCTAACTCCTTGAAACTATTGGACTTAGGAAATTGGGTGAATAAAAGGGTGGGTCGTCGTAACTCCTGGAGACAAAAGTAGTTAAGAAAAATGGCAAAAGTCGAGCTTAGAAGGTCTAAATCTCTACCGGTTGCCGACGGCCGCCCCAATCGCCTGGCTTGGGACCAAATCGGCCGGCAATCCGTCGGCCACAGTGCCGACAACATCCGTCTTCTAAAGCCCAATGGGTGATTTCGTAGCCATCCCGGCCAATGACCATCTGACCACACTGGGGACAATAAGTGCTCTGCCGCTGGGGATCATAGACGTTGCCGGTGTAAACATAATGGAGGCCCACCTGGCGGGCAATCTCGTAGGCCATGTTCAAGGTGCTTACCGGTGTGGGCGGCCGATCCAGCAGACGAAAATCCGGATGGAACGCTGTAAAATGTACCGGCACCTCTGGCCCCAGTTCCTTCAAAATCCATTGGCACATCTGCTGGATTTCTGCTGGGTTGTCGTTGGCATCCGGAATCAGCAGATTAGTAATTTCCACCCAAACCTGAGTTTCCCTAACCAAATACCGGAGTGTATCCAGGACCGGCTGAAGATGGCCAGATGTATAGTTCCAGTAGAAATCTTCCGTAAACCCTTTCAGATCCACATTGGCAGCATCCATCCACTGGAAAAAGTCGGCCCGGGCAACCTCGCTAATATATCCGTTGGTAACCGCCACCGTCTGAATGCCCTGTTGGTGGCAGGCCTTGGCCGTGTCGATCGCATATTCAGCCCAAATGATCGGTTCGTTATACGTGAACGAAACACTATGGCACCCGTAGCGTTTGGCCGTCTTGGCAATCTGCTCCGGTAGGGCCTCCTGGCAGAGGCTATCCACCTGCCGGGCTTTGCTAATCGACCAATTCTGACAAAACCTGCAACCCAAGTTACACCCGGCCGTACCAAAAGAAAGCGAAGAACTACCTGGATAAAAATGATTCAGCGGTTTTTTCTCGATCGGATCAATGCAAAAGCCAGAACTTCGGCCATAGGTGGTGGTTACCAATTGGCCGTCTTTGTGTTGTCGCACAAAACAAAATCCCCTGGTCCCTGGTTCCAGGATACAATGCCGGGGACACAAATCACAAACAATACGGCGGCCGTCTTCATGCTGGTGCCACCAGCCAGCCGGTTTGATTCCCTCCGGACTCACCAGCCCTTCCGGCGGCTGCCGGACAACCCCACCCATCAAAACCTCCTCCCAAAGAAAGCCCAAACAGCACAATACCCATCTGCCCTTTCACCGAAATCATCCAGTCACATTCCACTCAAGTAAATAAACCACCCGCTGCCTCCCATACTAAGAGGCTGACATTGCCAAAGACAATACGCCTTTGACACCCAAGACCGAAGCCAAAATGCAAACGACGAAACATGTTTTAAAAAACAAACTAGACTAGAATTGTGGACTGCTCCTCTACGCTCTGCTCTCTAGCCTCGTCTGGGTGGAGGTTCGCTCATCCTCCGGTTCTCAGCTCCACTTGTGCTATTTTTCCTAACGTCGTTTCACCCCAACAGTTACAGGGGATCTTCCTTCTGTTCATGTAATTTCCTAATTCCAATAACCCCAGGAAATTAGAGGGGTTCTCCTTCCCCAGAAGGCCCAAAATAGCAACGCCAAGCTTTAGAAAGTCTCCCTGAAATTAGAAATGTTGAGCTTTCCTGATAGATTTTGGACAGATCAATCCTCCCATCGACGATCTTAAGAAAAACACGATCTTAATAAAAATTAGGATGTTGGGGTATTCTAGAAGTACAAGAAAGTAACCGGTTTTTTCTAGGGCAATGCCGTTTCGGGGCAACCTTTCTTAGCGTCCGGCCAGAGGAGGAACTTAGTCCTGTTCATTCAGCTGAACCGTTCCATAAACTGAAGGTTGTAAGGCCGGCCGATGAACTTTCTTGGTTTTCCCACTCTCGGCCCAGAGCAGCCTCCTAACACCGGCTGTTTTATGTATTGTATGCTTTGGATTGTCTGCTGCCAATTGGAGGCTTAGAACCGGGTGGCTGCAGCCATTCTATGGGTGAATTAGGCAAAATAGAATCCGTAAGCCAAACAAACCGACGCCCCGAAAATCCAGCCTTGCACAGCACCTACCTCCTATATCGCGGATATGAAGAGCCAAACTCTTCTACAGAAAGTTATAGCCATGGCTGTGGAATCCGGGGGTTCTTGGTCCTGCAGATGCCGATAGAGGCAGTTGGCGGAAACTATGGCCTAGCTATCTTTCCCAGTTGCTCCACGGGCCACAACACATTAGCTCCACCTTCGAAACCCTCGGATGGGTGGGTAAACCAGTACGGGGGCCATGTGTTTTGATAAGCAGGCCAGGAGCAATAATAGGTTAAAAAGGCCACCTTTTGCCGATTTCCAAGCAGGTAGCGCTCCCATAGGTTTGGAACTTTTGCAAAATCCTGAACATATCGCGGGCTATATGAACTTTTAATTCTATAGCGGAATCTCTGCAAAATCCTGAGCATATAGTGAACTATGCGAATATTGGATACCCTAGCCGTTCGGTTGTCATCCTTGTTATACCTACTACCTATTGGGTGCTGCAATGCCAGAAACTCTATATGGTATGCTAAGGGAGGACAAGACAAAATCGTATTAAAAAGTCCCCTTTGAATTATGCAGAGGTTCCTAACCGTTTGATTCTCCTGCCCGAATACCTACTATCGATTCGGTACTAGCAATGCGAGCAACTCTATATATTGGCTCAGAGGGGCTGAAGACCAAAGTGGTATAAAAACATCTCGTTCGAGTTATGCAGAGATTCCTTTTTTATTTTCGAAGCCTTTGGCTCTGTGGAATCCTTTCCCGGACGGAGGCCGAAGCCCAACCAAAAGCTGCATACAACCGGCTGAGAGGAAACCGGCCTGTTTAGAATTTATGTAGAATCATACACATAAAGTGGCCTTTGTGGATTTTCGAATCGATAGGGGTTGGCCTGCCTCATTCAACGACTTACTATATGTGGCTGCGGGCACGGCAGGTAGCCTACAGGAAGTAGGTGTTTGGATGGGTCAGCCCAAGCCTACCGAAGCAAAAGTGTATAAAATTCGCTATGTCTTTATGAGGATGTAGAGGTTTCAAGAGGTCCCAGAAATTGGCAGAAGTCAAAAAACGGCAACTTCCAATCCAGCGCATCAACGGAGGACTTCCGTGTGGCGAACAAAATATTATATCGTCGTGGGCACGAGTGCTTTGGTGATTTTGGGTGTGCTTTGGGCAGTCTGGTGGTGGGGCAGCCAACAGTCTGAAACGGTGCTTCAGCGTCAGCAAGCTCTGGAACGGCTACCTGCGTGGAACGAAAAGCCGTTTAGCCCGGCCGATGGCGCTTGGTTGACCCTGACGCCACCGGCGTTTGTGTGGCTGCCGGTACCAGAACCATCGGGTCCGTACCTGCTGGAGGTCTCCCGGACCGAAGATTTTTCCGATCTGCAGCCGCTTGTAGATCTGCAGCCGCTTGTAGATCTGCAGCGGCCGAGGGAGGCTGCCCAAAGGGAAGTTTTGGGACCAGCCGCCTCAGCAGCTTTCAGACCATCTACCAGCACAGAACCAACACCAGCAGGGAATCCAAGTGGCAAACCAGCCGGCAATGGGAGGCTAGAACCAGCCGACAGCAAGGCCTCGGCAGTAGCTTCCCACAGAATTGAAGAAGCTCCCCAGAAGGAGGTTTTCCCGTTAGATACCGGCTGGAGGGTGGAAGTACCCATCAGCGTCTATGTGCCGACCCGGCCGTTGGCCGAGGGCAGATGGTTTTGGCGGGTGGGCCTTCGGAGTGCGAATGGTCAGATTACTTGGTCCCGCACCCGACAATTTATTGTGGCCTCCAATGCCAAGCGGTGGCCTTTGCCAGATGTTAGGCAATTTCGGGATCGGATTCCTAGGAATCGGCCTCGGCTTTTGTTTTCGCCGGAAATGATTACCAAGCTCCGCGCCACGGTGCCCTACACGATGGAAGACCAATACGAGCGTCTTTGGGCCGAGGCGGAACGGGCTGTAGGGGAACCGTTGCCGGAAGAACCTCCGCCGCTGGAAACGTTCGGTCCTGATCGAGACGCCCAGTTTGCTAAGATCTTCCGGGCTACCCGACCGCCCATGGACGCTATGGAAACTTGTGCCTTAGCCTATTTATTGACTGGCCAGCGGCGATTCGGCCTGGAAGCCAAACGCCGGATCCTGCACTTTTTCGGCTGGGACCCGGAGGGTTCGACCTCCCTGGAGCACAACCCGGAACCGGCCATGTGGATGATGCAACGTGGTGTACGGGCCTATGACTGGACTTATGATCTGTTCAGCCCACAAGAGCAACGTCAGGTGGAAGGGGTCATCCATCGCCGAGCAGAGCAGTTTTACAGACGGCTTCGTAGTTTGCCGTTTGAAAGCCGACCTTTTCATAGCCATGCTGCCCGGGATTTAGCCTTTTTGGGGGAAGCGTCGTTAGCTTTTTTCCACGAATGGCCAGAGGCACCGGATTGGCTCCACTATGTGCTTGTACTTTTTTGGTCGGTCTATCCGGCCTGGGCGGCAGAAGACGGCGGCTGGAACGAAGGACCTACGTATTGGACCGCCTACATGAATTTTGCTTTACATTTTGCCGTAGCCCTTTACAATGCTACCGGCGCTAACCTGCTGGAAAAACCCTTCTTTCAAAATACGGTCTATTACAAGCTATATGCCAATCCGCCCTATGCTCGGCATAGCCCGTTCGGCGATGGACACGAATATCCGCCGGGATCGGATTGTGCGGATGTGATGGAGGCCTTTGCCGCTTTGCTCCGAAATGGATATGCCCGCTGGTATGCACAGCAAATTCGTATAGGCCCGGGCCGGGGACCATTGGCATTTTTGCTCTATGATCCGCAGTTACCTCCCAGGCCTCCGTCCGACCTACCTCTGGCCCGGTATTTTCCTGGCGTCGGCTTGGTAGCCATGCATACCCAACTGGCCGACCCGAAAGAAAACATCTATTTACTGTTTCGTTCCAGTCCGTTAGGTTCCATCAGCCATGCCCATGCGGACCAAAACGCTTTTGTGATCGAGGCATTCGGCCAGGCCCTGGCTATTGCCTCCGGCTATTACCCGTATTTTAATTCCCCTCATCACCACCAGTGGACCCGACAGACAAAGGCGGCCAATAGTATCACCTTGGAAGGCGCCCAGGGGCAGACGGCCCGCTCAATTGCCGGCGCTGGCCGGATACTAGCCTTCGCCACTACAGCCCAGTACGACTACGCCCTGGGCGACGCCTCGACAGCCTACGGCAAAAAGCTTCAACGGTTTTATCGGCATATACTGCATGTGCGGCCAGGAGTCTTCGTGATCATCGATGAGCTGACTGCACCGAAACCTGTGCAATTTGAATGGTGGCTGCATAGCTTAGAAAAAATGCAGATTTGGCCGGAAAAACAAAAAGTGCTTCTCCGCCGAGCCGATGTCCAGATGGAGGTAAGCTTCTTAGCCCCCCAGGGGTTAGACTTTCGGCAGACCAATCAGTTCAGCCCACCGCCGGAAAATAAAGCTCCGAATCAATGGCACCTAAGCGTCTGCAATCGGCTCAAAGGAAAAGAGGTCTATTTTTTCACGGTTTTACGGCCATTTCGCCAAGGCCATAGCCTACCGCCGTTGGAACCCCGCAGGGAAGGCAGTTTGATAGGGGTGGCTTGGACCCAAATGGGCATCCAACACGAAGTCCTCTACGATCCCAAGACCGTCCGACGCCCGGATCTGGGCCAGCTCCCTTCGGGCTGTCGGCTCGTAGCCCTCCAACGAACAAATGACCATGCCACCGTCTGGATCCCACCCTGCTGGCAGGAGAATCCTTGAACAGTCAGAACCTATCCCAAAGTGTATTTTCCAGCTTGCCAGCACAGCTTTGGATGGCAGCTCCAAAGTCCCACACCCTGTTTTTACCCAGTGTCCCCTGATGGCTGCCCACCCTCAAAACCCCTTTCGGAAACCCCTTAAAGGTCGTTGTAGGACCGTCTCTTGGCTCGACTTTTGCCAATTTTGGTCTTCTGCCGAAATGGGAAAGTTCTAACTCCTTGAAATTATCGAACTTAGGAAATTGTGTAAACAAAAGGAGGGTTTCCTGCAACCTCTGGTGTCAAAACCACTTAGGAAAAATGGCAAAAGTCGAGCTAAGAGGCTGTCCTAAAATGAGGATTTGGCTGGTTTCCCATGGGTTGTGGCCGACCGGCTCCTATCCTCCAGACTCCTTAAAAACAGGAATTTTGTGGATTCGGGGGAATTGAGGAAGGAAACCTCCTTTCATCATAGAAAATGCTTTTTCGGAGAGCCTCTTAGATTTGTTGGAGCTTAGGCTTACGCTCCCT
Organism: Thermoguttaceae bacterium; assembly: GCA_025062105.1. Classification (GTDB taxonomy): domain Bacteria; phylum Planctomycetota; class Planctomycetia; order Pirellulales; family Thermoguttaceae; genus JANXAQ01. The sequence goes on from JANXAQ010000022.1 coordinate 15,495, forward strand.
GGGCAACTTCCCACCCTTTAGCCCCAAGCTCAAATTGCCAGAATCTCCTGGGCATCAGCGAGCTGGAGGTTGCCATTTTCTCTGAGGAGCCTTCGTTCCCGTGGTTCCGACGAAACTTCCTCTTGGTTGACTCAGTTTCGTCACTCCGCTTGCTTGCGGGAATTCCAACGAAACCTTCTTCGTTCAGGAACCTCTGCATAATTCAAAGAGGACTTTTTAATACGATTTTGTCTTGCCCTCCCTAGCACAACATATAGGGTTTCTGGCATCACAGCACCCAATAGGTAGTAGATATAACAAGGAGGACAACCGAACGGCTAGGGTATTAAATATTCACTATATGTTCAGGATTTTGCAGAGGTTCCTTCACATAATTTCCCAAAACCCATAGGTCCCCAGTTCGGCCGTTCTCCTCCCAGGGTGAAACCAAAGATGGCAAAAATCGAAGTTACAATTTGTTATTATGGACGTTGAAATTACCAAATAAACCCCTCTGCCTGCTAGAGAACGTATTTTTTCACCTTTTATCCCAGAGACGCAGTTTAATTCGTTATTCAAAAGCTCAACTCAAGAAATAATCCGGACCTCTCCCTTGTCCCCCGGCTATACCCAGGCGAAAGGCCTGTTTTCCAAATACCAAATAGGGGTACTAGCCCTACCAAAAAAAATGGGATATATTCAAAAAGTTTTCAGCTTCTATAAAAATCACCTTTCCTTCCTAACCCCCGTTTGATGTAGGCTGGATATGAGGTTCTTCCAGACAGCAGAGTGTTTGGGCTCGTAGGGAAGAGCCCTTTCTCCAAAGAAGTGGTTTACAGGGAAATCCGGTTTCCTGCTAAGTTGGTCCCTTTTTGAAAGGAGATGGATGATGAGGAAGGTCAGCTTATGGTGGCTCTCCATGATTGTGTTGGGGCTATTTTTGATCGGCTGCGGAGAAAAGCCCCGGCCTAAATCCACACCCCAGAAAGAAAAGCCAAAACAAGAAACGGTAACCCCCACGGTGCCGCAACAGGAAAAGGAAAAGGAGACGCCGAAAGAAGAACCTCCTACTCCTAAACTGCCTGAGATTACCCCTCCGGCGGAGATCCCCAAAGAGGAAAAACCCGAAGAAAAGCCCAAAGAGGTAACTTCCCCGGAAACACCCAAGATAGAATTGCCCACTAAGCTACCAGAAGAACCCAAAGTCGAAATGCCTCCGGAACAACCCAAAGAAAAGCCAGAGGAAGAACAACCTAAAGAGGAAGAACAACCTAAAGAAGAACAACCTAAAGAAGTAATGCCTAAAGAGGAGAAGCCCAAGGAAGAACCCAAACAAGAAACACCCAAAGAGCAGCCAACTGAAAAAGTCGAACAACCCAAACAAGAAACACCCAAAGAGCAACCGACTGAAAAAGTCGAACAACCCAAACAAGAAATTCCTCCAGCCGAAAAGCCCGAAATGAAACAAGAAAAACCGGCCGAGGAAAAAACAGAAAAGCCGAAAGAGGAAACCCCAGAGGAAAAACCTGGAGAGAAATCAGAAAAACCGGGAGAATCTAAGGAGACGGCTAAAAATCCTTTCGAACTGGAAAAGCAGTAGACAACTATCCTCGGTATTTCCGATGAGATGATTTTGTAAACATGCCCCCAATTTGGGAAAGATATCAATTCCCAAATGGGGGTTTTATTATTTTTAACACCTTTCGGTAGGAGGTCCTGAAATAATAGCCTCGTGATTCGATAAAATGGAGAGGATAAGAAATATAGATAAAAAGTTTGCCTCCTCAGAATGTGTACTCATCGTGACACAAAAGCCGGGATGAAAAGTTTATTTTGCGACAGCAACTACTTTTGCCAGTGGGTCTTGAGACTATTTCAGGGTGGACCATGTGAAAAAGGCAATTTAGTGGTCTAGGAAAGTACCCTAAATTGTTACTGCCGGACAAGCAGAAATCCAGAATTGTTCCCGCCTATGGCTGTGCGAACCGAATCCCCACTTTCGCAGGGATGAAAAGAGAGCTTCCTCATTCGGCTGAGGTTAGGATCTGTTGAAGTTAGGCTCTGTGGAAAGTTTGTCCGCTGCAGGGGGAGGTTGGGCGCAGATAGGTCCGTTTTGTTTCGGTGCGGATGGGGTTCAGCCTCTTAGCGGAGGCGGTTCAACCATAGTCCTGATGTTTTCCCACAACCAATTGTCTTAACCAGGTTTTGAGTAGGAGAGGCTCTGGGGAAAGGTTGTCCGCAGTGGGGGAGTTTTTGCCCATCCTGGTGGGCTTTGCTTCAGTTATGGTAGGTTTAGGCATCCGAGAGGAGACGGTTTCAATAGCCCCAGTGGGGGGTGTAAAAATTGAGCAACGCGAAGCGAAAGCGCAAAAAAAAGGGGCCTCTAACGGGCCACTGCCGCAGTGACCCGATCGGGCGGCAAGGGCAAGGCAACCGCCCGACCCCCATTCCGTCAGAGGCCCCACGGGCCAGTCTTATCTACAAGTCTTAATTAGCTGTCTATGCCTTAATTAGCTGTCTATTTTTTACTACCTTTCCCCTACCGTTTATCCCCTCCAATGCCCTGGGAACTGCGATTACGGGAGAGTTCCCAACAAGATGCAGCAATTTTTCTGGGGTTCTGCAGGTTTCGGTCTGTTTTCTGGAGATTACACTCAGTGCCTGGGAAAGCAATTTTCTGTAGGTCTTTGCTTTTTCCGAAAAGTTTACACTTGCATAAAGCATGCCAAAAGCTTCGTTTCCCCGAGTTGCATAGAGGCTTTTTTTCGGCGTTTTGTTAAGTCTTCGGAACCCGGTGAATGGGATTGCAAAAGATCGCCGTAAGTTCTTCTTATGGAATAGGTTAGATTTCTTCACTTTTCTTCGGGGTTGCCAGTTTTTCTCCTAGAGATCCAATAGGAGGGTAAACGAAAGAGTTTCTCGGTTAGCAGAGAGAGTCCCTCTTATTGGTGGTTCGATATACCACACCATCCGAAAGTGTGACATATTTTGCAACACTCCTAAAAAGATTTCCTAGCTTCGCTGATTCCTTCCCCCCAAAAGTAGCATTTTCTCCCTCCACCTCATAAAAGGACAGACAATTTTCTGCACATCACTTCTGAAGTCTTTTTTAACCCTACATGCTCACCTTCTGAGCTCGACTGTTGCCATTTTCCTAACTGCTTTTGCTTCCAGGAGTTACAACGAAACTTCCTTTTGTTCACCCAATTTTCTAACTCCAATAGTTCCAAGAAATTAGAACTTTTTTTCCTCTGGGAGGAAGCTGAAAAATGGGAAAAGTGGAGCTGAGAAGTCTAGGGAAGAAGTTTGGTTTGATAGCTCCAAACCTCTTGGGATGGGCTAATTGGGATGGGCTAAAAGGTTTTGGTAGTTGAAATAATGAAGAAACCTCTGCAAAATCCGAACATATAGGGAACTTTGTGAACCTTTGATTTTTAGCCGGTCGGTTGTCCTACCTGGATATCTCCAACTATTGGGTGCTAGCAATGCTACCAGCCCATATGGTTTTCTAGAGGAAGGACAAGCCAAAATGGTTAAAAAAACCCTTTCTGAATTATGCCCAGAGTGTTTCCGCCTCTTCCCGGTGCTCCTTTGAGGCACCAGTCTGCACCAGCTACCAAGGGTAGTGTGCAGAAAATTGTCCGAAAACCCATATTGCGCAATTTGCCCCCTTTTCCTTCTATTGCTTGCGGTTATATACAAGTGAAATTTCTGTGGAAGTGCCATTCGGCAAAATGGACAATATAGACAATATACATAAAAAGTTATGGCAAAGAGCAACCATTTGGCTCTAAAGACTATATTTCCCAAATTCCTCAAAATCTGCTGATCCACCGGTTCCAAAGCCCATTTGTTACCTATCCAGCCGCAGTAGGAGGCCTGGCTGGCCCCTGGGACCTCCAATATGGTGTATACCCAGGCGAGCCTTCTATTGGTGGATCCTGCTCCAAAACCTATGCTAGCAATGCCCACTTATGCATAATCTTTTCTAAACGGTTGGGGTGAGGGTGGAAGGAGGAAAACTAGGGGGGCTTTTTGTCTGCTGGAGCCGGCAAGCTTCGCTGGCTATCCTCTGCCCGGGGCATTAGTATCTACACATACCAGCTTTCTCCTCCACCATGTTATCGTCTCCACCATGTGATCGTCTTACAACCGATTGACCTCCCCATATTGCGGTTCCGAAAAGATGGTCAGATATCAATGTTGGGAGAGAGGCCACTTCAATTTATTTTCTTAGCATTAAACGATCCCGCTTTGAGAAACCAGATTATCCCAGTTGTTGGGGGGTAGAAACTGGTTTAATAGGCCAATCAGAGGTTTAGAAAATCGAGTTTTGGCATTTTTGGGTTCGCTTTAGAAGAGCAATGCTATAACTGCTTGGAACTGTTGGCGGTAGGAAATTGGTGGGCATAGAAGGAAGCTTCATCGTAAGTACTTGAGGCAAAACAAGTTAGGGGAAAATGGGAAAAGGGGAACTATAAAAGGCTCCGAAAATTTTTATTTTGCTTCTGAGCCGGTTTGAACTCCGTGGCGTAAAAAGAATGGACTAGTAAAGGGGTGGGAACCGGCTAGACTAAGTAAAAGGCACCTTTATGCCGTGGTAGGTTAGGGTTTTCAAGGTAGGGGAGTCCCTCTGCTACTGGTTGGGGGAAAGGAACTCCGATGCCGAACAATCCAGTCCGGATTGGCCCCTATTGGTGTGGTTTGGGCAAGCCGTTGGTGGTCATTGCCGGGCCATGTGTGATAGAAACCGAAGCCCTGTGTCTGGAAATAGCGCACCGGCTAGCGGAACTGCAGACTCGGCTTTCCGTGCCCATGGTCTTTAAAGCTTCCTTCGACAAGGCCAATCGGACCAGCATCCATAGTTTTCGTGGTCCGGGTCTGGACAGGGGGTTAGAGATTTTGGCCAAAGTCAAACAGGCTACTGGTCTTCCGGTAACGACCGATATTCATTTACCGGAGCAAGCTAGAGCGGTAGCGGAGGTGTGCGATCTGATCCAGATTCCTGCTTTTTTATGTCGGCAGACGGACCTATTAGTGGCGGCGGGGCAGACAGGACGGCCGGTGCATGTGAAGAAGGGGCAGTTTGTGGCACCGGCCGATATGGCTCATGTGGTGGGGAAGTTAGAGGCGGTTGGGTGTCGGGATATTTTGGTAGGGGAGCGGGGCACTTTTTTTGGCTATGGACGGTTGGTCAATGACATGCGGGCCATTGTCCAGATCCAGGCCTTGGGCGTGCCGGTGGTCTTTGATGCCACGCATAGTGTTCAGGAGCCGGGCGCTTTAGGAGGCGTTAGCGGGGGCAATCGGGCGATGGTCGAACCGTTGGCACGGGCCGCTGTGGCCGTCGGCGCCGATGCCTTGTTTTTTGAAACCCATCCAGATCCCGATCATGCTCTCAGCGATGGCCCGAACATGGTGCCTTTGGTTCAGTTGGAGCCGTTATTGCGGCGGCTTTTGTCGCTACGGGCTGTAGTGGAAAGTTTTACCCATGAATAAACTCAGCCAGTGGGAAACCAGGCTTCTGTTAGTGCGTACAGGAGTTTTAGGGAGGATATTTTGGATGGCTATGTGGGCCGGGGGGTTAGCCACGTTAGTAGGCTGTGGGGTCCGGCCACCATCCGGTCAAGCTCCTTCCTCCCCGCCTGGTGCAGAGTCGGTTTCTGGTATCTCCGCCGACGAACTGTTTCAGCTGGCCCTGGATAATCTGGAACATTTGGAAAAATATCACGTCGGCCAAATGCTCCAGCAGGTTGTGGAACGTTTGAACCAATGGATTAAATTTCAGCATCGGCCTGACCACTGGCGTCCGGATCCGTTGATCAGTCGGTTACCGAAACAGTATCAGGAGCTGCCTTCGGTTCGGAAGGTAGCGGAATTGGAGTTTCCGTTAGAAGACGGCTATGTGCTCTTAGCAGCGCTTTGGACAAGGGATTTGGCTAAGTGGATCAGTGGGCAAACACCCGACGAACTTCAGCAAGCCCAAAAACTGTTCGATTGGACGGTGCGGAACATTCAGCTTCAGCCTGCCGGCGGAGAAGGACCGGCCTATTGGCGACAATTGCCGTGGGAAACGCTCCTTTTAGGCCGCGGAAGCTCTTTGGATCGAGCCTGGGTGTTTATCCTTTTAGCCCGCCAATTGGGGATCGAAGCGTTTCTGATAGCCCTGGCGCCGATCGAGGAGCAGCAGTCAGCCGGAGAAGTACCCTGGGCGGTAGGGGTGCTTCGGGAAAACGAGATTTATGTGTTTGATCCTACACTAGGAATTCCGATTCCTGGGCCGGAGGGAGTGCAAAAAGGGGCTAAGGGTGGGCTGGAGATACTACCTGCCAGTTTGCGGCAACTGGCCGACAATCCGCTGCTGCTGCGCCGATTGGATTTAGGGCCGCAGGAGCGATATCCGGTGGCTTCGGTGGATTTAGCTCGGGCGGTGGCCTTAATTGCGGCCTTGCCAGCGGAGTTGTCGCTTCGGATGCAGATGGTGGAGAGTCGGCTGGTGGGGGGAGGGTGGATGAGTTTGAGTGTGCAGCCCTCCCAGCTGGCCGAGCGGATTAAAGCCGCTGGCGGGGTTCGAGACGTGAAATTATGGACCCGCCCCTTTACGATCGCCTGGCAGCGTCAGCAACAGGCCCAGGATAGGGAATTTGCTTTATGGCATACATCGGTCATGGCCCCGTTTTGGATCCAGCGTGCTGAGCCGCCGCCACGCCGAAGGACGCAAGATCCCCAGGAAAATCTTTCCAGTACCCAGGTAGTGCGGGAACCTATCTTGCCGTTATGGCGGGGCCGGGTTGCCCATCTGCGAGGAAATCTCTCCGGAGAGCGAGGCGCTAGCTATTTCTATCACTTAGCTCGGCCTCCGGAATCGGAACTGAATATTGCCGTAGCCGAGGGAAAAATGCCTTTGCCAGTTCGGGATCTGTTCCTGCGGGCCAAGCAGGATGCCAGTTATTGGTTGGGGCTAGTCTGTTTTGATTTAGGGGAATATCAGGCGGCGTTGGATTATTTTCAGAAGCGTTGTTTGGAACTTTGGCCGGACGGCCCCTGGCGAAGCGGGGCCTATTACAACCTAGGCCGAACCTATGAGGCCTTAGCCCAATATGAGCAAGCCATCCGGTCCTATGAGGCCGACCCTCAGGCACCGGATCACTATGGCCGAAGGTTGCGAGCCCGATGGATAAAAGAACATTTTCTCTCCGAGACCGGATCTCCCTCATCCGTAGAAAAAAGTCCATCACCTCCCCCACTCTCGAAAGACTCCAGCAAAGCCCCTTCATCCAAATAGTATGCAACCTCTGCCAAATCCTGAACATAAACTGAACTACATGAACTTTTGATGCTATATGGATTGCCCATCCCTACTGAAAGCCTTACCCTACCTAGGTTGCTAGCAGTCCGAAAACCCAATATATTGGCTAAGGCCTGAAGCGAACCAAAATGCCATAGAAATCTCTCCCCCGAATTCCCGAGACGTCCAAATGCTTTGCACTTAGTTCGGCTTATGCAGTTTTCCCTAACTTGTTTTGTCAACAGGAGTTACGGCGATCCGCTCTTTTGTCCACGCAACTTCCTCAAGTCAATACTTCCAAGGAGTTAGAGCTTTTCCCCTCCGCACACAGCCAACAATGGCAAAAGTCGAGCTTAGAGTCTGCCCTGAAATTGGAATTTGGGCGGTTTCCCATAGGTTTTGGCCGACCAGCTCCTACCCTTCAGATTCCTTTAAAACCAGGATTTTGGGATTCTGGGAAACTGAGGAAATAAACCTCCTTTCATCATAGAAAATGCTTTTTCGGACAGCCTCTTAGCTCGACTTTTGCCAATTTCCAGAAGGCCTTCTTTGGCGGTTTTAACCTCCTGAAAATATTGGAGTTAGGGGATTTACGAAACAAAAACCCTCAAACCTAACTCCTGAAATAAAAGAGGTTACCAACAATGGCAAAAGTCGAGCTTAGCAAACCGAGTCTATAAAGGGATGTTTCTTCGGCACTATTGGAGGCAAACTAAGAGTTTGTGACTCTGTGGAAACCGTTTCCAGTCGGAGGCCTAAACCCACCAAAACGCAAGCAAAACCGACCAGTATGGTTAAAATCTCCCCAGACTGGGGAGCACCTTCCAACAGAGCCAGATAGCCTCTAAGTTAGGGAAAATAGCAAAACTCCTACGTGAAGAAGAGATCTTCGTTTTTCCCCGGGTTTTCAAGCTGACAGGTTCGCCTGGGAGAATCGGGAAAAGGTATTGGGGATTTTGGAGCTTCTAGGCAATTGTCTGGGGGCAAACAGGAAAAATGCATTTTCAGCACAGTGTGGAAGGAGTTTCCTATGACGGGAACACATCGATGGGACCGACGGCAGTTTTTGAGTTATATGGGAGCGATGACCGCCTCGTCAGTAGGCGGCTTATCAGCCGGTCTGGCCAAGGCATGGCACGCCCTCCCCCAGATGAGCCAGACGGAACATTTCTGGTATCGAGTCCAGATAGCGGGGCCGTATGTCGATAGCCAGCGGGAAAACAAGGCCTTCGGCTTTACCGAAGATGCCATCTGGGTCTCGGAAGACAATGGGCAAACCTGGCCCCATCGCCGGGCCTTCGACGATGCCCGGAATATCACCTTCAGTTGCATCCTGAAAAACGGGGTGATTCTCTTTGCTACGCAGAATCGGCTCTATCGAACCACCGACAAACTGGACCAGCTGGAGGAGATTCGGGTCAAAAACCCAGACGGCTCCGACTACCTGCCGCACAAACCGCAAAATCCCAAGTATCCCGGCTGGTACTTTTTGAGCCTCACCGGGGTGAGCACCTGGCAGGTGGATGGCCGGGAGATGCTGGTCTGGGGCAATTACGGCAATGTCCAAGGCGGGGCCACGCCGATAAACATCTATTACTCTGCCGATGGCGGCCAAACCGTTAAAATCGCCTACGCCTTCGGACAGAACCCCTATTTTCGGGACAACGGCACTCCCACCGGTGGGCCAACCGGCACCCTCTTGGGCAATCCTGATAATAAGCTCATCTGCCGACATGTCCATTGTGTGGCTTACAACCCCGAAGAACGGGCCTTCTACGCCTGTACCGGGGATGCCAATCGGCCAGAAGGTTTTGAGTGCCATTGGCTACGCGGTGTCTACGACGCCTCAAAAGACCAGTGGGATTGGAAGCTGCTCGTCTCGGCTAGTCTCAATAGCCGATATAAAAGCGGCGGGATCAATTTTGTGGATGGCAAGGCCTACTGGATTAGCGACGCCAACGGGCCGCTGCCGCATGACCGCGGCATCTTCTGCTGCCGACCGGAGGACATTCCCGACACAAAAGCCCATACCCTGCTCTTCAATCCCAAATATGAATGCGCCAATATGATCATCCAGGACGGCGTGATCCTGGCCGCCCATTACGCCACGGCGTCGCCTTTTACCTGCGGTATTATCTTCTCGCCGGATATGGGCAAAACCTGGGCCGAATATGATCTCAAACAGCTGGGTAAGCGTTCACCAGTGCGTTTTAGCCGCAAAAACGCCGACGGCTGGTTCCGGGCCGATCTGCGCACCGGCTGGATCGACCGCGCTGAGGTAATCTTTATCAAACCGAAAACGTTCACCCAAAAGGCCGACTCCTAAATAGATCTATTCCGAGGGTTCTCCCTACCTGGGGCGCCACAGCAAAGGCCGGTACACTCACAAATCTAGGGTTTTTATTAAAAGGCAGTAAGTTCGACTTTTGCCATTTTTTGTAACTTCTTTTATTTCAGGGGCTTAGGTTTTGAGGACTGTTTGTTCAGCAAATTTCCTAACTCCAATATTTTCAAGGGGTTAGAAGAGCCAAAGGGGGCTCTACCCTGGAAAATGGCAAAAGTCGACGTAAGAAGCCGCTCCATTCGGACGACTCTGCAGCAAGCTGGCCAAGAGGTTTTCTTTATAGATTCTTTTTCTGGATAGCTGAACAAGGAGTGAACCGATGGGATGGTACATGACGCGGGATGGGGTTACACGCTACGGACCTTATACGGAGGAACAACTTCGGGAATTGGCCAATGCGGGCCGACTATTGCCTACAGATATGGTTTGGCGTGAGGGGATGGACCGATGGGCGGCGGCCAGCAGTGTGCCGGGCCTGACCTTTCCCCCGCCTGCTCCGCTCATGCCGCCGCCGGCTGCCGCTAGTGGATCGGTCAGTCATGGCGGAAATCGAATCGCTGCCGGAGTATGCGGCATTCTTTTGGGATCGTTAGGTATTCACAAATTTATCATTGGGCTTACCGGTCCCGGCATCATCATGCTGCTGGTAACCCTGCTTACCTGCGGCATTGGCGGAGTGGTCATGAGCATCATCGGGATTATTGAAGGCATCATCTATCTGAGCAAGTCGGACGAGGAGTTCTATCAGACCTATATCGTCGGCAAAAAAGGCTGGTTCTAAACTCGACCTTTGCCATTTTTCCTAACTGCTTTTGCTTCCAGGAGTTACAACGAAACCTCCTTTTGTTCACCCAATTTCCTAAGTCCAATAGTTACAAGAAGTTAGAACTTTTCTCCTCCGGTAAGAAGCTAAAAATGGCAAAAGTCGCGCTAAAGGCCATTTTTTCATTTCTCCTGGGGGAGCCTCGTTTCGCATCTGCCCGTCCCAAGCCAATCTCAATCCCTCTGACAGCCCACGTTGAGCTCCCTTGCCCACCAAGAGCTTCAAAAAAATAAGCTTACCTTCCCTTTATGAGCGGCAAGGTGCCCATGTGTTTGGGAGTTTCATTTTATTAGAGGCCAGACAGTACCACCGCCGGACACCGGCTGCTTCGGCACAAGTGCCATCCTGGGCAATTACATCCAAACCAGCGCCGGTATCCTGGAAATCGACATCCAAAGCGCCACCAGTTACGATAGGGTTTCGGTCCAGGGTAATGCCACCCTAGCTGGCCTGGTGCTGGTCGATCTTTGGGGAAGTTACAGCCCAGGCCAAGGGCAATGGTTTGATATTCTAACGGCCACCGGCACAATCAACATCACCGGTCTGAGATCGCCCGGCGCTGTATTAAGAGTGGTCGATGCCGCTGGCGGCGGCCAAATCTTGCAACTTCAGGTCCCAGAACCTAGTACCTGGGCACTGGCCGGACTAGGACTGGTATTACTCCTGCTCAGCCGACGTCTTCGCCCAGCAACTCAAAACTAATCAGAGGGCCAGCCACTTTTTGGCAGAATGGCCGCACCCTGTTATCTCTGTAAAAGCGGGGATCCAGGCTTCGCTGTGCTGGTCTTTTGCTCACCGCCTCTCCCCACCGTGGGCATTGGTCTCTACACATCGTTTCGGAGCCCCAATATGTTGGGGTAAACTGGTCTGCAAAGCCACAACCTTATGTAGAAGAAGATACCCATGCACCGTGGCACAGGCCGGCCGAGGCAATGCCGAGGCCGGGTAAGCGGGATTGTTTTGCTACGGCTGCTTCCCAAGGGAGTCTGGATTCCTGCTTGTGCAGCACTAACATCCTAGGGTCGCTACTCGGCCGAAGCAGACCTGTTTACCCAGTGGAGCCAGCCTGCGTAGAAGAGGCGACAGGGGCTTTGGCCGGTTGCGATTGCCCTAGCAGGGCGCCGATCCGTTCGGCCAATTGCTGAACTAAAAGGGGTTCGCCTGTCTGCAGCTTTCGACCGATTCGGCGCCCGATCAGCCAGGCACCTACTGTCAGGCTCAAGGCCAAAGGCCCGCTCAGGCCCAGGGCGGCTGCCAGCAGTTTGCCCATGGTCCAGCCTAAGGAGCCATCGGCCATTTTCTCGGCTAAAAAATCCTGCACATACGCCCGGATAGTTTCCGGCGCCGTGTGTGCTCCGGCTGCTTGGACCTTTTCGATCCGGGCCTGGATCCGTTCGGGCAGGCTGCCCAGTTCGCCAATCAACTGTTGCACTGCTTGCCGAAGCAGAGAGGATTCTGCCCGGCTCTGGTCTGCAGGGGCAGCAGACCCGACAGCAGGCGGAACCTGTGGGGAGGCCCCTCCGGGGCCGGTCGGAGAACCAGCCGAGCTGCCAGGATTCAGCCCCGGCTGGCCGGTGGGGAGTCCTTGGGCTGGCTGGCCCGGCCGGCCCTGGCTTAACAGGTCCAATATCCGGTCTAATCGAGCTTCAATCCCCTTAAGATCTGCCGATAAAATCCCCCCTTCTGCCCCTGGAGCCGGACGGGCGCCTGGATTGGCAGGGCAACGGGGCGGATCGACCGGCGCCGGATTGGTAGGGCAAGACGGCGGATGGGAGGGCGTCGGATTCGGCCTGTTATTTTTGGCGTTCCAAGGCAGTAGATACCGGCCCGTTTGTTGCAGGAAGCGATCTACCCGGCCGTTGTAGGTGCCACTAACGGTTCGGCCATCGGTCCCCCATATGACGGCTACCAGTTCTCCTTGGGCGTTGAAGACTGGTCCGCCGCTATCGCCTTGGCGTGCTCGGCCGGTAAGCTCCAAGGTTTCCCAGCCGGCACTTAGACCCGTCCGGCTGTATCCGATCACCTGGCCCTGGTTGCACCAATATCGGCCATCCGGGCCGTAGCCGCAGCTTTGGACTGGCTCGCCCGGCTGAGGCGGCTTGGTTGCCACCGGTACTGGCTCGGCCGACGGCCGTGCAATGAGCAAAGCGGCCAAATCCGCCACAGGATCCTGATGGAGCAATCGGGCCTCATAGGTCTGTCCGTCCGGAAATACCACTGTAATTCTACCAACTCCCTCCCGAAATAGATGCTGACAGGTGATAATAAGTCCATATTGCCCTTCTTTATCCACAAGCACTCCGGTGCCGATAGCCCGCAGGCCGCCCGGCAACGTATGGATCAACCGGCACACAGCCGGATGCACCCCGGAAGGCGCAAAAGCCTGGCTAGTAGGCTCGCCACAGCTCGCTCCGGCACAACCGACAGGGGCGACTGCTTTCGGCACCTGCAGTGCTACCGAACCTACCAGCAAATCGGTTCCTGCCGCCAAAACGGCCGGTGGCTCCCCCGCCTCCGGCAACACCGAACCGGCTGCCTTGGAACATACCCCCAGCCAGCCAATCCACAACCACCAACAGGTCCAAAGGATACCTCGCATACATAGAACTCCTTCTAATCAGGTAGGAGGGTAAACCGATATCGGAAAAGCGGCGAGCGGGCCAAATCGCCTGGCTCGGTAAGCCGATCGGGCAGGTTCGGCACAGGATCCACCCCAGTCAGCCGATATGCCCAAACCACTGCTTGAGAACAGAACATGGGTTCTAGCGGCAGAGGTGGTTGGTCGGCTAGCACAATCGGTGGGTCTTCAGCCGGCGGCGGCAGAAGCCAACGCACCATCGGCAGATGCCGCCAGATCAGTCGCACCAGCGCCTGCCAACCGTACGGGGTGCCAGTCAGTCGACGCATTGCCCGAACTGCTAACAGGCGATCTACTTTTTGACTGCCCACCGGCTGAAGGGTATAAACGTCCCATCGGCCCGGACATCGCCGCACCTGATGCGACAGACATACCGCCCGGCCACCTCGGCCCCAAACCATCTCCAGACACATGAGGTCCTGGTGCCACCAGGCGGCCATGGCGGCATGCACATAGAGGCTTCGGCCACCGGCGGCAATCAACCGATGCGGCCACCAACGGCCCCTGCGCAGCAACAATAGGTCGCCGCTTCGGATCCATCGGCGAGCTTTCTGATAAGAGAGTTCGCGCAGCCGAACCGGTTCCATGGCACTACTCAACGTTAATGTGTATATTTATATATACCGGGAACAATTCCCATTCCAAAACAATTTTTCACCGAAAACCACCCAGAGAGTATCGGCTGTTTTTCAGCCTTTATCCAAGCGAAAAGCAATCCACGTGCACCTTACCCACGAAAGCTAAGAACAGGTCGTGGCTTTGCGGAAACCTTTTCCGGTCGGAGGCCCAAACCCACCCAAACTGAAGCAACACCGACCAGTATGGGCAAAACACCCAAACTGGCGGTAACCTTTCCATAGACCCACCGTTCAGCCAAATGAAGGAGAACTCCCCGTTTCTCAGGGAAGAACTTTTCCTTTGCCATTGGCGCGCAAGCGGGATTCCAAGATTTGTGAAATATTTTTCCTGGATCCCTGCTTACGCAGGGATGACAAGGAAGGAGTCTTCATTCGGTTGAAGTATTATGAACGCTAGAAAGCCAACAGCCCCCAAAACCTTATCTCCCCTTTGGGCAGAAGCTCCGAGGAAGCTGAGGCAAAAGGTTTACATGTACTGAAGATAAGTATAGCAGTCTGGAGAGATTCTAGCAAGAGGAAAAGTGAACACATATTTCCATCATTGGATCCGAAGAGGCTGTCCTAAAATGAGGATTTGGCTGTTTTCCCATGGGTTTTGGCCGACCGGCTCCTATCCTTCAGACTCCTTAAAAATAGGGATTTTGGAGATCTTGGGCTTTAGGAAGGAAACCTGTTTTCATCAGAGAAAATGCTTTTTCGGACAGCCTATCAGCTCGACTTTTGCCATTTTTCGTAACTGCTTTTGCTTCCAGCGGTTACAACGAAACCTCCTTTTGTTCACCCAATTTCCTAAGTCCAATAGTTACAGGAAGTTAGAACTTTTCCCCTCTGGGAGGAGGCTAAAAATGGCAAAACTCCAGCTAAGAGGCCGCCGCTTGCTCGCAGCGGACTGGCCAAGAAATGGCAGAGGGTTACTCCTCCAATTGGCCTCGAATGGTAAAGACCACGCTGGTAACCTTTTTGTCGGGCAGATCGTAGTGAAGATAAACTTTTAGCCAGCGGGTTACCAGCCGGTGGTGCGTGGGCAGGGTGTCGATGGTGCCTTCGAGCACCAACCGTCGGCCATCCGGCGATAGGGCCACCGGCTCCAAAACGGTCTTTTCCAGCGGAGGCACTGATCGGTATTGAGCCATCTGTGTCTGCGCCCACCGGGAAAGCTCTCGGGCCTTTTCTGCGGTTACCAGCTTGGCATACTGAGGAGCCAGTTTTTGCCAGATGGCTTGGGCCTCTTTTTGACCTTGAATGGCTTTGGTTCTCTGAGCGTCAGTCCACTCCTTCGAGAAAACCCAACCATCGTGCCCAACCGAATAAGCCATTTCCGGATAAAACTCCACCGGCGGGAGTTCCTTGTTTTCTTTCGGTTGGGGCAGTTTTTCCGGTTCTGGCTCGGAGGACTCTTTCGGTTTAGCTTGTGTGGATATTGCTGACGGGGCCGGCGAAACCGTCGGAAGGCCGATCTCATATAGATGCACCTCATACGGGCCGAAGCGGTCCCGGAAGGTTCCCTCTCGGATCGGCAATGACCGGTTTTCCCCCAGCACCTCCGCCCTGGAAGCCCCAGCAGGCTCCCGAAGCCGAAACTCCACCTCAGCCTCGGCCGGCTGCATCCGGACAGCAAAAAGGTATAGCTTATTTTCGTACAGTCTCACGGTGTAGGCCACCGGCACCGGCCCTAACAAGCGGGCCATCTCTTCGTCCACCTGTGGCGGTTTGACCGATACTTGGACCAATTCCCGACGCTCCGGACTCCAGAGAACCGGCGCCAGTTCGTGAATTTGCCGATTCAGTTTGCCCACGGCCTGAGCCATTTCCTGATCGGCCAAAAGAGCCGCCTCCACAAACTGGGGCTTAAACTGATGGCAGAAATAAATGATTCCCTGGGAGCCGAAGATAAGCGACATCCAGACCTCAGCTTTGACCTGCTGAGGTGTGGGTTTGACCTGTAGGTTACTGATCCGGGTTGTTTCGATGCAATTCCAGACCACTCGGTCTGGGCCGGCCCATTGGCGCAGGCGTTGAACGCCCCGGGGTACATACCATAGTTTGCCGGCCACAGCGGGTTTAGAATGAACTACTGGATAAATATCAAACGAGACAATATCGCCACCCTGCACATACAGGGGATAATCTTCCGGGTGATTGGTGCGCACCCCTCGGCCATGCCAGCCGTCCCATGCCACCGCCTGCCCCAGATTCAGAAGGACCGGTCGGCTGGGGTCCCGGCGGTGCATTTCTTGGTAGCGTTGGATGACCGTTTCTGGCGGCACCGGCGGGCCGTAACCTTTGCCACCCGGCAGCTCCTGGGCATTGTCCGGCTCGTCCTGCTGAAGCCAGCCGACAAAAAGTTTTTCATCTAGATGGGCTAGAGCGTATTCGTTCTGATCGCAGATAACTGGCATCTGGTGTCGGCGGAGCTCGGCCAACTGCTGCTCGGTTGGTCCCTTCCAAAGCCCGACATACAGGGTAACGCCGATCTCCTTATATTTTCCGGCGTTTCGAGGATCCTGAAGCCAAACAGCAATGGGAAACTGAGTGGGGTTTTGGAAGGGGCCGTTCGGCCAGCGGCGCTGGAGCTGCTGAAAACTTGCTGGCGGGGAAGCAGCCTGACAAACCGGCCACCTTTCTGCTGCCAAGAGCCAAAAAACGTTCCCGATTAAAAGGCCCCATGCAAAAAGCGGGAACCTGTTTCTAAAAGAGCTGTTGCATTTGGTGTGCTGAGTGGTGGATGGGCTGGGGATTCGAGACCGGTTCATCGGCTGCCTCCTTAGGGAACAAAGGCTTTGGAAAAGCGGTTGTAGGTCCAGCTAGAAAGAATGGGGGGTGTTGTCCCACCGATGGCTCAGTGAACCAAGTGGCAAGACAAAAAGCAATAGGGAGTACAAAAGAACAATATCCCATGTTCCCGGACCTGCCTGCAAACTCCGATTAGCTTAGCCGAGTAGAACTCTAGGCTGAAAGCCTCTAACAAGATGAAACTCCAGAGAGCATAATGAGGCCATCTTGCCGGTCATAAAGGGGGAGGCAAGCTCATGTTGTTATAAGAGCCTCTAACAAAATGAAAATCTAGATGGTTCTGACTGGCTACCTGCCCCCTTGGGCAATGGTTAGGAAAACTCATTTTGTTAGAAGCTCTAAGCTCTTATTCTCCGAAGACGGTAACGACAATGGTGCGCCGCCGAGGCCGAATGTCACATTCCAAATGGAAGATCTGCTGCCAGGTTCCTAGCACCAGTTGACCTTCAGCCACTGGAACAGTAATAGAAGGGCCCAGGCAAGTGGCTTGCAGGTGGCTATGGCCGTTGCCGTCATGCCAGGTCTGCTCATGGGCATACTGTCGGCTAGGTGGGATGAGCCGATCCAGAAGTTCCGGCAAGTCGTGGCAAAGACCGGGTTCAAATTCGATCGTCCCTACTGCCCCGGTGCTACCGACATGAAACACATGGGCCAAGCCGGTCCGGATGCCAGAACGGCGGACCACCTCAGCCACCCGATCAGTCAAATCCTGTATATGTCGATGTCCTTCAGTAGAAATGGTCACATGTTCTTGATACACCATGCTTATACTACTCCCAAAGCAAGGTTTCCGAAACGTCCTATCCGGCCGCTTAGGGGAAGCGGGAACCCAGCCATGTCTATCTGCCGGAACGGGCGGCAGCCCTTCTGCTTTTTTTAAGAGGCTGGTTTGAAATTGGATTTTTGAGGTTTCCTGATAGATTTTAGGCTGTGCGGGCCTTCCAGCCACGGTCCGAAAAATAGTACGGTTGCGGATTCTTGGGAATAGAGGAAGAGTTGGGCTAAGTCCCTAAGCCTGATGTTTACCTTTTTCCCTAACTGTTTTTTCTTCAGAAGTTTCGATAAATTTTTATACATATCACACATTCAATTCCTATAAAACTCCTCCCAAGTTCTGGCCATATCGTGAACCTTATCAATTTTCCATTCGGTAGGCTTTAGCTGCTCCCATCCGAACACCTACGATATGTAGGGTACTAATATTGTTAATAACCTACTGGATTGGTTCGGGCGCAGAAGGAACCAAAAAGGTGTACAAGAAACCTCTGCAAAATACTGAACATTTAGTCAAATCTATGGACTTTTGATTCTATAACCGTTCGGTTTTTCTCGCCGGATACCTACTCTCTATTGGGAGTTAGCCATGCTAGCCTCTCTAGATATTGGGGTTAGAGGGAGATAAACCAGTATAGTATAAAAATATCCATTTCAAATTCTGCAAGGGTTCTGTTTCCATACTTCTAAGCAGCGAGAGCTTTCGCTGTTTGGCAGGAGGCCGGAGATGGCAAAAGTTGCGTTAAGGCACGATCAGTCGGAAGAGAACAGTCGGATCAGCTGTTCTTCCACAGAGCGGTCGGCTAGCACCACTACGGTATCTCCCGGCTGCAGACGGTCGTCGGCGCCAGGCACCCAGCCAAACTGTTCCCGGATGACTGCTGCCACCAGGCACTGGGCCGGCAATGCGGCTTTGGCCAGCACATGGTTGGTTACCGGAGCCTTGTCCAAGACTTCGATTTCCAGTACATCGATCGGGCCGTCCGGCGTTAGCGGCAGGCGGGAGACGACCGGCCCAGTGTTCAAAAAGGCCAGCACATGCCGGGCAATGACCTGCCGGGGGCTGACGGCATGGGCAATGCCCAGTTTGCCGATCACATTGGCATAGTCGGGCCGATTGATTACTGCCAGACAGGTTTTGACCCCCAATTCGCGGGCTTCCACACAGGCCATGATATTATTTTCATCATCGCCGGTGCAGGCGGCAAATACATCCGCTTGTCCGATCCGTTCTTCCTCTAGGATTTGCCGGCGGCGGATATCCGTACAGATGATATCCACGTTCTCCAGATGCGACGACAAAAATTCACATCTAGGTTTATCCCATTCCAAGATCATTAGAGAGAAGCGTCGGCCATGCAGCAATTGGGCCAGTTGGTAACCCGTTTCGCCACCGCCGGCAATCACCACCCGCTGCTTGGGCGGCGGCTGGATAGAAAAAAGCTCTTTGACCTCGTCAATCTGCTCCAAAGCACCGATGACGGTAATATGATCGCCCACCTGCAGCCGATCTTCCGCACCGGCGATCCATATCTGTTTTCCTCGATGGATCGAACCGATCCGCACCCCCTTGGGTAATTTCAATTCCCGGAGCGGAATCCCCATCGTAGAGCAGGGTTCGGTAAGAGCAAAGGCTTGCATCTGGACCTCGCCCCGGGCAAAATCTTCTACCAACAGCGCCCCTGGATACCGAATGGTCCGTGCCAGTTCCAAAGCAGACAGATATTCTAGGCTCAACAAACGGTCGATGCGAAAATGCCGCTGATAATCGAACGTGCTTAAATCCCGAAAGACGGGCGAATAGACTCTGGCCAGTGTTCGGCGAGCCCCCATGGCTTTCGCAAGACTGGCAGCAACAATGTTCACCTCATCCACTCCAGTTACCGCCAAACACAAATCCGCGGTGCCAACCTCCGCCTGAAAAAGCACGCTCGATTGCGAAGCAGAGCCAGTAATCGCCCGCACATCTAACTCGTCCCGAACCCGACGGATGCAGTCCGGATCCCGATCCACTACGGTTACCTCATGCCGATGGTTGCAAAGCAACTCGGCAATCGAACTGCCCACAGTTCCTGCTCCCAACACAACCACTCTCATACGATGCTCCTTGGTAGCCGAGGCAAAGCACCGGTCTAGCCCCTCGGAAGGCAAAAAGCTCCCGCTGAGGGAGCTTCGCCGAGATGGATTCGGGCCGATCGGAGCACCATCAGGCTTTTCATAACCATGCCGAGACAACCGCCATGATCAGCCCCACCACCACCATCAAGCCGATAATCCACATGGCGCAGCCAAAAGCATGGCGTCCAATGGCCCTTAGGTCTTCATGGCGGGTAGCGGCATAGACTAAACTGATGACTACAATCAACGGAATGGCATATCCCAGATACATCCAGCCCAACTGAGCCAGTAGCAAGACCGGATTCACCGATCAGGTCCTCCGCATCGAATCACGACGGAGTTGGGTCAATGCCGCGGGGCTCGCCCGATCCAAAAGCCCGGGACTCCGGTGGCTCCGAACCAGCTTCCGGGGACGCTTTGGAAACAACGCCCTCTTCAGAAGGCCGATTTTCTGCTTCGGCCTCTTCTTCCCTGACTGGGCCAGCCCAGGCGTCATAAATGGCTAATATGTTCAAAAGACCAGCGATCATCGTATATAAAGTGCCCAACTCAAAATAATGATGTAACTTTTTATGCAGGTCGTCCAAGGTAGGGCGATTGGAACTGCGATCCGACGGAAGCCGAGGCGGCGCCATAAAAGAGCCCCACAACGGCTCCCTGGGCTTCTGCCCAGGGTTCTGAGCTTGCTCGCCCCTACGGAGCCAAAAGGCCTGGATGACCGCTGGCATGGCCGCTAGCCCTACCCCCGCCTGACACAGAAAATGCAATCGTTGGTCTTCCGGATGGAACGACATATAAACCACCCGCCCCCAACCGACCTCTGAGTTACCGCCCAAATAGACTCCATATACGAAAGTTCCCAAAATACATACCAAAAACAAAATCCCCTTCGCTGTTCGGCCCTGGTACAGATGGCCTAAGCCCGGCACCAACCAGCCCAAGAAAGCCGCCAAGGCAGGATCTTTTAAATCAATCGTCTCTTGACTGTGTCCCTGGGTTTGCCCGACCACATCGGACTCCTTGTTCCATCTACTCTTCACCAGGTTCAATTTTGGCTATACCCCATATTCTGGAGGTTTGAATTACCAAAAAACTCCATGCTCCGGCAGATAGCGGATTTTTCCAGCTTTCCGATGCAAAGCCAGTTTAATTCGTTATTCAAATCGCAATCGCATGGGCTTTGGTGTGCACCGGCAAAACGTGGAATGAACCGCCAAAATCACTTGGGTGCAGTAGTACGATGATTTCCTCCTGCCCCAAAAGGAATTGCCCAGCCGCCAACTAGGCTGCCAGAGAAATAAGATACATCCTATTTTCCCCTGCATTCGTGCGAAATGCTAGAGGGAGGAAACCCCGAGTACCAGACCGAATCTTGCTTGCGAGCTTGCAGACAGAGGCAGAAAAAAGGGGGAGAAAAAATAGAGGGCCAGGTTGTTTACTTCCTAGGCTTCTGGGGGCGAATGCCCGTTGTTCAGGTATTTTCATTTCGGCACAGGGCCTGGGGAGGTTGGTTTGGAGACCACCGGCATGGGCGTAGGACCTCGAATCCGCTGGGGCACTTCCGGCAGATCAAAGTGATACTCCAGAGGCAATCCATAAATGGGTTGAGGTTTTTCCTTAGTATTCGAGGATTTTGCCGGTGGAGCGGTTTTTTGGCAAATCGGCCTGGACTTTTCACGTGGCAAAAACTCTTTCAGAGGCTTCGAAGAGATTTTGGTTTGAGGCTTTTCTGTGGGCTTATGGTGTTGGGCAGCCGGCTGTTCCTGGGCCTTTTCCGAAAGTCTCACCCAGATGGTAGGATTTTGCCCCGGGGGCTTCTGGTCGGCAAAAGTCGACCACTTATCCTCAGAAGCCTCCGATCCCATGTTCTGCCCAGGCACCGGAACCGATCTTTTCGCAGGCACTAGATTGAACGAGCCTGTTGGTTCAGGGGATATTTGTTCAGCTATTTCTTTTGTTTCTCTTCCCTGCTCTTTGGCTTGGACGCAGCCAGAAAACAGCCCCCCAATCATCGGGATGACCAGGGCGCCGATCAAAATCAGAGAATCACCGATCCTCATTCTCAAACCCTTCAGAAGGCGGCGCATATCAAACCTCCAGGAACCCTTTCTTTTTTATCATACTATGTGCTGCAAGGGTTGCAGATAGGGTGGTGGATGGCAACTCATCAGAGGGGGAAAAGAACCCCAATGTATAGTTGACCGCTGAGGGAGACCACAACTAATCGGCGCTAGCTCCGGGAAAGTGAGGGACCAATTCTCATAGCCTCTCTGCTGGCGAGGGGCCGGAAAGTAGCTGCCATCCATTCGGTTTGCCTTGGGGGATTTTCCGCTAAAGCGTGCAGAGCTTTCCAAGCCAACCATGCAGCCGATTGTCCATGCTTTGCGGTTCTAGGACTCGACTTTTCCCATGGTTGGTCTTGCTCTGCCACAGGAATGCTTTTCCGGCTTGTAACTATTGGAGGTAGGAAATTGCCTGAACCAAGGGGAGGTTTCCTCGCCACTACAGGAAACGAAGCAATTAGGAAAAATGGCAAAAGTCGAGCTAGGGAGGTGGTTTGGACAAACCGGCTGCGTACTACTTCAGCCGAACGAAGCCATCTGTCATCCCTGCGCAAGCAGGGATCCAGTTTGCGAAAGGGTTCGGCCGATCGGGATTCCCGCTTTCGCAGGAATGACAATGGAAGGCATCCTCATAACAAAAGTTAGGAGGGCGCTTTACTCGGGTAAACTGTTACTCGGCTGCCTCATGGGGAAGGGGCTTTGGCTGGGTGTTTGGCGGGGCTGGCTGGGTGGGACTTAGGGCCGGCTATGGCCAGCAGGTGGGTGTGAGTTCTTATATACATAATTCCATTAGCCACTGCCGGCGTAGCATGTGTCCCCTCTCCTAGGGGAAAGCGGGCTAAAAGCTTAAATTCGTTTTCGGCGGCCAAGACAACCATCTGCCCATCCCGGCTAATATTGTAAAGGCGGTTGCCGACCAGGATCGGCGAACTGAAGTAATCGCCGCCAAGTTTTTCCCGCCAAAGGATTTTGCCGGTGGCCGCTTCCAGGCAGGTAACGATACCACCTTTATCCGCCCAAGCAAAAAGAAGGTTTCCTCGGGCAACCGGTGTACAGACGTATGGAACTGGCAAAGGGACTTCATACAGGAGTTCTGCTTTGGTTCCGGTGGCCGGGTTACCGGGGCGAACTGCAATCATTTGTTTGCCCACTCCTCCTACTCCACAAGCACAAAACACAATATCGCCCACCACGACCGGCGAACCAACTACTCGGTATTTAAGTATCGGCAATTCCCAGAGTGGTTTACCGGTTTGCAGGTCGATGCCGCTTGGTCCATGGGCCCAACTGACCGTAATGACTTGGGGCGGGCCTTGGCTGGGCCGATAGATGCATGGCGTTGCATAGGCGGTCTTTTCACTGCGGCGGGGGCATTGCCAGCGGACCCGGCCGCTCTGGGCCTCCAAGGCGATGATACTGCTTTGGCCGTCCTGTTCGTTGGCGGCAATGACCAGGTCTTCGGCTACGATCGGCGAAGCGCCGAAACCATGTTCCGATTCAAACGGCCCTAGATCGGTCTGCCAAATCAACTGGCCGTCTTGGAGCCGAAGCGCTTCGACCAGATAGCGTTTCGGCTGGGCGTAGGCCCAATAAACCCGGTCCTTATCCACGGCAGGCGTAGAGGAAGCATAGCTGTTGTAGGGGTGTAGGTGATGGCGGTCGAGGGATCGGTTTTTTTGCCAGAGGATTTTACCTTGCCGAGCATCGACACACACCAGCCACAGGGTTCCGTCTTCCTGAGCGGCGGTAATCAGCAGTCGACTGCCGCAGACCACCGGCGAAGAATGACCAGAACCTGGAAGTTGGAGTTTCCACAGATAGTCTTGCTCGGTCCATTGGACGGGTAGGTGTTCGGTTTCCGCTTGGCCCTGGCCATTAGGTCCTCGAAACCGAGGCCAACAGGCTGATCCTGTGCTGTGATGGGCCAAGGGCGTTTTAGCGGATGAGGCTTGGTTGTCCGCCGATGCTAGGTTCCCGACCAATTCTCCTTCTGCCATCCAGACACGTTCAGCTGTAGTCAAAGGAGCCGGGGTTGCAAGAAGGGCTGTTTGAGTGTCCTGATTTTTCCCAGCCATCCAAGCACCCACCACCAGGTACATCAAGCAAATAGTACGAAAGGGTTGCTGCATTCTTTTGGCTCCTTGTTGGCAGAGCGAGGTGGGGAAGTTTGCAACCAAGCTCAATTTTTTTCATAATAGGCGGAGTTTATGGTTTTCCTTAGCCAGGGGGCCGGAAGACCGAGCCTTGGCATTTTCCCCATTGTAGCTTGAGCAAGCGGGCATTGGATAGGCAGGGAAAGCGTATGGCTTATTGTGTAGTTACCGGCGGAGCGGGTTTTATTGGCAGTCATTTGGTCGAGGCACTTCTGGAGCGAGGCAACCGGGTGTTGGCCGTCGATGATGAATCCACCGGCTCCGTGCAGAATTTATCGGCCGTTTTGGGGCATCCGCAGTTGGAGTATCTTCGGGCCAATGTGGCGGACCAGGCCGTTCTGCAGCATATCACCGCCATGGCAGAGCAGGTGTATCATTTAGCAGCGGCTGTTGGAGTAGCTCTGATTGCTGCGGATCCAGTCCGAACGATTGAAAACAATATCTTGCCCACTGCTCTTCTGCTGCGGGCGTTGGTCCGACGACACCAACAAGGCCAACCGGTTAAGTTCTTCCTGGCTAGTAGCAGTGAAGTCTATGGGAAAAATCCCAAACCCAGTTGGGCGGAAAGCGATGAAATGGTCTTTGGACCCACCAGTCGGTCCCGATGGGCGTATGGAGCATCTAAAGCAATTGATGAGTTTCTGGCCTTGGCCTGGCATCGGCAGGTGGGCTTGCCGGTGGTGATTGGCCGGTTTTTCAATGTGGTTGGTCCCCGGCAAACGGGGGCGTATGGGATGGTTTTGGCCAGGTTTGTGGAGGCCGCTTTGGCCGGCAGGCCCCTGGTGGTCCATGACGACGGCCAGCAGATCCGCTCCTTTGTTCATGTCCACGACGTGGTTCGAGCTGTCCTGCTCTTGATGGATTCTCCTCAGGCTATCGGACGTGTCGTCAACATCGGCAGCGATCAGCCCATCCGCATCTTGGAGTTAGCCCATCGGGTTCGGGCCGCCATTGATCCCAGCTTACCTATCCAGTTCCAATCCTATCAGCAAGCCTATGGACCAGACTTCGAAGACTGCCGACGTCGGGTGCCCGACCTGACTCTGCTCCGGCAACTGACCGGCTTCCAACCCCAATGTACTCTCGATCAGGCTATCCACGATCTCATCGCCTGGAAACGCAAGGTCAGCTCCTAATCGCCTCGCCTGCTGGTTTGCAGGTCCCTTTGGGGGGCTTGGTGGGCTTAGCCGGGCGGCCACCCAAACGACCGGCCTCCCAGCAGGTGAAAATGCAGGTGCATCACCTCTTGGCCAGCCTCCGGTCCACAGTTGACCACCACACGATAGCCCCCGGTCAGCCCAAGTTGTTTAGCCACCCTGGCTATGACCACAAACAGATGGCCTATCAATCCCTCGTCGGCCTCTGTCAGGTCATTGAGGGTCGGAATCTCCTTTTTCGGAATCACAATCAAATGCACCGGGGCCTGCGGATGGATGTCCTTGAAGACCATGCTCTGCTCGTCTTCATACACAATGTCTGCCGGAATCTGCCGATCGATAATCTTCTTGAACACCGTACTCATCTGCGGTTTGTACCTCCCAACGCCTTGAGAATTGATCTTGGTTCTATGGCTCTGTTGGCATCCACAGTAGCCATCCGAATGGCCGCCCACGACCGGTTGTTCATTATGGTTCCTGCTGTTGTGCCCTTCAAGCCGGTCCCCACGCGGAAGTTTCCCCGCAGCGGCCTGCCTGCCGGGGCCGGCTTGAAAGTAGCAGACTTGCCGAGCGGGGGCGGCTGCAATTCTGTGGGAAAATTGGACAAACTAGACAATATAGCCCAAACAACCCCTACCCCCGAAAGCCAACTTTGCACAGAACCTACCCATTTTACTTCCAGATATCAGGTTAGATGAAGTGGAGGTGGTCTGGACGCCAGTCTATGAAATTGTAGCCAACGCGCCCGAAGAGGCAGAAGAACAATGACCACAACCTTGGCGAACTTACTTACATGGGTACATTCCACCCAACCAACCCCCCGTGGTCATTTTGAATGCTCCTAACGAAGCAATCCGGAAGCTACAAGACCGAGGCTGGCCGCCGAATTCGTTCCTGGCAAAGTAGAGCTTTGGTCCAATCTCAAAGATGAAAAACAGAAGCAAAAGGCTATTGCGATGGAAAAGGAAGGTATTCTAAAGATACACTGGCCTACAGCAAAATCTGCTTCTGTCGTCCCTGCGAACCAAGATTATTGGTACGCCCCATTGGAGTGCGGGCGCAAGCAATTGACACCTTGTTGGCATCATGCCAAACACCACCGATGCGGTATTAGCGTAGACGCCTTGGGTTATACTCAATGCCCCATCGGCGGAGTCATTGATACTGTTTTGAACTTGCATAGTCGGAACCGCAAAGTAGCAGATTTGTTTGATCCGCATTGGACAGATATACATATTAAGAAATTATGCGCAGGGTACGGTTGTGGTATGCCCCCCCTGGAATACAGCAAACCACACAATGGGGTGTGTGTTTCACGCCGACTTGGCAAGCGGCTATTAGCAAACTATTACAAGAATCATGACACCACGTGTATTTGTAATATCATCCATTTTTTTCCTGCCCGGAAATTGTGCCTCATTTTTGTAGGCACTATCTAGAATTAGGCGTTGACAAGATTTTTTGGCAGTTGGGTTTCGGCCAGTGCAAGGATTTACAGAACCGGGCAGCCAAGAGAATATTATGCCGGATATTATTCGGGTGTGCCGAGATTATCCTAGAGAAATTTTCCCATTTCTATGGGACAAAGCAGCTACGGATTTGTACCAAGAATCACTACAAAATACATTTTGGCGAAAACCAAGGTACAACCACAGGAATGGATCATTTATACAGACATTGACGAATTTGTATCATATCCAGTACATCTAAGAGATTCAATCGATATTATGCAAAGCAAGCAAATCTATCCCATTCCGGGGTGGTTTGTCGATCACATTACCCTGGATGGCAGTCTTCCACCAATCACGGGATTTCCGTCTATTTTTGAGCAATTTCCGTTAGGCTGTCATTTGAGTGCCAATTGGCTAAAAGCCTGCCCACGGAAAATTATGCTTTGTCGAGCGCACGTCAAAGTCAACGCTCCGCATGATACTGCTTATGGCGTTCGCTTTGATATATGTCCAATTGGACAACCGCAAGATTATCAAGTACACCATTTCAAATGAAGCGCTGATGGAATTCCTAGATTGCAGCGTCGTATGCAAGATGCCCCCCTACAACATCCAGCATATGTCCGAGAAAGCACGTTCTTTTTGCAGGAAATTGCCAAAACTGGTAAACTTCTCGTACCACCAGATGCTATCTATCTTGGCCCAATGAAATATCCGACTTATGGCATCACTTGCCAAACCCATAAGTATGCTGCATCGTCGGTTAAGGGATATAAATGAATGCCATAATTCGATTGTGTGGTGCCATCCCAAGGACGCAAATATAACCCAGTAGCTGCATGTACCAGATACACACTATTCAATCCTGCTGGCTTCAGAATCCATAAGGTGTTCTGATTTGGTTCTGCTTGCTGCGCTGCTACTGCAACTGCATTCGGCTGGCCCGGATAATCATACATGCCCAACCATAAGCCTGAATGCGTATTTTGAAATTGTACATATCCTTCCGGTGTGGCCTTGACTCGCCAATATGCACTGGGAGCGTCGGGCAGTTGTACAACGTGTTCGTGTGGATTGAGAGCAGTAGGCGTTTTGACATTGCCTCGTACACTCATTTTTAATTTGCTTTTGCGATTGATGAGCATCAGTGTGCGGTCCGCTAGCTTTTGCGCCAACGCCTTTTCAGAAGCGGTTGGTTTAACCAAAACCACACTATTTTTTAATGCGTCAAGACGGTTAGCCCATTGCTTTGCCGTTAATCCCGACACTACACCGCAATAGAGCCATTGCTCAATCGCCTCCAACTGTTTGGCTAATTTCTCTCGCCCTTGGGCTTTCTCCGACTGAGTCCACAAGCGTTCCGCTTCTGCTAACCGATCCTCCACTGGCATGGATTCAAACGGCTCATACGTCTGCACAATCTCCCGAACAATCTCTAAACCCAGTTTGCCATCGGAAGCGTCCACCGCCAACCGCTTAGCCGCCTGCAAAGCGGCAAACCGAACCACTAAATCCGGCTCTTCACGGGCTGTTTTGAAAATGTCTTGGGCCAATTTGCTTTTGGCTTGCGGGGTTTTAGCCTTCGCCATCGCTGCCCAAT
>JANXAQ010000020.1 GCA_025062105.1 Thermoguttaceae bacterium
CTGGTGCAAGCGGGCAGTCTGTCGGATCGGCTGTCGGCTCTGGTGGTGTATGGTCGGGTGCTTTTGGCCCAGGGGCAGTAGGCTTCGGGTGTTGGCTCGGTTAGCCAGCCGCGGAACCAGCTCCGGCAGCCGACCTGGCAGTCCCCCGGCCAAACTCTCCGGGAAACTGCCAGAGCAAGACCAGCGGAGAGGCCTTGGCCCGAAAGCTTCTTTCCGAAGAGCTTCGGCCTGCCACGGCCTGGTCGATCGCGCCGCCGGAGTGGAAACGCACGGCATACGAAATCTATTTGCGTGCGGGGTTGGTGGCCTACTTGAACGAGCAGCGGCAGGAGGCTGTCGGGTGGTTTGAGAAGGCCAAGCCGCTGGAGCCGCCGCGGAACTTTGTCGTGGTTGTAGGCCATATCCCCACTGGGATTGAGAAACTCGTCCAGATTGCCAAAGGGGGCAAAGAACTTACCCCGGCCGAGGCCCGGCAAGGCGATGCAACCGCGCGCTGGCTCCTGATGCTAGCGGACCTCTACCACGAAGCCGAACAGTGGGATCGCTCGCTAGCGCTATGCAGCCGAGTGATCGAGTCGAAAGGTTTCCAACCCTCGGCGGCGCAGCGTAGCTGGGCCTACTTCCGCCGCGGGAGGAATTATTACTGCTTGGAGAAACAGAATCCGGAGGAGGCGTATTCCAATTATCTGGCGGCTGCTAGTGGATGGCCGAAGGCGGATTGGGCGGACGATGCGATTTTCCTGGCGGCCAATATCCAGTGGAATCACTATCAGAATGCGGATGCGGCAGCGGCCCTGTGGCGGCGGCTTCTTCAGACATATCCCGATAGCAACGAGGCGGCCAGGGCGGCCTATTTTATCGGCGTAGTCTATCACTGGAGCGGACGCCTGAAAGAGGCCCGCCAAGCCTATGAAGAGGCCATGAAAAAGTTCCCAAATTCTTTGTTCACCAACCTGGTGAAAAGTGGTTTGGAAGAACTGGATCGACAAGAGAAAGGTAAACCCTGAAAGTCTCTATCCAAAAGGAGGCTAGCTATGCGGTGTTCTGTACTGGTACGACTCGCAGCGACCGGAGGACTGCTTCTAGTACTTTCCTCGGAGGCATATGTAGAGCACCGTGAGATCACAGTTTCAGTTCCGGGTAAGTGGGAAAAAGCTCCGGACGACCCGAAAAAGCTGAAGAGCCAAATAGGAATTGGTTTTGATGCACTACCCGGCAACGAAGCCCATACACTGAAAGTTACCATTACTCCTGAAAAAAGCTGGCAGATTATATCTTCCGAACCGAAGGATCAAAGGGGGAGAATTTTATGGAAGCGGGAGGATCCTAAAGTAGAAAAGCCCCCCACCCATCAGTATAAAATTACAGGAGTTACCTCTAATGATTCTCATAGCGTGCGATTTCATGGAGTTCTGAGTAAAAGGGGCGGCGTTGGTGAGCCGCCTACGTTTGATGTCTCAGTGGCCCAAGTGGACATCGATGTAGATACATTGGCGGCAAATCGACATCTTCCCCATTGGCCGCCCACCGGCGAAGAAATGGAAGACAGGATTGAAGATATTGTGGGTTATTTTTTGCCCTCAGGAATGCTAGAAGGAGATTTTCCTGAAAAACTGGAAGAGCTTTCACCCGAGATTCAAAACCAGACGAAAGAGATCAGGATAGATATTAACACTGGCTATGCAAAGTCTAGTACACGACAGCCTCTTGGAAAAGTAAAAATTGATATCCCCCAAGGGATTGCCCTTTATCGTCAGGGCCATAAGGTATCTAAGAGAGAGTTTGATTTGGATGAAGCCACTTTTTCAGAGACTTGGCGTCTTGTTTCTAACCAGCAATTTACTCAACCAGGTTATATTCAAATGGAATTTAGCTGGAAAGAGGAGTACCGGCCAAAAAACCGGCCAAAAACAGGTACAAATTTCAATGCCAAAGATCGGATTCGTGTATTCCCGACTAAGGGGAGTATTCGGTTTATCCGCCAAAACAATACCCCTATTCCTCACCAGGGAGAGGAGGCGTGCTTGATGATAAGCAAGAGAAAAACGGATATAGATATCAATACACCAAAGACCGCCAATTTTGAGGGACCGGTTCCAGAGAACCCTGATCCGGATACCTTCCGACTAGAGGTATTGGGGCTTCCTCCTGGGTTAAATCCTACTCCAGAAGTCTGTGTAGCGTACATAGGAGAGGATTCCTTACATTCTGAAAAATATGAGACCGTGGAGAGAATGGTCAATGGTCTTCCAGTGTATCGAAGCAAATTGCACCTCCGGCTAGTCTCTACCCACGTTGATAACCAAATACTCAACTTTCCTGAACAAACGTTGCTAGTAAAGTTGAGCCAATGGATAATGGCCGGAGTGAGCTTAGACGGGCAAACCCCTGGAGGAACTTCGCTGGGACTACGCATAGGGCGTCCCCCTCAGGAGGACGGACCTAATGCTATCCGCACGGCCGATTTGCGATTCATTGTTTTTGGGGAACAAGTTTCAGAAAATCATATTCAGGATGCGACGGAGTATATCTCTGCCGTTTGGAGTCAAGCAGCAATACGTTTCCACATTGTGGAGCAGCTATTCAAAGAGCCTGTAAGGAATATTTTAACTGTTGAAGGCAGGGCTACCCAAAACGGCGTCATCTCAATCACTGTGGAAAATAAACAAGTTAGCCTCGATGTCCAATCCGGAGAACGCGACAGAACGATTGCTCCAAGATTAGCTACTGCGATTGCTCAACAAGCTGAGTTGCCTGCTTCCGTAGTTGGGCCCTTTGAGCAAGGAGGATTCCAAGGTTGGATTGTTCTCGTAAATAAAGGGCGTAATGTAAAGTTTAGCAATATTCAGTGTACTGTTCCTGGGTTAAGGGTTGAAGTTCCTACTCTAAAATTTGATTTTTCGGGTACAAACAACCGAGGTATTGAAAGTCTAGAACTTTCTTGCCTTAGTCTCAATTTTCGGGATGACGATCCTTCGACAATCGACGTGTTTGTGGTAGGAGACGCGAAAATAAAAGGCCATCTTGGAGGACTGGCGGGCGGGGATTGGCTCAAAGACATTATCCCTGCTTGGGAAAATGTCATCTTCGTACAAAAAGCGGCCGTCTTCGGAGGAGTGCCTCCTGATGCTCCTTTTATATTAGCTCATGAATTAGGACATGTACTTTTGAATGGAGACGACTCGATTCACGAAAATGATCCCTATAATTTAATGAAGATGTCTACGGAGGGGATGGATTGTGTAGATGCCCCTAGGCGTCTTACGCAAGCCCAACATGAACGCGCCCGCCGGGAAAGTGGACCAGGTAGCACGGGCCCGGTATTATTGCAAAAGAAGTAATTTTTCTCCATTTTCCCAAGGATATCTACATATGTACAGATATCAGGTGTTGCTTTTGGGGCTAATGGTGGTAGGAATAGAAACTGTGCTGCGAACAGACATTTCTGAGTGCATTGCTATAGAAGAGGCTCGGCGCCACCGGAAGGCCGCTCCGCCCGCCGTGCTTTGGCAAACAGCCGTCCTTGCAGAGTCGGGACATCCGAAATCTCCCAGCATCGCTGCTCCTGGTGTTTCCCCAGAAAAGGAAAAACCTTCTGGGACGCCAACGGAAGAAGACGCTGAGTTAGCTATACTTCGTCGGTTTCTGGAGGATGCCAAAGCATATCCTTATGATCCAAAAATTAAAAAAACAGGTTCGTGGCCTTTGGTTGAGTATCTGGAAGAAAAGGAGAAAAAAGGCGAACGGATCCGTTCTCCTCAGGCGATGCCAATTTTGTTGGAAATTGCGGAAACTTGGTTTCGCAACATAAAACGCCCCGACCTCTGTCTCCCTGTCTATACGAAGTGCTTTGAGGCGGCCTATTACCTTCCAGGAGGCCGACAACGGCTGCTGGAGTATATCCGAGGGTATCGACAACACCGGTCTCTGGCCGAAGCCGCTATTAAAGTCCTTACTCGAGAAGCCGATCCCCAACTGCTTCAACAGATGATCCAATGGACCAATATTCAAAATTTGTGGAGCGATCCCCCCGACGAAGAAGACCGTCCTATTACCTATGCTATTCGTGACTTTTGGTTCGTTTGCGAAGCGGAAAAAGAGTTAAAAACACAGGCCAATCTTCGGAAACAATTTGAGATCATCTGGAGCACCACCGCCTCTGTCTGGGACTCATGTGGTGGACTGGCTTGGTGCAGGAAGAAAATGAGAGCACTTTCCGAACGATACCCCAAAGAGGCGGCAGAATTCTTATTCCAAAAACGATCGCTAGAAGAGTTGGTCTGTCCTCCGCCGGAACTTCCCGAAGACATCGAAAGATGGGAAAGAATGGCGCGGGCTCCGGATTATCAAGAAGCATGGAGGTATGGGCGAAGGAAGCTTGCCCAGGAGTACCTGCATCCTCTAGCGCAAAAAGAATACGCCCGGTTGGAAGAAGAAGACCAAAAACGTCGGGAAAAACCCCAACCCCCGGCTCAACCCCCTCCAAAAAAGTCCAAGAGGCCTCTGGTACCAGATCCGGAAGGGAAACTTCGCCTCATGGGAGGACACGGAATGGAATTGGCAGTTATCGATCGGTTGGTAGACCTTTATTGCGAGAACTATCCTAAAGTATCCCTTGAGTTCCGCCCATGCGATAGTTATCAAGTTCCTTCTCGTGTGGCGTCGGGAGAATGTGAAATAGGCGTGGTCTTAGATGGTTTTACTACCTCTGTTTGGGACGCCCATTTGGACGACTCTTTCCCCTCCTATAAAATGGGTTTTTATGTGGTAGCAGTGCTGATTAATGCCCGTAATCCCAGTAAACATCTAACGCTTGAGCAACTAGAGAAAATCTTTTCTGGAGAAGTCAAAAAATGGCAGGATGTAGGGGTGAGCGGAATAGAAGGCAACATTGAACTCTTCTCAGAGCCTTGCGGCACCACTGCCGGTGTTATCTTTCAGACTCGTGTCCTTAAAGGAGCGCCTTTTGATCGTGAATTAGCCAGCTTTAAGAAGAAACCATACCGGCAGAAACTCAATTGGGCAGAAGTCGTTGAAGCCATTGCAAAATATGAAGGCGGGATCGGATTCTGTCTTTATACTCCTAATTTGGTAGGCTTTTCAGATAAACGGGTCCGCATCCTCGGTATCTGTCCAAAAGCTCAGTCTGCTCCGGTATTCCCCTTGCCAGAAACAATTGGAGACAGGTCATATCCTATCTTAGATAGTTGCACTCTGGTGCTCCATCCGGATGCTCCTCAAGAGATTTGGGATTTCACCAAATTTGTTTTGGGTGAGGAAGGGGCAAAGATACTTCGAGAGCATGGCCTTTGGCCGGAGTGGGAACTGAACCGGGTGCGCGGAAAGGTAAGGCTCAGGGAGTTTTTGGCTGGCAAGGGGCCGGAGGTGAAGATGTGGGGGCTGCGGGGCCGCGAAGCGCTGGCCAAGGCCCTGGCCCAAGTGTATGTGCAGAATAAGGCCCTTTTGTAGGTTCGGTACGAGGCCCGGCCAAACATCCAAGAGGCCGCCCAAGAGTTTTTGCGCGCTGGCGAGCTACTGCTTGCCGACACCGGCCCAGTCCAATTATCCCCTCTCCCCACCGCGGGAGAGGGTGCTCTGCGAAGCAGAGCAGGTGAGGGGGACAAATCCCCTCTCCCCTCCGCGGGAGAGGGTGGCCCGGCACAAGCCGGGCCGGGTGAGGGGGACCCCGGTGTCATTCCTGCGCAAGCAGGAATCCAGGCTTCGTTGAACTCGCCCCTTGGAGCTTCTGCGCAAGCAGCAGTCCAGAAATCCCCTCTCCCCACCGCGGGAGAGGGTGCTCTGCGAAGCAGAGCAGGTGAGGGGGAC
>JANXAQ010000146.1 GCA_025062105.1 Thermoguttaceae bacterium
GTTGCCCGCAAACCTGGTATGAGCCGGGAGGATCTCCTATCGGTCAATGCCAAGATTGTTAGCTCTGTAGCCACTGAAATTCGCCGCACCAGCCCCGATGCGGTACTCATAGTAGTGACCAACCCCTTGGATGCCATGACCTATCGTGCTTGGCAAGTAAGTGGGTTTCCCGCGCATCGAGTGGTGGGCCAGGCAGGAGTGCTAGATACGGCCAGGTTCCGCACTTTGATAGCCATGGAATTAGGCGTCAGCGTGGAAGACGTCTCGGCCATGCTCTTGGGCGGCCATGGGGATACGATGGTGCCCCTGGTAAGTTGCACTTCAGTCGGTGGTATCCCGGTTTCTCAGCTTCTAGGGGCAGATCGACTTCAGCAGATTATCCAGCGCACCCGCGACGGCGGGGCAGAAATCGTTTCGCTGCTGAAAACCGGTAGTGCCTATTACGCACCGGCAGCCGCTACCGCCCAGATGGTCGAATCCATTGTGCGGGATAAGAAGCGGGTTGTGCCCTGCGCGGCTTACTGCGACAAAGAATATGGCGTTGGTGGTCTTTTTGTAGGTGTACCGGTGGTTCTGGGAGCCAGAGGAGTGGAAAGGATCCTAGAACTACAGCTTACGCCCCAAGAATGGGAGCAGTTTCGCCGAAGTGTCGAAGTAGTGCGAAATTTGGTAGAGACTATGGCACGATTGGTATAGGCCTCGGAAATCAGGGGCCGAGGTAGTAAGAGGCTTTTTTGCAAACACACTTTTGCAATCACACTGCTAGCAGTGCTAGCATCCAGCGGGGAGCAGAAGCGATTTTTTGAAAAACTTTTCCGGGACCTCGGTTGACAGAAGCAACAGGCTGGGGTAAAGTTTTTTCTGTTTTTCGTACCATTTCAACCGGCTCACCAAGGAATCTGCTTCTCTTCCGATAAGAAGTTCGCTTAGCGGAAGAAAACGGGAATCAGAAATTCCTAACTCGATTCTAAGAGAGTAGTGCAAACTTTTGCAGGAAGCAGAGATTAAAATTATCTGCGCCGGTTGAAATGGTTCTCTATGGTGGAGGGAAAAGTCGCAGGAGGTAAAATATTCTTCGGCGGCTTTTCTTGGTGAGGAGGCTGCGAAAAACTAACTCCTCTTTGCGGAAGATTTTTCCCATGGAACCGCACAAGCCAGTGGAGCATTTGGCCCTAGAGCCGCCTAGGGAGTTGGAGAATCTCAATCTTTATTTATACACTCGTTCCTGTGGCGAAACCGTTCCTCATATCCTTTTTACTCCTTTGCATTATGAACCCAGGTATGCATATCCATTGTTAGTGTGGCTCCATGGACCTGGGGCTACGGAGCGGCAACTGATCCGGATCATGCCGAAGATCAGTTTGCGAAACTATGTGGCTATTGCTATTCGGGGAGTAGAAAGTAAAAAAAGCCGATCCACTTACCGGTTGAAGGAGCTGACAGCCGGAGGTACAAAAGCCCGCTACGGTTGGCCTCAAAATCCAGACGGTATCGCCGAGGCGGCTCAGCGAGTCTTTCGGGCTATTGAGTTTGCCTGTGCCAAACGGCATGTGCATCCGAACCGGATCTTCTTGGTCGGTTCCCGGTGCGGGGGGACAATGGCTTTTCGGCTTGCCCTGCAAGAGCCGAGCTATTTTGCGGGCATCGTTTCTCTGGGAGGCCCCTTGCCTCAGGGGAGGCTTTTGCTACGGAACTTTTCTAAGTTAGGGCACTTAGAGGTGTTGGTAACGGTTTGCCGAAATGATCCATTTTATCCAACTTCTCTAGTTTGTGAAAATCTCCGCCTCCTCTACCGGGCTGGGTTGGCCGGCACCATGTTTCGAGAGTATCCGGCCGGCTGGCATCTAAGTGTGCCCATGCTTCGAGATGTAGATCGCTGGCTAATGGAGCGAATTACCCAGGGAGCATCTTGCCAGGAAAAATTGTGAGACACGCCATTTACCCCCCCTTATGGACAAGTCTTATCTCCCCTAAAAGTGTCAATTCTACTAACGCCTCTTGACAATTGGCGTCCTTTTCCGGTACAAGCCATCCAGCCTTTTCCTTAGTTCTGATGTGCTGGTCGTGGGATGGACGCTATCTTTTTTGGTTTCTGGTGCCTGTAGTCTCTCCAGGCGGCTGAACTTATTGGAGCTCAGTTTTCGGTGGCGATAGCAACCCCCTGTTCTGGGGGTAGTATTCCTTGCCTAGGTTGGAGCTATGGGGAAATCTCGGCCCACTATGGAGAATCCAGCTATGCAATCGGGGGGGAAAAGAGCTGCCGATTCGGGCCAACCTAGCAGTTTGCCGATTTCCGGGAATCATCTAGATTCTCCAGATCCTCTAAATTCCCCAAGGTCTCCAGCTTCTCCAAACGTTCCGGACTCTTCCAAGAGCCTGGCTGAGGAAGTTACCTCTGGAGAGCCGACACGAACTCCGAAACAGTCTGCCGAGAGATTATCTTGGTTAAGGCGATTCGGACACTGGGCCATCGCCACTAGGCGGCGTCTAGTGATGGTAGGGGTGAGTGGGTTGATACTTGTGGGCCTTCTAAGTATTGGAACGGTGGTGACAGTCAAATCGCTTCTTCGCCCCCCGCCGCCTGTGAGTTTGGAAACGGTCTTGGAGAGGCTAGACTTAGGGGCGTATTCGGAGGCTAGAGATTTAGCCGAAAAGTTGGCCAGCCAGCATGATCTGCCTGATCCGGAGCTCGGAGGTGCGGCTTTTGTCTTGGGAGCGGTAACGGCCTATGAAGCAGGAGAGCTACCTGAAAAGGATCGCAAAGCTAAATACCTCGTAGCAGCCAGCTACTTAGAGCAGGCCCGTGTTCGGGGGTTTCCTCCGGATCGTAAAGGGGAAGGGCTTTTACTTTTGGCGCAGAGTCTTTTTTATAGCGGCCAGTGGGTTGCCGCCCGTCCGGTGCTGAAAGAAGCCCTTCGGGCTAATCCGGACCGTAAAACGCAGCTTTACGATATGCTGGTGCAAGCCTATGCGGAGGCGGCTCCCTGTTCGCTGAAAGAGGCTTTGGAATACAACACCGCCTACTTAGCCGACCAGTGGCTTACCCAGGCCCAAAAACACCAAGCCCTCCTTCGCCAGGCAGATTTACAATGCCGATTAGGCGATTTGGAAGGATGTCGGAAAACATTAGCTCAATTGCCGCCAGAGCCAGGCTTGAGAGCGGGCCAAAAATGGATCGAGGGCCAAATTGTTCTGGCCGAGGCACGGGCAGTCCGTCAGAAGCATGGACCGGCCAATGCCCGGCAGAAATATCAAGAGGCGATCGCCCTATTTCGGCAAGCGCAGACCGATGAATCGCTTGGTGTTTGGGCGATGCGGCGGGCACAGTACCAGATTGGCCTTTGTCTAGCGGAGATGGGGGAGCTGGAGGCGGCTATAGCACAATGGGAGCGGGTGCGGGCGGCCTTTCCCGAAAGCCCAGAAGCTGTAGCCGCCGCATGGGAAGAAGCGGAGCTAGCCCGCCAGCTCCAAAAACCTTCAGAGATGCTAGCAGCCTATCGACGGGCAGTGCAGATGATCGGTCTGCCGAAAACTTTCCATAACCCTTGGTTGAGCATGGAAGAGATTCGGGCAAGGTGTTTAAAAGCTCATCAGGACTCGATAGCCCAAAAAGATTTCGCCACAGCCTTTTCTCTGGCGGAAGCTTTTGCTCGCTTGTTTTCACCGGAAGTGCAAAGTCGGCTTGTGGCTGAGACCTTGGCGGAGTGGGCTCGGGCTGAAGCTACTAAAGCCGAAACGCTTCCTTATCCTCAGCGAAGCCAGCAACAAAAGCAGGCCCGAAAATTATTCCGACAAGCGGGCTTGGCCTATCAACAACTGGCCGAATTACAAAAAGAAACGAGAGACTATACGAATATCCTCTGGCAGAGTGCGGAAAATTATTTGGCCGGGCAAGCGTACCTCCATGCCGTTTTGGTATTACAGGAGTACTTGAAACAAGAAAGTCGAGCACGTCGCGCGGCGGCCCTAGTACGGTTGGGGGAAGCGCTGTTAGCCTTGGGTCGGATCGACGAAGGATTGGAGGTATTGACAGAGTGTATAGATTTTCATCCTAAAGATGTGGCGGCATATCAAGCTCGACTGTTGGCTGCCCGGGCTTGGCTGGAAAAGGGCCAACCGGACAAAGCTACCCAGATGCTCCAGGCCAATCTGGATGGTCGGTTGGCACCTTCGAGCTTGGAATGGCGACAGACACTGTTTGCGATGGGTCGGCTTCGACATCTAGTAGAGGACTACTCCAAAGCCATCTCCTTATTAGAAGAGGCTATCCAACGGTATCCCGATGATCCAGAAGCCTTAGAGGCACGCTATTTGGTGGCCGACAGCTACCGCCGTATCGGAGTGCAATTCCGCGAAGAATTGATTGCCTCGGAAATCCGCCATTTCCGGCTCAGCCGAATGAAAGAAAGTCAGGCCGCCTTCCAAAAAGCCTTAACCTACTATAAAGAACTTTCGGACATCCTAACTCAAACTCAGATCCTCCGCCCTCTAACTACCTGGGAAAAGGTTCTCCAGCGAAATACCCTGTTCGGCCTAGGAGAAACTGCGGATCGCCTTGGCGAGTATGAAGCCGCTTTGGATGCCTATACGGCGGCAGCCAACCGGTTCCAAAACGAACCGACGGCCCTGATCGCCTATTTCCAGATGGCTGAAGTGTATCGAAAGTTAGGTCAGCCGGACCAAGCTCGACAAATGCTGCGACAAGCCCAACTGGTCCTGGAGCGGTTGCCGGAAGAGCAAGCTTTTACCAAAACCACCCCCTTTGCCCGAACCGAATGGATTCAATTATTAGACCGTCAGTTGGCTGAATTGAATCCCCCCGGTTCCTAGCCCCTTTTCACGCGCCGAACATTTTTCCATGATACCGCCAATGGCATTGGACACAGATCGGTTAGCCGAGCTAGTGGCACAAAAATACCAGCTCCTCCAGAGTGTACAGGAGTTGGTACTTCGCCAAGGAGAACTCATCCACAAAGGAGAGATGACAGCGCTATTGGAGGTGTTGGGAGTCAAACAGAGGCTGCTGGAGGAGATTCAGGCGGTGGAACAGCAATTGGCCCCATTTCGGCAGCAAGCCCCCCAGAGCCGACGATGGCGAAACGAACTACTCCGGCAGCAAACTGCGGCCCTGGTGGAACGTTGCCAACAGCTTCTGGCCGAGATCCTCCAGCAGGAAAAACACTGCGAAACCCAACTCCTGCGACGCCGTGAACAAATCGTAGGAGAAATGAGGAACCTATGCACCAGCGGCCAGATGCTGCTCGCCTATCAAGCAGCCGAACCCGCCCCACAAAGTGAACTTGACCTCGTCTCCGAACAATGAGCTGCAATAGCAACCATCCTAACCAAGAGAATATAAAGAAGCAGGGAACTCTTCCGCCGAATAAACAGACAGCTTTATTCCCCTAAAGAAGGGCCTATATTGGCATTCCTACGAAACCGAACATCCATAACAGAAAAATCAGCTAAAAACGGGATTTCTACTTCCGAAAGCATGAGTACTTCTGCCCTTGAGCAGAAATTGTACAGGATAGGGAGGTGGTTTCCATGGCCGAGCCGAACCAGTTACCATCTTTGCTGTTGCCGACGCAGGGTGCTGATTTAGAGAGTGTATTAGCCGCTTGGCATGAAGCGACACTGCGGCTAGAAAAGACGCACGAGGCTCTTCGAGAGGAAGTGCGTCGGCTTACCGACGAATTGGCGGCCAAGAATCGGGAACTAGCTCATAAAGAGCGTTTGGCCTTGATTGGGCAGATGGCTTCCCATATTGCCCATGAGGTACGCAATAGCTTGATGCCGGTTACTTTGTATTTAAGTTTACTGCGCCGTCGATTAGCGGAGGATCCGATAGGACTAGAAATGCTCGACAAACTGCAGGCAGGGCTTCGATCGTTACAAAGTGCGGTGACCGATCTATTGCATTTCAGTTCCGATCGGGATCCCCAACGTCGGCCGTTTTTGCTATATCGGTTGATTGAGGAGATCCTGAGCGATCTAGCCCCTCAGCTTCAAGCACAAAAAATCCGCTGCGAACTAGACATCCCCAAAGATCAGGTTTGGGTGGCTGATCAGGAAATGATTCGCCGGGCAGTAATGAATCTGGTACTCAACAGTCTAGATGCGATGCCTGAGGGGGGCGTACTTAGTATTAGTTCGGTGGCAGGACCTGAGGGTCTGGAACTGGAAGTGGCGGATACTGGTCCGGGATTATCGGAGGAAGCCCGTCGCCGGGCGACAGAACCCTTTTATACTACCAAACCAGATGGCATTGGCCTGGGACTGGCCATAGTCAGCCGAATCGCCGAAGCCCATGGCGGTGAACTGTTGCTGAGCAATTGCCCTGAAGGTGGTGCTGCTGTGACTTTGAAGATTCCCTATTCCCAGAGCGTTTTGGTGCAGGAGGCTGCTGCATGAACAGCCTAACATACTGCCAAGGCATGAACCCCAAAGGAAGCACTTTGTCTTGTGCCAAACTGCCCGAGACGGAAAAACAACCGGCCCCCCTTCCACAGGAAGCCTGTGTGGGCACAGTCTTGGTGGTCGATGACCACCAACAGTCTCGAGAGTCGATGGCCGATATCCTCCGTCAAGCCGGGCATACGGTGGATTGTTGCTCCAGCGCCGCCGAAGCCCTCCAGCAAATCGAGCGGCGGGACTATGATTGTATTGTAACTGATCTGAAAATGCCGGGGATGAGTGGCCTGGAATTGATTCTGCAGTTGGAAGCCCGCCGATACCCGGCCCAGGTAGTCATGGTTACTGCCTACGGTACCGTGGCTTCTGCAGTGGAGGCGATGCGACACGGGGCGTTTGATTATATCGAAAAGCCCTTCGATGTGGATCGTCTGGAGCAGATGGTCTCGAAGGCCATTTTCCATCGAAGGGTGCGTGAAGGAGGATTCATTAGCGGAGCAGGCACTGGAAGATCAGACCCACCGGTGATGGTAGGTATAAGTACAGCTATACAAAAACTTCGTGCTAGGATTGCCCAAGTGGCTGAGACCTCAGAAACCGTCCTGATTACTGGCGAAAGCGGCACTGGGAAAGAATTGGTTGCCCGCGCTATCCATGCTACCAGTCCTCGGCGTCTGTGTCCGTTTGTTAGTGTTAATTGCCCTGCCCTGTCAGCCCATTTGATGGAAAGCGAATTGTTTGGTCACGAAAAAGGGGCTTTTACCGGAGCAGACACGGTCCGGATGGGTCGATTTGAATTGGCCCATACGGGCACTCTGCTTTTAGATGAAGTTACCGAAATTGAACTGCCACTTCAGGCAAAACTGCTTCGTGTGTTACAGGAGCGGTGTTTTGAGCGAGTCGGCTCGAGCAAACCGATTTATGTGGACGTTCGGCTGCTCGCCACCACTAATCGAAACCTGCCCGAGGAAGTGGCCAAGGGGCGATTCCGAGAAGACCTGTACTATCGGCTGAATGTGGTGCCGATTCATGTGCCGCCTCTGCGCCAGCGACGGGAAGACATTCCGGTGTTGGTGGACTACTTTTTGCAACGGATGAGTCGGCGATTGGGGCGACCTGCCTGCCAATTGGCTCCCCAGGCAATCGACCTTATGATGCGCTACGATTGGCCGGGTAATGTGCGGGAATTGGAAAATATTATCACCCGGGCCAGTGTGTTATACCCTGGACAGACTGTCAGTGCCGATGAAATCCGGCGTTGGCTGATTGCCCCCGGAGATCCAATGCCTCCGGAGCTGGCGGCGGCTGTTTCGGGGGATATGCATGGAGAAGACTGCCCCGGCCCTATGGGTGAAAAGGGGTTGGCCGGGAGTATCCCGGTCGGGATTAGTCTTCAGGAGATGGAGCGTCGCTTGATCGAAGCCACTTTGGAACATTTCGGCGGCCACCGAGCCAAAACCGCTCAAGCCCTCGGGATTGGACTACGTACACTGACTAGTAAACTACGCCAATATGGCTATGCGCCTCGAGAAAAAAGTTATCGAAAGGCATCTTGAAGAGCTCGCTTTTGTTATTGGAGGATTCGACCGAAGGCCGTATTGCCTACGTTTTGAAAATATCAGAGTTTAGATCGACCCTTGCCATTTTCCCTAACTCTTTTTGTTTCCAGTAGTTACGACGAGACTTCCCCTTGTTCACCTAATGTCCTAAGTTCAATAGTTACAAGGATTTAGAGTTTTCACCTTCCGGGAGAAGGCCTAAAATGGCAAAAGTCGAGAGTTAGGAAACCTCCGCACAATTCGAGGGAAATATTTTTATACTGTTTTGGTTCCCACCACATTTGACCCAATCTATTGGATCGCTAGCACTGCTAGCACCCTACGTATAGCTAGGTGTTTGGAATGGGGGCAGCTAGACCTATTGAATCAAAAATTCATGAAATTCACTATATGTTCAGGATGATCCAGAGGTTCCCTTTCTAAAAATCAGAAGGTGGGAGGCTATTAAGCCAGCCCAACCCGTTCGGCCATTCCTGGACAGCATTTCCCAGTTCTACCCCGCGGCGGAAGCCCTTTCAAAATGGCGTCTCTAACCTATATGGCATTCGAACAGGTTAAGCTGCTAGGGAGCCAAAAAGGCCGGGTGGGCAGCCCCTCAAGCCTAAACAGCTCCCCAACAGGTTAAACCCCATTAAAAGAGGAACTTTTCAAAAAGAAACATATGCATAATTCCAGAGAGATGTTTTACCATGTTGGATTTCGGTACGTCTAACCCAATATATAAGGTCCTAGCATAGCTGGCAGCCTATATATAGTAGTTGTTCGGCGACACAAACCAAATGGCTATCGAATCGGAGAGTTCATATATAGTTCCCTATATATTCAGGATTTTGACGTGGCAAAAGTCAAATTCGAGGGAAGCGTTATGAAATATGCAAGATCGGCCAATTTTGCGCATTGGTACCGGCAAAATCTGCCGACGCAAGCCAGAAAAAAATGCTGCTTCTGTCCGGGTGAAAAAGAAACGGCTTTTCGGAGGCGTGCAACGGAGTAATTTTCTTGGTGTCCAGAGGCAGCAGATAAAGTCAGTAGCTTTGGTTTTGGAGAATTTGGGAAAGATAGGAAAAAACAGGGTTTTTAAGAACACAGGGGGAGATTAGTTTCAGGTGGCAAGCTGGTGATAAGAAAAAAGTATGGTTTGGAAGAATGCACTTTTGGCACGGTAATTGCAGAGAGCGAACCGGCTGAACATGCCTTTAGGACAGAAGGAGTGGAAACCATTAGACTTCACACCAGGTTAGACTTCCTTGGCAAAAAACAACATTTCAGCCGAGTGAAGAACCCCTCTCTCCTTTCCCTGGGATAGGACGGCTGAACCGAAGGCGAAGCCGGAGAAGAGGGCCCCAAAAGCCCTCTTCTTTCCTCCTTCGCCCTCAGCCTAAATTTCTCCCACCCGAGGAGTACGGAGAAAAAATTAGGCTACTTCATTCAGCTGAGCTATAAGGAATGTCGATGGATGCGTCTGCTTTTGCGGTCTTCCATCCACCCTCGGAGGTTGCCACCTCACCCTAAACTTTTCCCGCTCGAGAAAAAGGGAAAGGAGAGAGAAAATGAGCTGCTTTCCGAGCAGGCCAGAAGGAAAAAAACAGCCAGCTACTGTGGCAAAACAGTTAAACAAACGCCGAAGTTTCCAAAGAAAAACCAGCAGTTCCCAACCAAGAACCAAAAGTTTCCAACTTGAGTTTTGCCATTTTGGCTCTTGGCATGGAAAAGGGATGCTCTAACTGGTTGCAATAATTAGAGAAAATTGTGGGCCGAAGGGGAGATATTGCCGTAACTACAGGAATCAAAACAATCCAGGGAAAATGGCAAAAGCCGACTTTCCAAAAAAAGCAGAA
Organism: Thermoguttaceae bacterium; assembly: GCA_025062105.1. Lineage (GTDB taxonomy): Bacteria > Planctomycetota > Planctomycetia > Pirellulales > Thermoguttaceae > JANXAQ01. The sequence goes on from JANXAQ010000146.1 coordinate 9,812, forward strand.
GTTTCTCTAAAGCAGCAGTTGTGAGAAAAAGCAGAAGTTTCCGGCAGAGGATCAGCCATGTATGAAAGCCTGTTTCAGGCCACCACCTTGCCCATTTTGCAGCAGGTAGTCAGTTTCAGCCAGGCTAGGCATCAGGTATTGGCCAGTAATATTGCCAATCTGGATGTGCCGGGCTACCGAGCCAAAGATCTGCCGGTCGGAGAATTTCAGCGGCAATTGGCCGAGGCTATCCGCCAACGCCATGAGTTGCCCGCCTTACGCTCCCCCGGCGAACCCGAACTGCCTTTCACAAGCCGAAATCTCCGCCCGGTAGAGCTGGAAGACCTGCCGGAAATCCTTCTCTATCATGACGAAGGCACCAAAGGCCTGGAATACCAAGTGAGCGAAATGCTTAAGAACCAAATGCAGCATAACTTGGCTATCAGTCTGATGGCACATCAGTTCAACCTCCTCCGAGCAGCGATCAATGAAAGGACATAACGCCTTTAACGGAAATCCAGATGGCTCTCCTATTACCTATCCACCTAGGAGGCTGGTAGGAAAGGTCCTTTCGGATGCACATAATCAGACAGCCGAGAGCGGAAGTCAAAACGTGCAGACTCGCCCTTCGGCTAGGAGGAAGCAGCCAAATATCTGGTAGGCGGGTAAGCCGGTGCCCAGCCGGGAAACTGGACGCTAGGAGACACCGAAACGTTCGCCGTACCTGGACTGATCCCACACTAATAAGCGATAAGTGATAAGCAAACCAAAAACCGCAAAATGCCACTTTTCCAAAAAGGCTCCTGCGATGTGGAACACATTAGATATTAGTACCAGTGCATTGGTAGCGCAGCGGATTCGGCTTCATGCGATCACCAGCAACCTGGCCAATATTTCCACCACCCGGAATGAGGAAGGGCAACCGGTGCCGTATCAACCGCGATTTGTGATTTTTCAGACAGCAGAGGACATCGGCCCGGCTGAAGCACCGGGCGTTCGAGTGGCCTCTGTGGAGGTGGAGGAGAAAGAACCGTTGTGGAAATATCAGCCTGGCCATCCCGACGCCATCCGGGAAGGGCCAATGGCTGGCTACGTCGCTTATCCGAATATCAACATGATGACCGAAATGACCGATGCCTTAGAGGCCGCCCGAGCCTATGAGGCCAATCTAGGTGCCATTGAAATCACCAAAGATCTGCACCATCAAACCTTGCGAATCCTGGCATGAAAGTACATCCTCATCTAGGAGGAAAAACACTCAGAGCCTGTCCTAAAATCGGGATTTTGACCTTTTCCGATGGGGTTTGGACGGAGCAGGCCTTCCATCACTGATCGTGTGAGGTTTGAGGATCCTGGGTAATTTGGAAGGGTACTGTCTTTCTCGGAGAAATCCTAGGAGAGCTTCTCTGACGATAGTTCGACTTTTGTATAAGGGAGTTAGGTTTTCAGTGGCTTTGTTCAGCGAATGAATTAACTTCAGGAACCTCTGCATCATTCGAGGAAGATTTTTAATACCAATTTGGTTCCTTCCGGACTGAGCCAATGTATCGGGTCGTTAGTAGTGCTTGCACCTCACATATAGGAGGTGTTAGGATGGGAGCCACTAATGGCTACCTAATCAACAGTTCATAAAGTTCTTTAGATGTTCAGGATTAACCAAAGATGCCTCCAATAGTTCTGAGGGTTTGGAAGAGCCGAAGGGCGCGGCCCCATGGAAATTGGCAAAAGTGGAGCTTACTTCGACCTTTGCGATTTTTTTCTAAGTTGTTTATTTCCGAGAGTTACGACGACATCTCGTTTGGTTTACACAATTTCCTCACTTTTCTGCAGGAGGCCTACAAAAAAGCTAAAGTTGAGCTTAAAGGAGGTGCTGAACGCCAGTTTTCTGCATACAAGTACCGCTCTGCCTGGAGACTCCAAACTCACTAAAACCCTTATTTTACCGAGTGTTATCAGAGGAACTGATCAGCCTGGGAACTTGCCAAAAAACGTTAATATCCCATTTCAGGACAGCCTCTCCATGGTACCCAGACCTTCTCCTGCCTGCCAAAGCAGGGGACCAGCTGTGCTTTCCCAGCACAACCAGAGGCTGACCGATCTTCTCCCGGCGGAGAAGAAATTGATGCTATTGGAGAAAAATCAGACCAAAAGAAAGTACCAAGAGGAACCAAACGGCTATGGATTCGATTTATGGTGTGTCGCTTTCGGGTGTGGAATTAGGCCGAGTACCTTCAGTGGCCACAACCACAACCCCGACTCGATCCTTTCAAGAATTCCTGCTGGATTCAATTCGGCAGGTCAATGCCATGCAACAGGAGGCGGATCGGGCGGTGGAACAGTTGATGAGTGGCGGGCCGGCAGACCCAGCCGAGGTACTGACCGCTGTGCAGAAAGCCGATTTGGCTTTCCGCTTGATGATGCAAATCCGCAATAAACTTCTCCAAGCGTTTCAGGAAATTCAGAACATTCGGATTTAGTTGGATCTTTGACATTTTTGGCCTTGTGTCGAAAGAGGAAAACTCGCTCGAACTGTTCGGAATGATTAGAGTTGGGAAATTATGTGAACAAAATGCATGTACATCGTAACCGCTGGAGAAAAACTAAGTTATGGAAAATGGCAAAACTCACGCTTAGAAGCAGTTCTGGGTTGATGGACACGGAGAGATAGGAGCATCCAGGGATGGAGTGGCTCACACGGACGTGGACTCAGATCCGGGATCTTTTCTTATCGATGACGTTGGCTGCTCGACTGACCACGGTGGTGCTGGTGGGAGTGATCGTGGTCAGTTTGGGATATTTGGTCAGCTTCCGAACCGGCTCCACTGATTCCTATCTGATGGGGGGGCAGTCGTTTGGCCCGGCGGAGCTAAAGGCGATGGAGGCTGCCTTTGGCAAAGCGGGACTTACCACCTATCAGATCGAAGGTACCCGCATTCGGGTGCCCAAAGGGCAGGAAGCCAAATATATGGCCGCTTTAGTGGAACATAATGCTTTGCCGCCGGATTTTGGTGAATTTTTGGCCAAGGCAGTGGAAACTACTAGCCCCTTTCTGACTGCCAAGCAACTAGAGAGTCGAAAGATAACAGCCAAGGAACGGGAATTAGCACTAATCATTCGTTCTCTCCCTGGCATAGAGAAAGCAGCCGTTCTTTTCGACGCCCAAACCGAGGGAGGTCTGCGTGCTGGAGTAGTTAAAACAGCCTCCGTGGCCGTCAAAGCCCTCGGCTCTCAGCCCCTGGACCCCGAGCAGGTGCGAAAAATTCGGCATTTGGTAGCTGCCGCCTTTGCCGGCATGAAGCCGGAAAATGTAACCGTGGCGGATCTCAATGGTCAGACTTACGCTGGCTCCGGAGATCCGGCTTCCGGCGGGAGTGCTTCCGATGATCCCTATATCGCTCGAAAACGAGAACACGAAAAAGATTGGCAACTGAAAATTCTCAAAGCTTTGGCTTATGTGCCAGGAGTTACCGTAACTACCAATGTGGAACTAGACCGTCAGCAAATCCACCGGACGGAAGATATCAAACACGATCCCAAACCGGTACCGATCCGAATCTCGGAAACCGAAAGCAGCCGGACCCGCGAAGGTAGCGGACCTGGTGGTCGGCCCGGATACGTGGCTCAGCAACCGAAAGCGAATGTGCCAAGTAGCGTTTCCGGCCGAACTATGTCCGAACAAGAGGAACAGTCTAAAAGCGAAACTATCAATGCTGTTTCTACTCAGCGGTCGGTTGTAGAACAGATTGGACTGACGCCCAGACGGGTAACAGCGGCTATCGGAGTACCCACCAGCTATTTTCTGCGAGTCTGGGAAGAACGAAACCCCCCTGGTGCCGGCCAAGCCCCAAAACAACCTGATGCCAATGAGCTGAAAAAAATCCGGGATGAAGAAATCCGGAAAATTCGGGAGCATGTAGCGGCTATTTTACCAGCAGCCGAGGGCGTAGCGGACAAAACCGAATTGGTTACCGTTACTGAATTTCAAGACATCCCAGGTCCAGAGATTCCCACACCGAGTTGGCTGGAACGGTTTTGGGAGTTTTTTGCAACCAGCTGGAGCACGTTGGCCTTGGTTGGCTTGGCGGCGATGAGTCTGTGGGTGATCCGTTCGGTCAGTCGAGCCAGTCTCCCCCCGATAACAGCAGGGACAAAACTCTCTAGTCTGCCTGCCTCAGACACTGAACAAGAAGAGAGCCAAAAAAGTACCCGACGTTCCCGGTTTGCCTCTAGTGGACCATCTCTGAAAGAAGAATTGGCTGAGATGGTGCGGGAAGACCCAGAAGCGGCGGCCAATATTCTGCGTGCCTGGATCGGTACGCCCCAGTAACTATTCATGAAACAAGTAATACGCCCCCGAAAAGCCCTTTCTATGAGAAAAGCACTTTATAACAAAATGAGTATTTCTACCATCCTCCAAGGAGGTAAGGAGCACATGAGAAGCTGCTTGGAACCTCTGCATAATTCTAAGGATATATTTTTATACTACTTTGGTTACCATCGTTACTAACCCAATCTATAGGGCTCCTAACATTGCTAGCATCCTACATATAGTAGGGGTTTAGAGGGACAACCCACCTAAGCAATTGAAAGTTCACATAGTTGATTATATGTTCAGTATTTTGCGAAACTTCCTATAGATTTTCATCTTGTCAGAGGTTGTTGGATTCTTGTGTTTCCATAGATCTTCAAAACGTCAAACTTAAGCAGCGTCGATCCAACGGGCGATCACTTCAAAAACTATCGGAAACCTCAAAATCCTAATGCCAAGGAGAGGTTTTTCGTTCGCCTTTTGCCAATTTTTGGAACGACTTTTATTTCGAGGAGTTCGGTGTTGAAGATCCTTCGGTGAGCAAAAAGGTAACTTCGATATTGTACCGGTTCAGCCGAATGAAACAATTTGCCTCTCCGCTGCCTAAGCGAGGCTGGGAGGGGAACTCATCCGGCTGGGCACAAAAAGTCCTCCTTGTTTGCCTCTTCCGCTGTCTCACAAACTTCTAGCAACATCGGAAAGAGGGGAAAACATGAGCGTACTGCATTGGGCTAACCTCTTACCCATTCTAAGCTCGACTTTTGCCAATTTTAGCTTCCTCCCGGAGGGGAAAAGTTCTAGCTTCTTGTAACTATTGGACTTAGGGAATTCGGTGAGCAAAAGGATGTTTCGGCGTAAGTCTTGGAAGCAAAAGCAGTTAGGAAAAATGGCAAAAGTCGAGCTAAGAGGGTGTCTCCTACCCTCCAGACCCCTTAACACCGGGGATTTTGGGATTCTGGGGAATTTAGGAAGGGAACCTCCTTTTATCATAGAAAATGCTTTTTAGGACAGCCTCTAAGGGTGAGTAGATTTGAAGGAGGCAGTGCCCCGGGAAAAGGGCAAAGATCGAGCTTAGATAGGCTCTGGGGCCTATCTTTTGGGGTTCAGAAGGAGAGGGGCAAAACGGAGAATCGCCGAGCGGCCAAAGAGGAATGATCCACTTTTTATATCTCAGTTAAATGACCATGAGCACCAATGAGGGAATTCGGAAGGCAGCCATTTTACTTTCGGCCCTAGAAGGCCCAGTAGCCCAAATGCTTTGGAGCCGATTAAGTGCGGCACAAGCAGAAGAGGTACGCAAGGCTCAGACGGAGTTGGGGCCTCCGGATCCAGCCGAACAGCGGCGGGTTTTGGATGAATTCCTGAGGTTGGCAGTAATTCGGCCAAAACAAGAGGTCTCAGGGCTGGATTTGACCACTTTGGCCGAGCAGCGACGAGCCGCCGAAGCCCCAGCCACATCGTTGCGTTCCTCCCAGAGTAAACCTTTTGGGAGTCTCCAACATGTGGAGGTGGAGAGTTTGGTTCGTGCGTTGATAGGGGAACGGGCGCAGACAGTAGCGTTGGTGTTAGCACATTTACCAGCTCGACAAGCGGCTGGAGTCTTGCAACGTCTGGAACCGAACCTGCAAAAAGAGGTGGTTCACCGACTGGTGCAATTAGAAGAAACATCGCCAGAAATTTTACAAGAAGTGGAATCGGTGCTCCGATCCCGGCTTGCTCAGGAGATTTCCATTCCTCGGCGGCAAATAGCTGGGCTGGTTGCTCTGGCCAACATCCTTCAAGTGGTGGATCGAGCTACCAGCCGACGCATCCTGGCTCAGATCGATGCTCTGGATCCTGCCTTGGCGGATCGGCTGGCAACAAGCCGATCTGTTCAGGTACGTTTTGAGGAATTGATCGGTTTGGATGCGGTTTCACTTCGTCGCCTGATCATGGCAGCAGATTTTGAAGTGCTCGTTTTAGCGTTGACCGGGGCAGAGCAGGTTTTGGTGGATCGGGTTTTGGATCTGATGCCGGAGACAGACGCCCAGGTGGTGAGGAAGCGACTCCAGAATCCTGGGCCGATTCGTCTTCGAGATGTGGAGGAAGCTCGTCGGCGCCTAGCTGTTCTGGCAGAACGATTGGCGCAAGAGGGTCAGATCCGCCTGAACGGCCAATGGCGTCGGGCAGAACAACCTTTGGCAGCATAAGTGACAACAGCTTCAGTTGAGAAAGTCAGAGAGTATGCCAGTTATTAAAGCCGGTGAACATCTAACAGCCCAATGCGTGCCGTTTAATTTTGAGGATATGGCCACCCAAGCAGTACGGTATTTGGAGAAGGTGCGAGCAGAGGCAGCGGAGATAGTGGCCCAGGCGAAGAAAGAAGCTGCTGAAATCCGGCGTCGGGCCGAAGCAGAAGGCCGACAGGCCGGGCAACAGGCGATAGCGGAAATGGTGCGGCACCAACTGGGCCAGCAATTGGCCACCTTAATGCCCGCCTTGCAGCAAGCCATCCAGCAGATCCAGGAAGCCAGGCAGGCATGGCTCCGCCATTGGGAAAACAGTACCGTTCATTTGGCCACCCAAATTGCCGCCCGCATCATCCGACGGCAATTGGCCAACCACCCAGACATCCCCCTGCAACTTATTCGAGAAGCCCTGGAATTGGCCACCGGAAGCACTCAAATCCGATTACTTCTCAACCCAACCGATTACCAAACCCTAAAGCCCCAGGTGGAAATGATCCTCCGGGAAATGGCGACATTGGGAGAAGTGGAAGTGGCAGCCGATCCGACAATTACCCCTGGCGGTTGCCGATTAGAAACCCAATTCGGCATCATCGACCAGCAATTGGAAACTCAACTGCGACGCATTGAAGAAGAATTGAGGGATTGACCACCCTCTGCCCGCAGAGCTGGCTGTTAGACACATTTTTGGGGGCTTTGCTCTCCTGATGGGACAAAATAATTGTTTCACATAGAAAGATAACGCACTTTTCAGAAGCAGCCAACTGTTCCTTTGAAGACATCGAAACATTTGGGAAAGAGAAACCTCTGGATAATCCTGAACATAAGGTGCGCCTTATGAATTTTGGATCCAATAGGGGGTTGGGCTGATATTTTGTGGTCAGTGTAGATGACCATGATTTGGCGAAGATAGGTCGCCCTCTGACCCATCGAACCATCGCCCTGGGAGCTTCCATCAGGGAAAGAGGCCCCGTATTCTAGGGGCCAGGAGTTAGGTGAAGGAGGTTAAGTCCCTATATGTATATGTGGGAAGGAAAAAGGAAAGGAAAAGGGTTGGTTCTATGGGTAGGTGCTGTGGAAAGCTAGTTTTGCCAGATGGCGAAGCCTATTTTGTCTATATGACCTATGTTGCCCAGTTAACCCACAAAATTTTAGCCGCACCCTTCGGTAGGCTTTAGCTGCCCGGTATCCAAACACCAATCTATCTGGGGTGCAGCAGTGCTACTCACCCAATAGATTGGATCAGAGGCGGAAGGAACCACAATGGTATCAAAATATCTCCCTCGAATTATGCAGAGGTTTCCGGATGATTTGGGGATCAGGGAGGGTTTGTTTTTGGGAACTATTTTACATATATATATACCCTATTCTATCTATTCTGTGTTTTTGATCTAGCTTTCGTGATTTGCCTACAGGTACGTCCAAGTAATTCAAACGCCAACTTGTATATAACAATAAGCCCCGGGGGGGTAAGAGACAGAGGATGTTTCCGCAGCCCTATAGTGTGGAACTAGCCACTGTGTTCGCCGGATTAGTGAAAGGTAGTAGCGCATTTTGTACATGCTGCCACCGACTAGAAGCCCGTGCTTGTGGCGGACGAGTCCACCCATCCGAGGCCCTAGAAGGCCCTCAGGATCATATAAGCTGACAAAAGGCAGTGCATTGCTTCTTTTGGCCTGACAGGTTCCCGTCCCGCAAAAGGAGAAAAAAAAGCCGATTTCATAGGAAGCCGATCCCCTTCGAGGGAAATGTTATCGTAACAATTCCGTCAAACGAAGTTCCAACGAAGTGAGAGAAACCGGGAAAATAGGAGAGCGTTCGAGATTTTCTGGATTTCTTCGTTTCCTTTTTCCAAATTTTCTCTCCAAATGGGGACCCTGACTGATATTTCCCTAAGCTGACCTATTACGAAAGTAGGACGTACGTCGATGGAGGCAAGCGAGTTCCTGCAACAGATATTGCCGACTGGATTGTATGGCAGTGTGGTTCGGACAGTGGGGATGACGGCAGCGGCGGCGGATTTTCCTGCCCCGGTCGGCGCCTTGGTGGAGATCCAACGGGAGGCAGGTCCGCCTCTGTTAGCCGAGGTGGTCGGCTTCCGAGACCATCTGACGTTGCTGTATCCGTTAAGCCGACTAAGCGGAGTACGCCGCGGCAACCGGGTCCGCTTGGTTCGCACAAGCCGATGGCTCCGGGTAGGCCGGGAACTGTTGGGCCGGGTGATTAATGCCCATGGAGAGACGATTGACGGCAAGCCGCAACCCATGCTACCAGATCGGGTGCCGTTTGATCGTAAGCCGCCGGAACCCTGCAGCCGACCTAGAATTACTAGTCCCTTGCCGACCGGCATCCGGGCGATCGATACGATGCTGACCTGTGGTCGAGGCCAACGGCTGGGGATCTTTTCTGGTCCTGGGATAGGCAAAAGTATCCTGCTAGGGATGATGGCTCGTTTTAGTAGCGCTGATGTGATCGTGATTGCCCTTATTGGCGAACGCGGCCGAGAGGTACGAGAGTTTATCGAACGGGATTTGGGCGCCCAGGGGTTGGCCAAAAGCGTGGTGGTGGTAGCCACCAGTAATGAACCTGCGGTAGTGCGGGTGCAGGCAGCTTCCACAGCCACTGCAATAGCCGAGTATTTCCGAGATCAGGGAGCAGATGTGCTACTTTTGGTGGATTCGATCACGCGGTTTGCGATGGCTCAGCGGGAAATAGGCCTGGCAGCCGGAGAACCGCCTACTACCCGTGGCTATCCGCCATCGGTGTTTGCTTTGCTGCCCAGGCTGGTGGAACGGACAGGTCGATCACCAGAAGGCAGTATTACCGCATTTTATTCGGTGCTGGTGGAAGCGGATGATCCGACCGAGCCGGTGGCCGACACCATGCGCGGCCTACTAGATGGGCATATTTGGCTTTCCCGTAGCCTGGCCAGCCGAGGGCATTATCCGGCTGTAGATGTCCTAGAAAGCCTCAGCCGGCTAATGCCTGAGGTGGTCAGCCCCCAGCATCTGGATGCAGCCCTAACCATCCGAGAACTGCTAGCAGCATACCGAGATCAAGAAGACCTCATCGCCATCGGCGCCTACCGCCGAGGCAGTAATCCAACAGTAGATACTGCCATTGAACTCCGAGAACAAATCGACGCACTACTCCGGCAGGGGATGCACGAACGCAGCGTGTTTGAAGAAGCCGAGAAACGACTCTTAGAATTAGCAGCTCTGGCCAGAGAGATGCGGCAGAATAAAAAGGCGGTTGGCCCGGGAGGCCCTGCCGCTGGAGGGAACATACCCGGCCGAGCTGCCACACAAGTCCAAGCCCAACGGTAGGTTAACTGCTAATCATTCTACCTGATAAAGCCTCTGTAGAAACCTTTTGAAGTCGAAGTCCAGATCCACTAAGAGGGAAACAAAACCGGTCACCAGGTGCAACATCTTCCTAAGCTCGGATTTTTGCCGTTGTTAGCCTCTTGGCGAAATTAATTCCCTGGAACTACTGGAGGTAAGCGATTTGGTGAGCAAAAGAATGAGTTCCTAGTGACTTTTGGACAAAAAACAGGTTAAGAACAATGACAAAAGTCGTGCAAAGGTGCAGAAAAGTTTTCAACAGGACCTCTGCGAGAAAACAACAACTATAGCATCCCCCTATCACCTGCGCCCAAGAACTTTCAGAACGATCACAGTGACATGAACGGCTTCAAGTTTCGACTGGCCACACTGAAGAAACTTCGAGAGGCGGTTCGGGACCAACGCCGGGCAGAACTGGCCGAGGCCCTACGGGCGGAAAGTATTTTGGAGGAACAGATGGAGGCGGTGGACGGGGCCATAAAAAGTATGTTGGAAGAATGTCGAGCAGCCTCGGGGCCTGGGCCGGTCGACGTGGATCGCCTCACCCAAGCCCATTTACATCAGCTGCTTTTGGAAAGGCAAAAACGAATTTTAGAGGATTACCGACAACGGCTGACCGAGGAAGTCCAACATCGGCGGGAAGCCCTGGCCCAAGCAGATCGGGAAGTTCGCATTCTGGAGCGTTTAGAAGCCAAACAGCTCGAGCGGTACCGCTGCCGACAACTCCAGCAGGAAGTCCGCCACCTAGATGAGGTCGCTCTACGCCAGGTAAATAACCGCTCCCAACAGGCCGATCCAGAACCGTCGCCTACATCCGCTCAGGAGAGCTAGCCATGATAGGACGGCTGCTGCGGATAGGAATGATACTAATTATTTGTATGTGTGTAGGAACATGCATTAGTGCGGCGATCCTTCTCGGCTGGAGCATCGCAAAAGGAAAACTCACCCGGCAGAAATTGATCCAAATACTGGCGGTCTATCATGGGATCGAAACAAAACCTCAACCAAAAACAACCGAACCTACACCCCCACTGCAAGAACATGTCTCCTTGGACCAGATCGCTCAGCAACGTGCCGTGCATCTACGAAACATCGAACTTAAAGAACAAATGCTTAAAACACTCTTAGAACACGTGCAATCCCAACAGCGCCAATTAGCCGAGGAAAAACGCCGATACGAAACGCATCGCCAAGAATTCGAGAGCAAATTGGCAGCCTTTCGCAAACAGGCCGAAAGCGAAGGAACCAGCCAAACAGCAGCTATTCTCCAGCGTCTTAAACCCGCACAAGCCAAACAACAAATCCTCCAAATGCTCAAAGACAATCAAATCGATCAGGTGGTTTTACTCCTAAGCGAAATGCAGGAAAGTAAACGGGCGAAAATACTGAATGAATTTAAAACGCCGGAGGAAATGGGCCAGTTGGCAGAAGTGCTTCGTCGGCTCCGAGAAGGATCCACGATAGCCAATTTGGCTGACCAAACCCAAAAACAGATTCCCTCTGGCATCCCGCGCCAGTAGGAAAAAAACGAACTAGTACACGTAGATAACCGAATCGGGGACATGCCCGCCGAATGAGTGGCATTTATGCCTCTCACCTCTTCCGCTGCTCCAATGAGATTGGGCTCCAGCGGAATGAGGTGAACGGGATATTTTGGTACCCGGAGACGACCAGTGTCGCCCGGAGCGGTTTCTCCCACCCCAGGGGAAAGACGAAGAGCCTCTAAGGGGCTGGTGAAAGGTTGCCACCAGTCTAGGGAGGTTTGGGCCATACTGGTCGGTTTTGCTTCAGTTTTGGTGGGTTTAGGCCTCCGACCGGAAAGGGTTTCAACGAAGCCGGCCTCTAACAAAATGAGCGTTTTACCACCCTTAAGAGGGGCCTCGCTGTTATACACATCTCACATCTTTGGGAGGTATTTACCCTCACAAAGGCAGCAAGTGAGTACCCCAAATAAGGGAAAACGAACCTTTCGAAAGAAGCTAAGGCTACTTTGGAGAAATTGCATCCTTTAGGAAAGATCTGGTGGAAGATGAGCAGATGCATAGGTTCAGACACTGTTTTGGCTATATTACCTACTATTTTATCCATTCTGTGTTTCCCAACGACCTTTCGGGATTTACCTAAACTGCTATCCAAGCACTTCAACGCTAACTCGTGTATAACAGCAGCCAAGAGAGCAGGAAGTACCTCAGTACTATCTGGCCTTTCATTTTGTTATGAGGTTCTAATTACTTCACTCAGATGAACTGTTACCCAAATCGGGACCTTAGCCCAACAGGAACGCTGGAACATCACAACCTAAGAAGAAGTGGCGGCCCCATCCGGAGGAGAAGAGGTATGCCAGGTTTTAGTGGTTTGGAAATTTTGAGAGATTTCTTTGGGAATAGTGGTTTGGCTGGCCTGAATTGGGAAATGGTTCGCAGTGGACTTTTTGAGGAGCAATTGAAACTGGCCCGCCAAGCTGCTACTAGCAGTCAGGGGAAAGAGGCCCCTACCGATCCATTACCCATGATCAAAAAAACCCTTCCGATTGGACCGCCCATTCCGGCCCCCACACCGGAAAGAAAAAATGCTCCTGGCCGAGATGAAAACGTTCACAATAGCGGAGAGGAGGTAGAGAGAAATTCACCTGTACCTTCTCCAAGTTCCTTATCGCCAACGGAAAAAACCGCGGCCCCGGTTGCACAACCAGAAGAAAAATCTCCTCTAGATAATGAAAGAGCTTCTCCAGAAGAAGAAAAAGCTCTGCCATATGCAGAAGAGGAAGTTCCACCCCAGACGGCAGTTCCGGAATCGGGAGTCCCTGGTTCGCCCAATCCTGCCGACCTATGGGAACCTGCCAGCGAAGTAACATTAGAATCTTCCTCGCCGAGCCAAGAACCTAGTGTGCCAATCAATGAAAAACTTCCGAGTGGCAATAATGGGAATAATTGTAATAATATTGAGGCATTCTCTTCGACAAACCCCGAACAGAAAACCGGCTTAGAAACGGTTACCCGGCATGAAACGATACGGTTAGTAAATACTGTTGAACAAGTGGAAAATCCAGCAGCGGTGGCGCCAGACGAGGCGGAAGTGCACCAAACAGTTTATTCAGAAGAGGAGTCGGTTTCTGGTCGGCAGGGAGCAAACGAATCTAACCCAAGGTGTTTTCCAGAGGCCACCAGGCAGTCCATCCCTATCAGTGGACCAGAAGTATTAGAGGCGGAGGTGAGGGGAGTAAGCTGGGTCGGTGGTGAGGAGAGTGGTCCTGGCCGCCGGGAAGTGTTTGGTCCGACCGGAGTGGCGGAAACCAATATACAATTACAGGTTACCTCCACAAATCCTGGACCTAGCCAACCCGCAAAACAGACAAATCCTCCGAATCCTCTCGGAGGGATCGTGCCGTTGGCCGCTGTGGGGCTTATAAACAAAGTTTCAAATGCCGAAATAGCCGTTTCGGGCAGTAAGGGTTCTGGAGCAACTAGCCTCCAATCAGCGCAAATGGGCAGGATTGAGGCTAGTACCAAAACCTCCCCGACAGCCATCGAATCAGCTAATAGTAGTGCTCTGGCTTCGGGAGGTAGAGGTGTTTTCTCTGCGGCCCGATATTCCGGCAAGCAGGGCATAGAAACTTCTTCGCAGGAAGCCAATGTACAACGAGTCCGTTTTATCCAGCGAGTCGTTCGAGCGTTTCAGGCTTTGCGAGATGGAGGGGGCACAGTACGACTGCGCCTGCATCCGCCGGAACTTGGCTCCCTGCGGGTGGAATTGTTGGTGCGGGAAGGTGTACTCCGAGCACGGATGGAAGTGGAAACCAGCGCTGCCCGAGCTGCTATTTTGGAACATCTGCCGATCCTTCGAGAACGACTGGCACAACAAGACATCCGCATCGAACAATTCGATGTGGAAATTGGCGAAGATACGGTTGGCTCTGATTCACAACAGCCGGATAACTCCACTCCAGGACAACGGAGTCCTGTGTTTTGGCCTTCAACCAGCCGTCCCAGGCCATCCGACACCGCTTCTTCTACTAGTAGAGTAAATTCTGTGGCAGCTTCGGATAGTTCCAAACTCAATGTACTTATCTAACTGGCGGAAAGGATTTTTAGATGAGCACTGTTTATCCTAATACGGGCTTGGTTACTAAAGGTGCTGCTTCGGAGAAGAATACCGAAACTACCAAAGTGCTTTTTAAGGAGATGAGTCCCGAAACGTTTCTGAAACTTTTAATTACCGAATTGCGACATCAAGATCCCCTCAATCCGATGCAAAATAGCGAAATGGTTCAACAGTTGAATCAGATTTATCAGCTGCAGGCGAATATGAAGCTTGTAGAAGCATTCGAGGCGTTGGGGATGACACAGAATGTGGCCAGCGCCATGAGCCTATTAGGCAAGAGAGTTCAGGGGCTGAGCGAATCCGGAGAGAACGTTAGCGGCCAGGTAGAACGCGTCAGCTTTGCCGACGGTGCTGTCCAACTTCATGTGGGCTCTCAAGTCATCCGATTAGAAAACGTTACGGAAGTGGCAATGCCAAATGACTAAGAGAGTCTTCCACGAACCTTTGCCATTTTGAATCCTGTAGCGATCAGGCCACATGCTACCTGTTTGGATCTATTAGAGTTAGGAGGTTAGATGTACTAATGAAGTCTAACAGGTAACTTCGGGAGACAAAAGGAGTTAGAGGAAAATGTTTACCTCTATAAACCTCCTGCCATCAACAAACGTCCATTGCAGACCTCCCTCAATGGGAGGGATGAGCATCCCACACACACCATCAGCAAAGTTCAAAAACCCAAATTCCGGAACAAACGGCTAGCTTCGCTCTTGCCATTTTTGGCCTCGTCCTGGAGAAGAAATGCACGTCCTACTTGTACCGATTGGCGTTAGGAAATAGCGGGAACAAAGGGGTTTCGTGGTACCTACGGAAGCCAAAACCACTTAGAGGCAAATGCCAAAAGTCGAACTTAAGAGGAGAAGGGGAAGGCATGATTTGGGGATGGCTTGAATAAAAATGTGTTTACTTTTAGTAAGGAGAAAACATCTTTAGAAAAGCTCGACTTTTGCCATTTTTAGCCTTTTGTCGAAAGAAGAAAGCCCTAACTGCTTGGAATTACTAGAGTTAGGCAATTGCATGAACAAAAGGAGATGGCGCCGTAACTCCTAAGCAGAAAAGAAGTTAGGAAATTTGGCAAAAGTCGAAGGAAAGGAGTCATCGATTTTAGTGGTCCTCTAAGACCTCAGGAGAACAATTTTTAAGTTGGCCGCGATAAAAGCGTATGGTTTCGAAGTCTTTTTCAAGGAGGAAAAACGATGGGACTTGCCTCGGCATTGAGCACCGCCTTGACCGGTTTAACGGCGGCGGAAACAACCATTGACGTTGTGGGCAACAACCTCGCCAATACGAATACGGTGGGATTTAAAGCCTCTCAGGCGGCCTTTGCCACCCAGTTTTTACAAACCCGCAGTCTGGGGGCTGCTCCAACAGCCACCTCCGGAGGCAGTAATCCCCGACAAATTGGCCTGGGAACAATGGTAGCCAGCATTACTCCAGATTTTTCCCAGGGGACTATCGAAATTAGCTCTAGTCCTACTGATTTGGCCATCCAAGGCCAAGGATTCTTCATTGTGCAGGCGACTAGTGGCGAAAATCTCTATACCCGTAATGGTATTTTCAAGCTGAATTCGGAAAGTCAATTGGTAACCATTAACGGCAATCGCCTACTTGGCTATACGGTGGACGATCGGTTCGAGATTCAATCTACGGTTTTACAGCCGCTGGTGATTCCTCTTGGGGCTGCAGCGGTGGCAGAACCCACACAGAATGTCTATCTAGAAGGCACCCTTTCCCCTACAGGGGCACTGGCGGATACCTCCGAAATTATCCAAACCCAAATCCTTGGGGACGCTGCCCGGACGGCGCCGAATGCTGACGCCGCTGGAACCAACGCCCAATATTCTCCGGTCCCCAGGATTATGGGGCCCGGGGATTTTACCCGAGATATAGTCGGCAATCTGGACCCGAACGCCAGATATCGATATCGAATAGTTTTTGCTAACGGAACGATTGGCTCAGATTTCGATACGGAAAGTACACCTTCCCCACCTAGTGTAGAAATCAACATGGAAGGAATATATCGTCAAATTACCCTCAACAATCTCCCTATTGATGAGACGGGCACCTATGTCACGCGTCGGATTTATCGGGCCGAGTATGATCCTGCCACAGGCCAGTATGGGCCGTTTCGATTCATCCACGAAATCCCGGATAATACCACGACCACCTGGACCGACGACGGTTCCTTAGCGCCAGGTGAGCCACTAAACGAAACGGTATTAACGGGCAACTACAGTTACTATATCACCTTTGCCCAGCAACCTGGTCCTCCGCCCGCAGGTGAAGAGAGCCGACCGACCAAACTGCTCGGCCCTGTGAACGTAGTTAACGGTCGGATTCAGATCTCCAACATTCCTGTACCGTCAGGGGAGTGGCAATATGTACGTATTTACCGTAACTTAGCTGATGACGAAAATACCTTCCATTTCGTGGATTGGATCGACACTCCCAGTTTGTCAGGCGGCTGGACCGATAAGTTCACTGATGAACAGATCAGGAACAATCCGACCATTGATCTGGATGGTCCGCGGATCGGCTATAACACACTTTTGGTGGATGTGCTGCGACGAGATGGGCCGAACTATTTGCGCGTCTTTCAGGAAGGTACCTTGCTCTTTACCGGGCGAAAAGGCGGCCGATCCCTTGCGACCAAACAGTTCACGATCACCTCAAGAACCACCGTCCAAGAGCTGCTTACCTTTATGGAGGAGGCTCTTGGCATCCAACGGCCGCCGGGCCCCGATTCGTATAATCCTATTCCCTCGGATGCGGTTACCGGCGAGAGCCCTGGTGCTTCGATTCGAGATGGCAGAATCCGAATCGTGAGTAATACCGGTACAGCCAACGCTATTAGTATCGGTCTGTCAGGCCTTCAGTTAGAAGTCAACCGTATCCCATCCACGGTGAACCTGCCGTTTTTCACCGTTCAGTCCGCTAAAGGGGAAAGTGCCGTGGCCGATTTCATCGCCTATGATTCCTTGGGCATCCCCATCAGTGTACGAATTACTGCCACTTTGGTCCAGCGGACCAGCACCACCACAGTGTATCGTTGGTATGCGGATTCGCCCGATAATCAGCCGATCAACGGTGTCCAAATTGCTGTGGGGACCGGGCTGATCACATTCGATGGTGAGGGAAACTTCGTTTCTGCCACCAATTCTACCGTGTCGATCGAACGGCGACACGTGGCCTCCCGTTCCCCCTTAGAGTTTCGTTTGGATTTCAGTCAATTGTCCGGACTGGCTGTCGAAAATAGCACCTTGGCAGTCTCTCGCCAAGATGGATCTGCTCCAGGTGTGCTGACTAGCTTCATCGTAGGAGAAGACGGGCGTATCCGTGGAGTGTTTTCTAATGGGGTTACCAGAGATTTAGGGCAGATTATTTTAGCCCGTTTTGCCAACCCAGCTGGTTTGGAGCAGCGGGGGCAAAACCTTTTTGCCGCCGGAGTTAACTCCGGTCTACCTGTCATGGGCCGCCCAAATGAACAAGGCCTCGGGCAAATTATCGCTGGCGCCGTGGAGTTATCTAATACCGACATTGGTGGAAATCTTGTGGACCTGATCCTGGCTGCCACTATGTACCGAAGCAACACCCGGGTGATCAGCACCTCGCAGCAAATGTTAGATGAACTACTTTCTGTTCATCGGTGAACTTCAGAACCAATTCCCGAAGAGACCTCCTTTTGAAAAGTTGGATTCTTTTCGCCGTTTGAAATACATTTTTCGATTTTTGAAAAACGCCCCTTGCCACTACCGTCGAAGGGGCGAGAGAGCCACCATGTTCGGGTAAACGATACGAAAATTTAGGTAACAGTCCATCTGCACAGAGCGGGCTGATTCTGGACCCCTCTGCCTTGGTGGCTTGCTGTGATACACATCTTTTGGGATGGATTTCCCATCCCAATGAGCCAAAGCGATTGCCCCACCTAGGGGTATAACAAACTTCTCAAAAGAAGCCTACCGTTACTTTGGAGAAACGACACCATTAGGGAAAGCTCATTGGGAAGATCAGGAAGTGTTTGGGTGCAGAAACTATTTTGCCTATATTGCCTGTTGTATCCATTCAATTTCCTTTAACAAACTTTCGGCATTTTCCTAAAGTGATGTCCGATCCCCTGAACTCTAACTTGTGTATAACAAAGAACCCTTGGTGGGAGGCCGTTAGGCTGAGGGGCAAAATTGCATCTTTTCTTCGCCAAGGGGATTAGGGTGAAGGGGAAAAGAGGCAGGCAAGTGGACTTGTTGCTTCCCCTGCGATCCGCCAGAGGCTCTCCCGGCTTCTGGCTGGGATGTCAGAAACAGTTTCGCCACCTGGCTGCCATGGGACCAATTTCGATTCCCAGCCCAGCCATGATGGAGCGATGTGGCGTGTAACTCTGTCGCGTCAATAGAGGAACGAACACCAGCTATGATCAAATTAACCCGTCTGGATGGAGAGGTCTTTGTGCTGAATGCAGATCTGATCCAACTGGTAGAAGCTCGGCCGGACACCTTCATTACCTTAACGACCGGCCAGCGTCTGGTCGTAGCCGAAACAATGGACGAGGTGATTCGTCGAGCCGTGGCCTATCAACAAGCGAAACATTTAATTCCTTCTCCGGCCCCGAGGGGGAAAAATCCGTAATTTTCGCGACTAGGAGACCCAAGCATGGACATCGGGACCATTTTAGGCCTGGTAGGTGGCATAGGGGTGCTCCTGCTAAGTTTGGCAATGTCTCAAGGTGGAGGTATCCAAGCCTTTATCGACTATCCTTCTCTGATGGTGGTTATTGGCGGGTCCACCGCTGCGGTTCTACTTTCCTCCCCTTTGCCAGATTTTCTGAATCTTTTCCGAGTAGCGAAAAATTTGTTCAAAAACCGCCTGGAGGACCACCGCAAATTAATCGCCCAAATCGTTTCTTTAGCGGAAACAGCCCGGCGCGATGGTCTGTTGGCCCTAGAAAGCCGGTTGGAGGAAATCCAGGATCCGTTCTTGATCCTTGGCATCCAAATGGCTGTGGATGGTGTTCGTCCAGAAGTCATCCAAGAAGTGCTCCACAACGAAATGGCAGCCGTAGCCGCACGACATCAAAAAGGAAAACTTCTCTTCGAACTCTATGGAAAATATGGTCCTGCTTTTGGAATGCTAGGTACCCTCATTGGGCTGATCATCATGTTAGGGAACATGAAAGATCCAGACTCCATTGGACCAGGCATGGCCGTGGCTTTAATCACCACCTTTTATGGCTCCATCATGGCCAATGTCTTTGCCTTGCCCATGGCCGATAAACTCGCTAGCCTCAGCAAACATGAGATGTTGGCGATGGAAATTATTCTGCGCGGCGTCATGAGCATCCAATCGGGAGATAATCCCCGCGTGATTGAGCAAAAGCTCAGTACTTTCCTTCCTCCTAATCAGCGAGGCCATCTCCGAAAGGCAGCTTAAACCATGCCTCTACCTCCCGAAGAACCCCCGAAAGGCGCTCCGGAATGGGTGGTTACCTATGGCGACATGATGTCTCTGCTTTTGTGCTTTTTTATCTTGTTGGCCTCCATGAGTGAAATCCGCAACAAAGAGCAGTTTCAAATGATCTTGGAGGCTTTGCGGCGGCAGTTCGGGTATGAACGCTCGAAAACCAGTGTTATTCCTGGTTCAGTCCGGCCTTTGAATACCACGATGAAGCTGGCCATATTGGCTGCCACCGGGCGAGCACGGCGCCTAGATACCATGAACGGTGGCGACCGGATCCGGGCACCCGTGGGAGATTTCGCCCGAGTACAATCCATCCGCCGAACCGGAGATCGCACCCTAGGCGGAAGAATCCGGTTTGAGGAAGCCTCCGCACAAATCGATTCGGATAACTTCCAGCGGCTGGAAGAGATTGCCCGTTTCTTGCAAGGGAAACCCCAAAAAATCGAAATCCGAGGTCATACCTCTTCCAGACCTCTGCCCGCCGACTCCCCCTTCAAAGACCACTGGCAGTTGGCCTATGAACGATGTATCCAAACCAAGGAGGTATTGGTTCGACTTGGAATTAACCCAAAACGATTGGTCCTGACAGTGGTAGCTGACAATGAACCTATTGAAAAAGGCGAAGACCCCTTGAAACTCCAAGAAAACTCCCGGGTGGAAATCCACTTGTTAAACGAACTGGCAGATCTAGGAGACACCAAACCTTAGACTCCCCTCAAGCCACCGTTCACCCTTGAATTGAGGGTCTTCAGAGCCAAAGGTTTTATCGGAGGAAAATTGTAGCAGTCCCACCCACTGCAGGCAGGAGTTTACTTCCCGCCCAAACGTATCTGCTAGTCTCAGGCTGATTTTGCCATTTTTCCTAGTTATTGTCCCCTAGTTACGACGCAACTTCCTGATGTGAAGCCGACTTCCAAATTGGAAATCGTTACCTCGAGTTTTACCAATTTTTAAAAACTAGCCCCTTTGGAATCTTCTAGCACATTGAAAGCACTAGGAAAACCTCTGCAATCGACCTTTGCCCATTTTCCTATCTTCTTTTCTGCTTTGGAGGTATGGCGGACCTATCGTTTGTTCACAACTCCAGTGGTTCCAGGAGTTATGGCTTTTTTCTTTTCGACAAGAGGCCAAAAATGGCAAAAGTCGAGCGGTATAATGGACATATGTTGCATCATTTGGGAACCCTCCGCCTTTCCTCCCATCTATAGCTCGCTGTTATACACAAGTTGGCCTTGAAGCGTTCGAACTTCACTTTAGGCAAATACCAAAAGCTCGGTGAACAACGCAGAACAGACAAAATAGGCGATCTAGCTAAGACTGCCTTCGAAACCAAGCACTTTTTGCCCGTGGAAATGATCTTTCCTAAATGCTGCAATTTCTCCAAAGAAACAATTAGCTTCTAGCTTCTTTAGAAAGGTTCGTTATTCCCCTGTTTGGGGCAATCATTTGCTGCCGTTAGAATGGAAAATACCTCCCAAAAATGTGTATAACAGCAAGCCATTTATAGAGTTACTAGCATTGCTAGCAACCTATATCTAGTCGCTCTTGGAATCGGACGGGCCAATTCCTACCCGATCAAAAGCTCATAAAGTTCACTTGATTGTGCCGGATTGTGCAGAGCTTCCTCTCTTTACGTAGTGCAGAGGTTCCAAAAACTTAAAGGTTGTTCCGGCGTTTTTCTCCATAAACGGTTCTCATAAGCTATAGTAATCTAGAGGGGGCAAATGATGCCATTTTCTTCTACTCTTTTGGTCTTTTAAGTAGCTCTTATCTATTTCTATTTTGGGGGCGGAATTTTTATTTCTTCTTAGGTTCTATATTTTATATAGACTACCTATATTTTGCATTTGAGCAGGTAGCTGTATGTCCCAGACACCCGCAACTGAGATTGGAGCCACTAGAGAAGCACAGAATCATTCCCCTAGAAAGGGGGGATTAGAAAAGGTCCTGGTAGCCCTTTTCTTAGTGGGAATCGTAGGAACAGAATGCTTAGTCGTTTATCTTTTCCTACCTAGTGAGACAGACACTGCAGCTCTAGCAAGCGGAGGAACTTCGTTGGACCAAAATAGTGGGGGGCATTCGATTTCTGTATCTTCTGAACCCCTCACAGAAGCGTTATCGGTCCCCCAAGTAGAGGTAGATTTGGGAGATTTTTCAGTTACCTCTTACCAGCCAATTTCTAACACGACGTTGCGGATCGACTTCCATTTGTACGGGACTGTAGCCACTGAAGATCAAAAAGCTTTTCAAGAGGCCTTGCAAGCTAATATTCATCGTTTTCGGGATCAGGTTATTAGCGTTATTCGTTCTGCCGAGCTTACAGATCTGACGGATGCAGGTTTGGGCTTGATTAAAAGGAAGATTTTAGAGAAAACTAACGCCTTGCTCGGCAAAAGGTATTTAAAGGCAGTTATCTTTAGCGATTTTTCGTTTATCGAGCAATAATAACCACTTTGGTGTATTAGTAATAACCTATTTGAGGGGAAGGGATTCCCATGCCTGAAGAAAATCAACTCTCTCAGGAAGAAATCGAACAACTTCTCCGGCAGGCCGGGTTAAAAGGTACCGCTGAGACAGATGCCCCCGTTGAGGCAACTCATCCGGCTGGCTCCCGTGGGGCAACTCCTGCTGCTAGCAGCTCGGAAAGCCCTTCTTCGGTATCCGCTTCCAACCGAGGGACTATATTAGATCCCAAAGAAATTGAAGCCCTTTTTCCAGGGGCTGGAGCCGGCAAATCCGCCTCCTCCAAACCGCCACCTCTTTCAGGTGCAGGAGACGACGCAGAAAGAGTGCTCAGTCAAGAGGAAATTGAACGCCTTTTAGCCCAAGTTGGCCGAACTGCTCCGCCAGCCAAGTCACCTCCCGCTGCCGCCGAGCAACATCCCAAAGCAGAACCACAGGCCCCCGAACAAGAGATTGCTCCTGCCGATGTGGAATATCTTCTGCATCAGGCCCAGCAGGCATTGGCTTCCATCGATGCTCCTGCCCAGAGTCCTCCTCCGGGAGCCACCGCCTTCCGATTGGAAGAATTTACTGGCGCCCCGGCTTCGACCGAAGTAGCCACCTTGGACTTAATCCGAGATGTGGAACTGGATCTACGGATCGAACTCGGCCGGACCCATATGTATCTGGAGGATGTGCTTCGGCTTCGCCGGGGCTCGGTGGTTCCGTTAGATAAGTTGGCCGGTGACCCAGTGGATATTTATGTTAATGATCGCCTAATCGCTCGGGGCGAAGTGCTGGTGTTGAATGATAACTTCTGTGTCCGGGTAGCCGAATTATTGGCCGGCACCGGTCCAGAAAGTAAGTGAGCCCCCTATTCAGTCAAAGCAAGGATGTCGCTTGGTTTTCTAAGCTTGACTTTTGCCATTTTTTTCTAACTGGTTTTGTCCCCAGTGGTTACGGCGAACCTTCCTTTTGGCCACAAAATTTCCTGAGTCCAATAATTCCAAGGAGTTAAAACTTTCCCATTTCGGCAGAACATCATCAACATTGGCAAAAATCGAGCTAAGAGGCTATCTGGAAATCAAGACTTGGGCTTTTCCCGATAGATTTTGGATTAACCAAATTGCCCAGCAAAAGACAGAAAAATAGGCACGTTCGGAATTCTAGGTAATCCAACTGTCGAGCTGAATTCTCCTGGAAAACCGCATTTCTAGACAACCTCTAAGCTCGACTTTTGCCAATGTAGGCCTTCTCCCGGAAGGGGAAAACTCTAAGTCCTTGTAAATATTGGACTTCGGACATTGTGTGAACAAAAGGAAGGCACATCGTAACTACTAGAAACAAAAGGGACTTAGGGAAAATGGCAAAAGTCCAGCTAAGAGGCTGTACTGGAATTGGGATGTTGGCAGGTTCCAATGGGTTCTGGCCGATCGGAGCTCCTTCGACACTCCTTAAAAATAGGGTTTTGGAAATTTTTATGCCATTAAGGAGGGAAATCTTCTTCCATCATGGAAAGTGCTTTTCAGGAAAAGCTCTAAGCTCAACTTTTGCATTTTTGGCCTCTTGCCAAAAGCTCGCTGTTGTACACATTGTAGTCCCGAGGCTTGGAGATCACGTTAGGCAAATCTCGAAAGCTCGATCAAAAGCAGAGAATGGATAAAATAAATAGTTTTCAAAACCAGAACTTTCCTGATTCCTACGTAAATGGTGTCATTTTTCCAAACTCACCGTTGGCTTCTTTTGAAAAGTTCGTTCTTCAGGTATGGAACTTCTGAATAATTCAAAGGGGATATTTCTATACCAGGTTGGCTTGCTTTCCCTGTAACCCAATACATAGGGTTGCTAGCATGGCTAGCACTCAATAAATAATAGTAGATGTTCGGGTAGGAGAACTATGGAATCAGAAGTTCATGTAATCTACTATATGTTCAGTATTTTGTAGAGGTTTCCTATGCGGAGCAATCATTTTCCCTCATGGGGAGGGTAAATCCATCCCAAAAGATATGTGTAACCGCAAGCTGCCCAAAGGGGAAGCTCTAACATCTTGGAATTAAACATGTTGGAATTACTGGCGACAAACCAGGTTAGAAAAAAGGCAAACCTCCAGAGCAGAGATTCTCCTGAGAAGGGATTTTAGCGTTTTCTGAGGATGGTTGGGACTGAGCGGTCCGTCAGGCAAAACTCGGTACAAATATAAAAATAGGAATGTTGGGATTCCGAGCCTCATGGTAGAACTCTGTTTGCCAGCGGAAATTGCCTTTCAGCCTAGTCTCTTAGTGCCTGTGCCTTCCGCGTTGGAATTGGCTTTGGGGAGGGGCAATTGCCTCGCAAAGGGGATAATCGGCTTTTCCTCTATTACCTCTTTGGATAGGAAGGGGCAAGGATGCCCAGCGGTATGTGTTGGTGGCTATGGGGGGCTTTGATCCTGGGGGCTACTGGGAGCCAGGCAGCCGAAGGTTTTTGGGCTGCAGCGCAAGGGACATCGTTTGGCGCTGGGCAGCAGGTAGCCTCTCGGCCTGAAAAACCAAGTATCTCTAAGGTTTTGTCGCCGCTAGATGCAGAGGCGTCCTCATATCCCCCGCCGTTGTTGGACGCTGGTTCCGCTGCTCCGAAAGAAGCTGCGGAGAGCCCTCCATCTTCGGGGGGGTATCCAGAGCAGTGTGAAACGAAGTGTGATTCGAATCCGAGAGAGGACGGCCAATTTGGGGTTAGCACCAAAGAGACCGCTGCGTCCGGGGCCCCTGGTGGCCGGGGGATTCCTCTTCGGTTAGGCCCGCCGCAAACGGGTCGGCCGCTTTCGGATGTTTCTGGCCGCGCCTTTGATCCCACGGCCTCTTCTCTGACAGTGCTTAGCAGTTTGGCGGTGATATTAGGCGTATTTTTGCTGTTGGTTTGGGCGATTCGACGGGCCATGCCCCCTAGTGCCCAGCTTCTTCCCAAGGATGTTGTAGAAGTTTTGGGGCGAGCCCCCCTAATGGCAAAGCAGCAGATGTACCTTCTGCGCTGTGGTCCGAAATTACTGTTGATCTCTGTTAGCCCAGAAGGAGCGGAGACACTTACCGAAATTGAGCATCCGGATGAGGTGGCTCACATCGTCGCATTATGTCGGCAAAGTCAGCCTGGAAGTATCGCCGGTAGCTTCCGCCAAATTTTAGAGCAATTAGGTCGGCAGTCCCCCCGTAAATGGGAATCGGCTCGGGGAGGCCCTGTGCCGGACGAATCCACCAAACTTCCCAACCCCGTAGAAGAGGAGTCAGGCCATGGGTAAGTGGGCTTCGCATCGAGCAGAAGACCAATCCGTGGCACCATCGCTGGCCGGCTCACCCCAACCGGTCCGGCTCCCCAGACACCCTTCTGGTACAACGGCTTCAGAGAGCCATTGGTGGAGATGGAACAGTTTCCATCGGAACTTCTTTTCATGCTGGAGGCTGTCGATTGGCACCAGCCAAAGGGTAAAAGAATTTATGCTTCTGATAGCTTTGGTGGTTGCTACTGGTGGGCTGATAGCAGTGGCATTTGGTCAGACGGCCGAATCTGCTAGATCGGATAGAAATACGATGTCCAGCAAGTCTGAGCTCCAGAACGTTTCAGGGGAAGGTTCCGGCCTCTCTGTTCGGAATGCCCCAGCCAATCGGCCCGTTAGTGTTTCGTCGAACGATTGGTCCAAAGCGATACTGGGCGGTCCGCGTCAATGGACTAGTCCGGAAGGACTAAGCTCCGCTCTGCAGATCCTGTTGTTATTAACAGTGTTGAGTTTGGTCCCGGCCATTTTATTAATGACCACCTGCTTTATCCGGATAGTGGTTGTCTTGGGGCTATTAAGGCAGGCCATTGGAGTGCAAAACTTACCACCTAGTCAGGTGATTACTGGGCTAGCTCTCTTTATTACTCTTTTGATCATGACTCCGGTCTGGAAGGAGAGTTATGATCGGGCTATTGTCCCCTATACTCAGCGGCAGATCAGTCTGGAAGAAGCATGGGCTGAAGGAATTGCTCCGATCAGACGTTTTATGAGCTTGCAGATCGAACGAACCGGCAATCAGGCGGATGTGTATCTTTTTTTGAAATATTCTGATCTGCAGGTGGAACCGGCCAGTTACGAGGAAGTGCCACTCAGTGCGCTAGTACCGGCGTTTATGCTCAGCGAACTGAAGACGGCATTTTTGATCGGCTTCCAATTGTATCTGCCGTTTATTGTGATCGATATGGTGGTTTCCAGTGTATTGGTGTCGATGGGCATGTTGATGTTACCGCCGGTGATGATCTCCATGCCGTTAAAGTTGCTGCTATTTGTATTGGTGGACGGATGGCGACTTGTTGTGGGGATGCTTTTGGAAAGTTTCCAGCCGTATGGATAGGCTCCGCTCCCCCGGATATTTCCTCAACCTTTCAGGGCCGAGAGGCTGTTCCTTGCATTTTCCGTCGGATTGCCAAAGCTGAGGGGACTAACCAGGAAAACTCGGTACAATGGGAGGTTTGGAAATTTTGGAGCCTGCTGGCAGATTTGGATTGACGGGTCGGAAAATGCTTTTCGGGACAGCCTCCCGGTGATTTCTGCCTACGCCGAGCAGGTTAGGTATGGACATCCAATATGTAGT
Source organism: Thermoguttaceae bacterium (assembly GCA_025062105.1). GTDB lineage: Bacteria > Planctomycetota > Planctomycetia > Pirellulales > Thermoguttaceae > JANXAQ01. The sequence goes on from JANXAQ010000146.1 coordinate 36,261, forward strand.
CGATTTAGGCCGAGAAGCTATCTGGATGGCCCTCCTTATAGGCGGCCCAGTACTGCTGGCCGGGATGCTGGTGGGTTTGGTGGTGGGCCTCTTGCAAGCCTTGACTCAGGTGCAAGAGCAGAGTGTTTCCTTCGTGCCGAAGTTGCTGGCCATATTTTTGACCGTCAGTTTTCTGTTGCCCTGGCTGTTAGCCCGGATGATGGAATATTGTAACGATTTATTTTCTAACATTCCAAAACATCTAAACGGTTTCTAACATGCGGATGCCGAATGCCTCGTAACAGTTTAACCAAATGGAGAAGCCGTCCTTCTCCTCCCTCCCGCAAGAATCCCCTTCCGCAAACCACCGGAGGGAATATTTCGGGAGATTGGCGAACAAAGAGCTTCTAACAACATGAAACTACCCGAAAGTGCAGGGGGCAGTTTACTGCTCATTAAGAGGGAGAAAATCTACTTTTGTTAGAAGTTCTAAGTACGATGATTGCCATTTTGGGCCTTCTGCCGAACGGAGAGAGGTTTAACTCCTTGGCATTATTGGACTTGGAAAATTGTGTGATAGGGAAAATGGCAAAAGTTGGGTAAAAATCTCTGCATCACTTAAAGGAGATATTTTTACACCATTCGTTGCCCCCCCCTTTAAGTCCATCAATAGGGTTGCTAGCACTGCTGGAAAACTACCTCCAATAGATCTTTGAATGGGGCGGGACAATCCATACCGAATTGAAAGTTCCTGAGAATCACTCCACGTTCAGGATTTTGCAGCGGCTTTCCAACAAAATCAAACTTCCGATAGTTCTGAAGTACTCCCAGCCTCCTGGGCGGCCAAGAAGAATGTCATTTTGTAAGAGGCTCTAGGCTATTCCTGCAGGACCAGGAATGTAGGTTTTTCTTTCTGGAGGCACTCTTGTGCGGGAATGACACTGGAAGGACCTTCTGGGAGAAAAATAAACTCCTCCCCCTCAACTCGGCGGAACTGTTCCCAAGAGGTCGGACGGATCACCGAAACAGCCTTATTCTTTGGAGGATGCTTGCTTCGGCCAAGGAATGAGTAGGAAGGATGGAACCAGTGGAATGGCTAATGACGTTGGCTCCGGGGCAGTTTTTGGTATTGATGTTGCTATTTGTGCGGATGAGCGGCCTGGTCTTCGTCATGCCAGTTTTTGGTGGTCCGGAAATCCCAGTGCAGGTTCGGGGGCTTTTTAGTTTGGCACTGGCGGCGGTTTGTTGGCCGATGGTCCCGCAAACGGCCATCCCACAGAACCTGACCTTGCTGGAGTTTTTTCTCCTAGTAGGCCGAGAGCTTTTGATCGGGCTTTTTCTGGGCGTGGGCGTAAGCATTTTTTTGTCCGGTGCCCAAGTGGCTGGGGAAGCGATTGGCCGGATGGGCGGGCTGATGGCCGCCGATCTATTCGACCCTACCTCCGAATCCTATGTCCCACTATTGTCTCGGTTAATGAGTCTTAGTACCTTAGCTTGTTTGCTTGTGTTGGGTGGTCATCGGCTGATCATGGCAGCCCTGTTAGATACACTCCGAACCCTGCCGCCGGGGGCGGGCTTTCCCATCGATTCGCCTGGCAAAACATTGGTGCTGCTACTGGATCTGAGTTTCCATCTAGGAATGCGCGCCGCTTTGCCCACATTGTGTGCCCTTTTGTTAGCCACAGTCATTTTGGGCCTGGTGGGCCGGGCTATACCGCAACTAAACATTTTGCTTTTAGGTTTTGGCGTCAACTCCCTGTTGACATTTGGTGTATTTGCCTTAAGTTTCGGAGCGGCTCTATGGGTCTTTCAGGAGCAGTGGGAGTGGGTCGTGGATTTCCTCCTAGAAGCTTTGGAAAATGCTCCAGGAACATGAACGAACCTCTTCCATCTCTGTAGGCATGCGCCCGGATCGAAATGGAGCATTTTCCTGACTCTGGGAGGGTGTGCCAAAAAGGCATTTCCCCCAGTAGAGGAGTTTACATTCCTCCATTCCCCAGAATCATCAAAACTGCTATTTGTGTAACACTTCCACCGAATCGCGTGAGCTTAATTTTTTTCTTTCCTCTTCCCATGGCTCCAAGAGGGCCTGGTGAGTGGGGCAAACGATACACTCAACATGACTTTTTGTCCTTGCAGACGGCTTCGTCTTCGGCTCAGAGGGCATCTCTAACCGAGGCTCGCTGTTATCCACAAATTGGAGTTGAAGTGTTCGAACATAACTTTAGGCAAATCACGAAAGCTCGTTGAAGAACACAGAATGGATAAAAGAGGCGATATGTGGAAAATAGTTTCCAAAACCAAACCTTTCTTGATTCTCAAAAAATCTTTCCTAAATGCGACATTTCTCCCCTATGTGGGGCAACCATTTTCTCGCATTGGGATGGCAAATCCGTCCCAAAAGAGGTGTATAATACCGAGCCAACGGATGGAAGAAGCAGGTTCCTTCACTTGGCTACAGCGGTACCAAACCACTAGTACCTAAGGACAGACCATGCCCGAATATGCCGGCGAAAAAACGCATGAACCAACGTATCATCGTCGGCAGAAGGCCCGAGAAGAGGGCCATGTGGCTCGGAGCCACGATTTTGCCTCTGCCTTACTGCTGCTGATCGGGGTGGTGCTTGTAGTGCTTTTAGGCAGGCACATGTTGGGGGGGTTAGTAGAGTTTTCGCAGCATTGTTGGGAATCGACGATCGAACTTCAAGCGGATGTCCTTTGGGTGGTTGGGTGCTGGAACGGGGTGTGTATGGAACTAGCCAAGGTGGTCCTACCGTTTTTGGGACTGATGATGATTGCGGGCATATTAGTTCATGTTATCCAGACTGGCATCCTCTTTGTACCTCAGCGGTTATCGCCGCAATTGGATCGGATCAATCCCCTACAGGGGATGCGGCGGATTTTTTCCTTTGCCAATTTGCTGCACACTGTGTTTGGCATGATTAAAATTGCTGTCATCGGGGTGGTTGCCTGGGCTGTTTTGGCCAGCCAGTGGCAGACCATTTTGGGGCTGGCAGGAATGGAACTTGGGCGGGGGGCTAGCTACATGGCTCAGATCATCTTAAGCACCACCTTTAAGATCGCCCTGGCCCTCCTTATCCTCGCCTTATTGGACTATGGCTACCAGAAGTGGCGCTATGAACAAGACCTGAAAATGACCACGCAGGAGCTGCGCGAGGAGATGCGCAATCTGGAAGGAGATCCTCATGTCATTGCCCGACGAAAGGCTGTGCAGCGGCAGTTGGCTTTGCAGCGGCTTTCCAGTGCCGTGCCAAAGGCCGATGTGGTCATCACTAACCCAACCGAATTAGCGGTGGCTTTGCGTTACGAGCCAGAAGAAATGATAGCGCCCATTGTGGTGGCCAAAGGGGCAGGCGTCTTGGCTCAACGGATCCGCCGCCTGGCCATAGAACACGACATCCCCATCGTCGAACGAAAAGAACTGGCCCAGGCTCTCTATCGGGAGGTGGATGTGGGCAAACCGATCCCCGAAGACAAGTATGCAGCAGTAGCCGAAGTTCTTGCTTACGTCTATCAACTCAAAGGCAAATCCATTCCTGCCCCACCCAGCCAAGCAGCTTAACAATTCCCAGGCAGCAACATCTAAGAGGGGAACCTCTGCATAATTCAAGGAGGATATTTTTATACTATTTTGACTTGTCCTCCTTTTACCCCAACATATAGAGTTGCTAGCATTGCTAGTAGCCAATAGATGGTAGATGTTCGACTAGGAGAACGGGGGACCTAAGAATCAAAAGTTCATTTCACAATATGTTCATGATTTTGCAGAGGTTCCGAGGCTGTCTGGAAATCAAGGCTTGGGCGTTTCCCGACAGGGTCTGTATTAACCGGTTCCCCATTCAAAACACGGGAAAAAGGTACTTTCGGGGGCTAGATAATTCCGGTACTGAGCTGATTTCCCCTGAAAAACCATCTTTTCAGACAGCTTCTAACAGACTGGGCTTTGTGAAAAAGGTTACCCTAGCCTGAGGATGTTTTATCCATGCTAGTGGGTTTTTAATGCAGTTTTAGGAGCTGCCACCGGAAACGGTTTCCCGAGATCCAAACCAGGTTCAAAAATATCGGAGCGGATCTTTTCCCAGCTGCGTACCATCAGCTGCTCGAAGCTCGACTTTTGCCATTTTCCATAACTTAGTTTGAATTCAACAGTTATGACGAACCTTTGTTTTGTTCATACAATTTCCTAACTCCAACAATTTCAAGGCGTTAGAACTTTCCCCCTTTGGCCACAAACCAAAAATGGTAAAAGTCAAGATCGATAAATGAAGTTTCAGTTTTTTAGTCTCGTGAGCGCTTCCACTACGGAAATTGGTAAAAGTCGTGAGCAGGGGAAATCCAGAGCAATTCGAAGAGGGATAGATTTATGGCCCGCCGTCCGGTGGGATGGTTTCGTCATGGTGAGGCCGGTCGATGACGAAGCCGCCGGCAGTGCCCCGTTGGGTGATGGTATTGTTGGCTGCTCCGCAACCGTATTCATCTTTGCCTCCATAATCGATCAGAAAGCTGAAGTTTCCTGCAGCTCCTAGCGTGGGATGATACGTATTAGTGGCAGAAGCGTATCCTTGGGCACGGCCCAGATAGACATCCTGGCCGTTGTAGTCAAACAGAATGCCTAGTCCTGCCTGGGCGCCCACGCCTTCGGTCAAAGCGCCGGTAGCTTCATAACGATCGTTGCCGCCGAAATCGGCCAGCAAGCCAAACGAATCATCCCAAGCCATGCCCAGCCCCATAATGGTGCCGCCGTAGGAATCGTCACCCTGGTCATCGAAGACAAATCCCAAGGCGTAATGGCATCCCCAGCCCGTGCCGAAGCGTTGGAATCGGGCCTGGGTGCGGTCGGAGCCATCGTAGGCTTTTAGGGTAGCAGCCAGCCGACGGTCATTGCCGGCAAAATCTCGGGCAAAACCCATTCCGCACCAATAGCCACCGCCGTGCGCAAGATAATCGTATTCATATACGTCGTCCCCGCCGCCGTCCAGCAGAACACCGATGCCCCCGTTGGCCACCCGACGAAGTCCAGCGCCCACCCCCTGGCCCCAGCCTTCGTAACCGGGAGTTTCTTCGTAGGTATCTAGGTAATAGCCGCCGGTGTAGTAATGGTCGGCTCCTTCCAGGTCCTCCAAAATGCCCATGCCCAGCGGAGCGCCGAACCCTTGGGTCCAAAGTGCTCCTCGATATTGGTCGTTACCAGCGCGATCGAGCAACAAGCCTAGTCCGGCCAAAGCTTGCCCTTGCACCCGACGAAGCCCAATGTACTGATCATCTCCCTGGCAGTCCAGCAGTAGGCCCACTCCGGCTATGGCCGACCCTTGGGCCACATCCCGCGCCAGATAGCTGTCGTTGCCCTCTTGATCCACCAACAGGGATACCCCTAAGACAGCTCCCCCTTGTACCCCTGGTTTGGTGGCCCGATAAGTATCGTTTCCTGCCAAATCCACCACCACGAGCACTGGTCGAGAAAAGGAAACGGTTCCTTCCGAATATACATCATCGCCTCCCAGGTCGATCAGCGCAGCAAGTTTAGGGATCTGATCTAGGTGATAGTGGTTTTTACCCCGGCCTCCAATAAGGATGAGGCCAATCGGAGTGTCGATTTTTCGCACCAGCGGACCTTGTACACCAGGCAAATTTTCTGCCATGGCTCCTGGAGCTGCTTGATCGGGCAGTTGGGTCAATTGCCGAAGGAACTCTGCCCTCGTAATCGGCAGTAAGGTTTCCGCGGCAGCCAAAAACTCCGCCCGATCCAGTTTTTCCAGCAGATGGCACAACCGACGCCCCGCTGTTCGATTGGCCAGAGTATGGCCCATCCGATTTTGTCCCACAAAGACCGGCTCCAATTGACGCACCAATTCCGCCAATTCCTCCTGCCCCAAGGGCGCTATTGCCCTCCTGTAATGTTGGTGGCTCTCAATTAGAGCCTGTTGAAGGCGATCCAAAGCTTCCTCTAGACTGTCAATTTTGGGATTTTCGAGCGGCTCCCGAGCAGAAAGGTCTAGTTTTTCTCGCACTATCCGAAATGCCTGGTCCAGGCCGGTAGGGCCATCGCCTTTCAAAAGCGATTGGTGCAACTGACGCGTAAACTGCTCGGCCTGCACAGGTGCCGATAGAGGTTGACGAAGCATCTGGTCGTACCAGCGAAGTCGACAGTTGCCATCCAGTTCGCCCCCACGGCCAGCACTACTTTGGTCCAACATTCGTCCGCTATAGGCACAGAATCGCTCCCAGGCAGTTTCTAGCCCTCGATCCCGCAAAGCCGATCGAATCTCCTGCTCCAATAAAGCCACTATCCCCGGCGCCAGAGGATGCCCGGCCGAAACTTCTTTCGCACCAGGAGGGCAGATCGGCTCAGCCCCAGGGGCCCCACCGGCTATTAGACCCCCCATCCCCACCAAACTTATCATCCATCCGAGTCGATAAGCCCTACGGATTTGGAACCGTTTCACCTCAGCAACTCCTTCCACTGGCTAGCGAAAAATAAAGGAAATTATTCTAAAAGGTTCCCCTAGCATGGTCAATCGGTGATTGTCCATTCGGGGCAGCTGGGCAAAGTAGAACTATGGAACCTCTCCAAAATTCTGAACATGTAGTAAACTGTAGCAACTTTCGATTCTGCAGCCGCTGGGTTCTCCTACCCGATACCTACTAGCTATTGGTTGCTAGCAATGCTAGCAACCTTATAGATTGGGTTAGATGCAGAGTAAGCCAACATGGGAGAAAAAGAGCCCCTTGAATGATGCAGAGAATCCATAGGTAAAACAAGGCTCCCCCAGAAATCCGGCTTTGTCCAGTACCTGCGCATTTTATCTCCTAATATGCAAACCTAAATCCCTCCCAGAACCCCATGGCCTCTGGGATTGGGAATACCCGGCTTGTGGTTTCTGCAGATGCTAGCAAGAGGGAGGCGGCGGGAATTGGAGAGTAGCTATCTTCCTTATCTTTCCTAAACTGACCACACAAAATCATGCCCCATCTTGGCCAGTAGGCGAAAGAACGAAAGAAAGAATAGAACCTACGCTAGAGCAATGGGGGCCAGATCCACCAGGATTCCAACCCAGCGGATAATTTCGGTAGATTTGGGGATAGCTTTAGCAATCTCTGAAAAAGCATGAACATTCGATAGGTTCAATGAACTTTTGATCCTATGGCCATTCTGCTATCTTACCCGAAGATCTACTATCTACTCCCTGCTAGCAATACTACCAGCCCTATATGTCGGGTTAGAGAAAGAACAAACTTAAATGGGATAAAAATATCTCCTCGGAATTATCCTGAGGTTCCTTTTATGAGTCGCTGCCATCGACATGGCGCCGTGGAAGGATAAAGTTAGAAAAGCGGGAAAAGCAAAAGACCACTATGCACAGCTTTCCAATTTCCAAAAACGGGGGCTGTATTTGCCCTAGACCCTTTATCGAATCCTTCCTGGCGAGAGGAACTATTGTTCGATGAGCTTTTCCCGCAGCGCAAACCGAATCAGATCCACCAACCGATGGAAGCCTAGTTTACTCATTAGTCGGGCCTTATGATTATCCACCGTATTGGGCGATAGATGCAATTGCTCCGCACACTGTTTAATCGTGAGGCCACGGGCTAGGTGGATAAGCACCTCCATTTCGCGTCGGCTAAGCCGACTAAGCAGCGATGTGGGCTGTTTCTTGTCTGCCGTCAGTCCAACAGAAGGTTGGCCTGGGCTTGGTGAAGTGAATTGGGAAAGAGGAGATTTGGTTACAAACACTTCTGTCCCCGCTGGGTACACTGCCCAGCCTGCGAGAATTTGACGCAAGCCAACTACCATATATTCAAAAGAATCTCGGAGTGTAAAATATCCAGAAGCGTGAAGGCGTTGGACAGCTGTTAAACGAGCTTCCTGGACACAATCATCTAAAAAGGCCACTCGAATTTTCTTTTCCTTAGACTGGAAGTGTTGGAAGAGAAGGAAGGCCCCTCCATCAGATAAACATAAATCCACTATAGCAACTTCTGGCCGACGTTTCTCTGCCTGCTCAATGGCCTGCGGGAGGGTTTCTGCCCAGGAGGCTTGCCAACCTAATTGGTGGCAAAACAAAGCTTCCAGTCCCTCGGCTAGTAAACGGCGAGCGGTAACGATAAGAATCTGATGGGACTCAGAGGCCTGATAGGCCTGATCCACACGTTTCATCACTGAGCACTCCCCCTCATTGACTGTCTTTCCCAGCTCGTCCGGAACTCGCACCAAAATATACTCATCCCTCGTGTCAACTATTTGACACCACTTGTCGAAACCGCAAAATTTTTCCTGCCCTATCGGCCCTTCTAACGGGGGGGACCTGTTAGTCCGGTAGACAACTCTTTCCACAGCACACCTCGCACCGGGTCTCGGTTCCGAAAAGCTAACACTTCAGCCGAGTGGCAAAATCCCCTCTTTGCTGGGCTGGAAGAGGACGGCTGAGCTGAAGGTGGAGCCAGCTGCGGTCGCAAAAGGCTAGCTGGGGATATCCTGCACACTGACCCGGAGCTTCTTAGCGAGGCAGAAAGGGAAAAAGGGGAAAAATAAAATAGAGACACTCCATTCGGCTAACCTCGACTTTTGTCATTTTCCCTAACTTGTTTTAGAGCCAGCAGTTACAGGGAAGTTGCCCCTTGAGCCCTTCATTAGTCGGCTAAATCCAATAGTTACAAGGATTTAGAACTTTTCCCCTCTTGGGCGAGGCCCTCAATGGCAAAAGTCGAGACTTAGCTGAAGTGTGGTCCGAAAAGCTCTTTTTCCCCCCTCGGCGGAAAAAGTTCCTTTAAGAACCTCTGCAAAAATATTAAGGAACTTTAGGAAGCCTTCATTCGGTCTGGACTTTCGCTATTTTGGACCTTTCTCTGGAAGAGTAATGTTCTAAGTCTTTGTAAATATTAGAGTTGGGAAATTGAATGAACAAAAGGATGTTTCTTCGTAACTCTAGAGACAAACTAAGTTAGGGGAAAAAGTCCAGCTTCGGTAGACACTCCTGCAAAATCCCCCTTATATGGAACTTTATGAACTTTTGATTCTATAGCCGTGTGGTTCTTCTATATATGTATGGATGCTAGCGATGCTAGAGCCAGCATGGTATAAAAATATCCCCTCTAAATTATACAGAGATTCCGGTAGGCCCTGAGACGCCCCATTCCACGCACACACATATATATAGGCAGCCTGCCAGCAGTGCTAGTAACCGTATCAGCTCAGAGGCGAGGGAACCAAAATGCTCTGCTTCAGGTGAAGCCGAGCTTACAATACAATGATCCTAATGGCCCCTTTGACTACTATCGGTGAAGAGTTAGTCCTTAAAGTTTCTAGGAGAAACCGATGAAAGTCTTCCCGCAGGAACTCGTTCCGGCGATGCCGGTCCAAATGGAAGGAGCAGTTGGATGCCGAATGCGTCGGCTGATCGGGTCAGAGGAAGGTGCCCAGCGGTTTACCATGCGACTGTTTGAGCTGGACCCTAACGGCCATACACCCCTGCATCAGCACGACTATGAGCATGAAGTCTTTGTGCTGGAGGGCACAGGCCAGGTGATGGATGGCCAGCAGCAGGTCCATTGCTTACAGCCCGGCACAGTGGTTTTTATACCGCCTAATGAAATGCATCAATTTCGGAACACCGGTGATGGGCCACTCCGATTTTTATGTTTGATCCCTCACCAGACCACCCCAGTAATGCAGGTTCTAGGTTGCCGGTAACAGCAGGGTACACAAATGAAACTCCCACAAAGATAAGAGGACACTGGGCCGGCCATAAGGGGGGAGAAAATTGCATTTTGTTAGAGGCTGGCTCTGTTTGAAACCTTCTAGGGAGCTTTTGGAAATTTTGCCCATAATGTGTGGTTTTTTTGACTCTTGGTGGGTGGGGTTTCCCACCGGAAAAGGTTTCAACAGAGCCTTAGAGGCTCTAAAAATAGGAACCTCTGCATAATTCTAGAGGGATATTTTTATACCATTTCGGTTCCCTCCGAGGATGACCCAATAGATTCCTCCATATAGGAAGTATTTGGATGAGGGCACCTAAAGCCTACCAAATCAAGTTCATAAAGTTTCCTATATGTTTAGGATTATGCAGAAGTTCCAATAGCCACAGAGACCATTGCTTCTATTGGCAGGCCAGAAGCATCTGGTGAGCATGATAACTGCTGCGAACAAATGGGCCACTGGCTACCTGCCGAAACCCTAAGGATTCGGCCAATTTGCCTAGATGCTCAAATTCTTCTGGCCGCAGATATCGAACCACCGGGGTTTGTTCTGGGCTGGGTTGAAGGTATTGGCCGAGGGTAAGCAGGGTACAGCCCGCTTGGGCCAAGTCAACTAGGGTGTCTAAAATTTCATCGATTGTTTCTCCCAGGCCCAGCATCAGGCCGGTTTTCAGCGGCATTTCCGGTCGGCTTCGATGGGCCCGTCGCAGCAGTTCCAGCGTTCGCCGGTAATCTGCCTTAGCAGACCGAACCACCGGGTAGAGCCGGGGAACGGTTTCGCAGTTGTGGTTAAGCACATCCGGCTCGGCGGCCAATAGATACTCCAACGCCTGCCAATTGCCGGCCAGATCAGAGATGAGCAGTTCTACCGTTGCTTCTGGGATTACCGCCCGGATGGCTTGGATGGTGCGGACCAAATGCTCAGCACCTCCGTCGGCCAGGTCGTCCCTAGTTACCATGGTCAGTACCACATGGTGAAGTCCGAGCCGACGGGCCGCCTCCGCCACCCGCTCCGGTTCCTTCGGATCCGGCGGCTGCACCTCCCCCTTAGGGACCGAACAGAATCGGCACCGCCTTGTACAGACCGGCCCCAAAAGCAAAAAAGTGGCCGTCTTTTGGCTGTAGCATTCGCTGCGGTTTGGGCAACGAGCATGGTGGCAGACGGTCTGAAGCCGCAGTTCGGCTAGTAACTGCCGAGTCTGTTGGTATGTTGCTCCCAGCGGCAAAGGCCGCCTCAGCCAACCAGGTAGTCGGGGCGAAGGTGTTGAGCACATAAGAGGGAATTTTGGATATTCACCGGCTTTGGAACATTGCCGCCGAGTGGATAAATCCGCCTCTCGCCTCCCGTGGGGGGGCCGGTATTGCCTTCGGCAATGCCGGGTGATCGCCGGGGCTAGCAGGCGTTGTTCCGAAATCCTTCGTGGAATATTATGATAGAAGAAGGCTCGGCGGCAATAGGTCGGCCAAAACCGTCGGCATTTTCGCAACCTCTTGCAGCAGTGGGATAAGGATTCCTGATGGCGAAAAAGGCATCCGGTGACAAGGGTTCTCAGAAGCCAGAGCGTCGGCTTGTGGCCCAAAACCGCAAAGCCCGCCATAAGTACGAGATCCTAGAGACACTTGAATGCGGGCTGGTGCTTGTGGGGAGCGAGGTCAAAAGTCTGCGCGCTGGCCATTGCTCGTTGGACGAAGCCTATGGCCGACTGAAGGACGGGGAAGTGTGGTTGATCGGCTGCAACATTCCCGAGTACACGGAAGCCAACCGATTCAACCACAATCCAACCCGGCCTCGAAAGCTTCTGTTGCATCGGCGGGAGATTCGCCGCTTTGCCGCCAGGGCTATGGAAAAAGGGCTCACTCTAGTGCCGCTAGAAATCTATTTTAAAGGAAGCCGGGCTAAAGTGCTTATGGCCCTTGCCCGCGGCAAAAAGCTCCACGACAAACGCCAAGCCATGAAAAAGGCCGAGGCCGAACGAGCCATCCGCCGCGCCATGTTCGACCGCCGCTCTTGATTTTCTTTGCCTAGCCGCATATTCTTAAATGCCCCCTAGAAATGCCCGAGTCGGGCCCAAAACTGTACTTTCTGAAAAAATTCCTCTCCAGGGGGGCACAGATTGTAAACCGAAGCCAACTGGGCCAGCCATCCCCAAATGCGTTTTCCGACTCTTTCTGCCCTAGCTGAGCAGTCCACCAAAATTGCTCCTCCAATCCATGGCCTTTTAAAGGGTTAGGCAGTTAAGCATAAGAAAGCTCGGGCATGGAGCTGGTGCAGCCATAGCCTAACCAGAACGGTCTTATCCCATCCTCTCACCCCATAAAGGGGAAGTTTTGAAAAAGTTCACAGAAATAGTAAACCCGGAGCAAAACCGGATTCCTGCTTGCGCCACAGTAATACCTTGCGTCATTCGGCTGAAATGTTACGAGCTTATACAATTTAAGGGGAACGACTTGCCCAAGTGAAGAAGTCTGCCGGTGGTCTCTGCGTCGAAAAGCCACCGTTTGCCAAAGCAATGGCAGTTGAAGAGCTGCCCTGAAATTGGGATTTTAGCGCTTTCCAATAGGTTTGGGCGTCTCGGCCCTCTTCTTGACACTCTTTCAAAATAGGAAGTTCTCAAATTCTTAGGGAATTCGGGATGTACACATAAATTCATCATAGAAATTGTTTATGAACATAGCCTTTGACCTCCACTTTTGCCATTTTTGCTAAATTAGTTTTGGTCCAGTAGGAACAAACTAGCTTTCTTTTGTTCACATAATTTTCTAACTCTATAATTAAATTAAAAACATTTAGAACATCCCTCTGCCGGAGAGATGCCTAAGATGGCAAAAGTCGATAGGTAAAAAGCTTGCGGAATTTTTAGTCGGAACCTCTGCATAATTCGAAAGGGATATTTTTATACCATTTTGGCTGGTCTTCTGTCTAACACAACATATAGGGCTGCTAGCATTGTTAGCACCCAATAAATAGTAGATGTCCAGATAGGAGAATCAACCGGCTAGAGAGGCAAAGGTTCCCAAAGTTCACTATATGTTCGGGATTTTGCAGAGGTTCCAGTCCGATTAGTTGGGAAGATGATTCGCACCATATTGCACTTTCTGAAAAGTTGCCAGGAACGGAGTTCAACCCCCATGGTTCCCTACTTCCTGCAACGGCTGCCAGTCAGGCCCGGTAGATTCGCTGGCAACGCAACCTGTTGGGAGCTCCTAGGTTCCAGGAGCGAGTTTAGTAGGGGATTTGGCCAAGGATCGGAAAGTTGTACATAGGCTTCGAGGAGGCCAGCCGGTGCAAGCCGGATGAATAGCCTCCTCCTCTATATACGGATTTTTCAGAAGGGATAAGCCCTCCAGAGATAGAAAAATCCGCAAGCATTTGTTGGGTTTGAGATGGCTGGACAGGTTAAGAGCTGACTGTTTCCCGGCCGCGGAAATTCCTGTCGCCACAGCCGTTATTAATGAGGCGGAACTACATGGACAAATCGACTTTTTCCAAATTGGGTTTCGGAGCGGTGGAGGAATGGTCCAACTACGATTGGTATTACATTATATGAACTGATGTTTTCATTTGCGCTCACTATTGGAAACACACGCAGTTAGAAAACATATGGTCAAAGTCGAGGTTAGGCAAGAGGTGGCCATATTTTTTGAGGGACATTGCCTTTGGGCACTCGGACCGAATCAAAAGGAATGGCCATCCAGTTCGATTGTGCGGAGGCAAGGGTTTATATGTCGAATTGTAAAAATTTTTAAAGTTCTTTTGATAATTTACAAGGAGTTTTCGTATGCATCGACGCGAGTTTTTGAAACTGAGCAGCATAGGTCCTACGGTGGCCATGATTAGCCAGCGGGCCCAAGGTGCCGCGGCACCAGGAGGAAGGGTTCGGCTGATCGATCCAGCGCCACCGATTTTAGCCTCTTATGGGGCAGAAGAACATCGCCGTCGCCTACAGAATATCGCTCAGTGTCGGCAGGCAATCCGTCGGGCTATGCGAACCCATTTAGTTACTGATTATCTGCCCGGCCAATGCGTGTATAATCTCGGCGAGTATCCGTGTCGAAAGCCATGGGACCCCGACGATTGGGATGAACAAGAATTGGACAAATTGCAGAAGGCTGGGATTCGACTTATCCAAGTGCACGAGGAATGGAACGATGCCCTACGGCTATGGGGCAGCCACAAATTAGCACCGCTGAATCCGAAAGGATTTCGCCGGTTTGTCGAGATGGTCCATCGGCGGCATATGAAATTGATTGTGTATGTATCGAGCGGCTATTTTTCCCGCCATGATCCGGAGTTTCGGCCCGAATGGGCAGGAGGAAGTGATTTACGGGAGATTTATTGGCATTATGCTCGCTGTTCGCCTGCTAGTCCAGGGTGGCGTGCTTACTTTTTGCCCCGAGTACTCGCCATTCTGGACGAATATGGAGTGGATGGGATCTATAACGATCTAGGCTATTACAAGCCAGGCAGTGACCCACGGCGACCGGCAAAGGATGAGGTATTGGCTTTCGAGGAAACACCTAGCTATGACGGCGCCTTGGAAGATCTTTTGGCTCTGCTTTATGCGGAAGTCAAACGACGAGGCGGCATCGTCAAAGTCCATCTGAGCGGAACCCGCCGTCCGCAGACTATGTTAAAAATTTACGATTATCTCTGGGTCGGCGAAGGGATTGGGGATGCCGATCGCTTGCGGGAGACGACCAAAGACTATCCCCCTTATGTCGTGCCCTGCCTAGATATGAGCCGGGCTAGGATTGAAAACGAAGATGAACTCTATCTCCACACCATTCCCTACATGCAGTTTCCGTTACTGCTGGCTGGCCGCCCCTTTACCGGCGAACGAGCCGTGATGCCTGGAATTGAGTATCCCCCGGAAGACCAATGCTTCTGGACCCGTCATGTGCGAGCCATTTGGCGCCATTACCAAGCCCATCCCAACGGCCCATTTAGCTACGGTTGGTGGGATTCAGTTCCCGGGCGGCCGGAAGCCCAGCCCACTCATGCCAAATGGTTGAAACTCTACCTGCCTATGGTGGAAGAAGGGACCTGGGCTTGGCTAGAAGTGCAGGAAAACTCACTGCTCAAATCGCCACTGCCACAAGATGTCTGTCTTTCTGTGTTCGCCAATCGGGAGATTTATCTGGTCCTGGCCAATTTTGGTCAAAAGAGTCATGAGGTGCAAACTGCAGCTTTGTACGTCTCGATGGCCAATCCGAATCAACCGCCAGGCAATCATTTTGTTCTTCCACGTAGAAGTTTGACCATCCTTCGCCAGGCGGCCTCCGTTGCTTCCGAATGATTTCCTGCCTTCTACTTCGACTTTTGCCATTTTCCTAACTGGTTTCGCCACCAGCAGTTACGACCTATCTCCTAATTGGCACCCTAATTTCCCAACTCCAACAGTTACAAGGCATTAGAACGGTCTTTCTCGGACAAGGTCAAAAAACCGAATCTCCAATGCTCCTTAATTTTGGCATCTGAGCTGGCCGTTTTTGTGTCCGGCAGTTGCGCCAGAATATCCTTTTGTTCACGCAATTACTCCGATGATTACAAGAAGTCGGAAGTTTCTCCTGTCAGGATGAGGCAAAAATGGCAAAAGTCGAGGTGCTACCGAATACCTTTTTGTTCTTGGAGCAAAATGGGAATTTAGCAAAATGTCGATCTACACGATGATCGGGCGCAGTAGGCGGCAGTGGATTTTCTGCATGGCCGATTCGAGCCGCTGGTACATGGCTTCGTCGGTGTAAGTGCCTAGAATTGCTCCGCCGCTGCCAGCAAAATGGGCTGAGGCGCCTACCTCCCTGGCTCGGCGCACCATCTCTGCATGCCGAGGCAGAATCTTGCAGATCGATTCCCGGAGGTCGTAATTACGATTGATCAGTTCCGCCAGGCGTTGGGCGTCTTGCCGAAGTAAGGCTTCTTTTGCTTCCAAAGTAATGGCCGCCAGTTCCTCCATGGTTTGGAGCACTTTTGGTTCACCTTGCTCATAGCGAGCACGTAGATTATTGTGCACTCTCTCGGTTGGTTCACTAGTATCCAGACTGTAGGCTAAGTACACTGGCGGGAGCAGGGCCGGGTCCATTGGTTCATATTGGCCGCACCAAAATCCTCGGTCTCGACGCATTTTCTCTCGGGTAAAGTCCATATAGACCATACCTTCATAGACCTGGATCACTCGGTCTTGCAGGCCGGCGGCAATGCCCAGCTCCTCCGTCTCCACCGACAGGGCTAGCGATGGCAGCACATGCCGCGGGATATCCACGCCGTAGAACTCCATCAGGCACCGGAGCGTTGCCACGATAATGGCGCTGGAACCGGCTAGGCCCACTTGCCGAGGAATGGTGCTCTCATATCGGATGGAAAAATTCCGATCATGAAGTCGATGCCCTTGTCGGTAGCAGTACTCGGCAAATTTCCGTATGGTGGCTTTCACCAGACGCAGGCCACCGTAATAGCCATGCAGCTGCACGTCGTGTACCAACTCGTGGATGGAGCGGAATCGGCTCTGGTCCTCCTGGCTAGGCAACAGTTCAATTTCGTCCCATTCGTACAGGGTTACCTGCGCCCAGAAGTTTTTGACGATAATCGAGATGGTTCGGCCATGGTACCCGTCCGAAGGGTTCCCGATCAGACCGGCTCGTGCATAGGCGCGTTTGCGGATAATCTGCATGGCTCCAGCCTCACTCAGTGCAGGAGTTGGGTCAAATGAGATCGTAGTTGCTTGCCGATCTGGGGATCGGCTAAGGCAAACTCCACAAACGCCCGGAAATAGCTCTCAAAGTTACCAATATCAAACCGTCTTTCCTCGGGTGGAAGCCGAACTCCAAGCACCTTGCCACCCTCGGCAATCAGCGAACGGATGGCATCCGTAAGTTGGATTTCCCCTCCTTTGCCGGGCGGGGTACGGCGCAGGTGATCGAAAATAGCCGGGCCAAACACGTATCGGGCAGCCACCGCCAAGGTACTAGGCGCTTCGTGTACCTCCGGCTTTTCAATCAGATCATCCAGCTCGAAAACTTCGCTGCTGCTGTCCCGAGGTTTGGCAATCCCATAATGGACCACATCTTCTATAGGCACTTCCTCAAAGGCCACTACCGCAGCAGCTCGACGTGCCTGGAACTGTTCGATCATGAGCCGAACCACCGTGGACTGCGCATTGAGTCCAATGATCGAATCCCCTAGCGCCACCACAAACGGTTGCCGTCCCACCACCGGTTCCGCACAAAGCACCGCATGACCAAGGCCCAGCTGCCGACGTTGGCGAGTGTAAAAATATTCTACATCTTCCCGCTCAAACGCCAGTTCCGCCAGCAGCTCCTCCTGCCCCTTTTCCCGCAAAAGCTGGATTAATTCCATGTCGATGTCAAAATGGTTTTCAATGGCCGTTTTGCCCGGACCGGTGATAAACAAAATCCGGCTAATCCCACACCGAACCAGTTCTTCCACCACATATTGAACCACCGGCTTGCGACCTACCGGAAGCATTTCCTTCGGCTGGCTTTTGGTCAAAGGCAACAACCGGGTCCCTCTGCCCGCCACCGGCACCACCGCTAAATCAATCGCCATGCATGGGGCCCTTTTTCTACCGAGGAAATTCCACCGCCAAAGTTCTACCGAACAAAGGAGACTCTTTCCCGGAAAACAATCTGCCTGCCTCTAGCGACAGAATGAGGAATCTCTCTAAATATACCCTACCCCTTGGAAGTTTCTCTTTCAAAAAGCCCCGGAGCTGGCTCCCTTACATGGGGGGATAGCAAATAGGGCATTCCCGCTCAAGGAGAAATCCAGCAGGGGGCGAAATTCCCTACCCATCAAAAGCCGCCCATCCAGCCTACCCTTTAGATGGCTCGTTGGGAGGGACATCTTTGGCGGCAAGATGGTCCGACAGGGATGTTCCCACCTGGATGACTTCCATCCAGGCTTTGGAACCGATTA
>JANXAQ010000023.1 GCA_025062105.1 Thermoguttaceae bacterium
ATTTGGCTGCCGCATCCAAACACCTACCATATATAGCCTGTTAGCAGGGCTAGCACCCTAATTGGGCCAGATATGATGGGAACAAAAATAGTATAAAAATATATGCTCTGAATTATGCAGAGGTTCCGCAATATAGAGAAACAGGCTTCGGCCACCGGCAAACCAGCTTTACACAGCCGCACCTAACCTATAGAACAAACCCGTTTAATTCCCTTTTTCCTCCCCGACATATAGGGAGCTAAACTGCTTCGTCCGACTCCTGGCCTCTACGGTACGGAGCCTGTTGGACTGTGGGAGCTACCAGGGGAAGGAGTGATTCGATGGTGCAGAGAACAACCTATCTTCCTCAAATCCTCTAAACGGAGCACAAAAAATCAGTCGCACCCACTCTATATGTTGGAGTAAAAGGAGGAGAAGCCAAAATCGTATAAAAATATCCTCCTTGAATGATGCGGAGGTTCCGGTGGTTAAAACGTTGAAGGAAGGCGATTTGGTGAACAAAGAATCCTCAAAGTCTAACTCCCTAAGATAAAACGACGTTACCCCAATTGACAAAAAGCGCAAGCTAAATGCCCCCTCTGCTTTGGCTACGGGCCAACCACGCTAGCCCAATCCACTAAGCAGTTGATGATTAGTGATTTCCATAGCCTGTGATTTCCATGGCCTGCTTTTGGCCGCAGGCCGACGCATGGTGGCCTGGTGGCTAAGCGTGCCCGGCTCGCCAGAGCATTGCCGGCGGTATGATGATCTTCCGGAACCTAATGCATCATTCAAACAGGATGTTTTTATCCCATTTTGGCTTGTCCTTCCTCTAACGGAACATATGAGGTTGCCAGCATGGCGAGCACCCAATAGATAGGAGCAATCCAAGTAAGACCACTGAACGGTTAGAAATCAAAAGGGCACAAAGCTTACTATATGTTCCGGCTGTTGCAGAGGTTCCGGCAAGAAATTGCTTCAGCCGGTCTATTGCTTGCTTGAGCTGGGCCCCTGCGCATCGCCACCATAGAGGATTTTTTGAGAAAGTACAGAAAAAGTACCAAAGTTAGGGAAAATAGCTAAGGTCGGGATGAAAAAAGCGTTTGATTTACCCTAACAACACTTGCTCGAATTATTGAACCGGAAGATTCCCAAAAATCGCTCAAACATTCAATTCCTACTTTCCTACGAACTTAAGAGGCCGAGGGAGAAGTAGAAACAGGAGGAGCTTGGCAGAGTTGTTTTTACCCGGCTCCTACCCTCTGCATTCTCCAAGAAGAGAATAAAATTTCTTTTAGAATCTCTGCATAATTCGAGGAAAATATTTTAATACCATTTTGGTTTCCTTTGCCTCTAAGCGAAGATCCTTTGGGTTGTTAGCGCTGCTTGCACCCTTATATAGTAGATGTTTGGGTGGAGGCGGATACAGCCTAGCGAAGCAAAAGTTCATAAGGTTCACTATATGTTCATGATTTTCCAGAGGATCCCAGAGATTCCTTTTCAATTTCTATGTGCGGAATTGGTTTCGAATTAGAAAGCAGTAGGGCCACGGGAGACGAGAAGGAATTTTAGCCAATGAGCAAGGTATTGGTTACTGGCGGCAGTGGATTTGTTGGTTCTCATCTAGCGGAAGCTTTAGTAGCCCGAGGCGACCAGGTAACTTGCCTGGTTCGGCGAACTTCTCGGAAGGAGTTTTTAGAAACTCTCGGAGTTCAGCTTGTGTATGGGGATTTGGGGGATGTAGAAAGTCTGGCCAAGGCGGTACGGGGGCAGGAGGTTGTTTACCATGTGGCCGGTTTGACGCATGTGCTGGATCGGCAGGAGTTTTACCGGGTCAACGCCGAGGCGGTAGGCCGGGTAGCGGAAGCCTGTGCCAAGGCAGGTCCTAGCCCGCCGGTTTTGGTACTGGTTTCTTCGTTGGCTGCCGCAGGGCCAGCCCGCCATGGCCGACCACGAACCGAACAGGACCCGCCGGAACCCGTTTCGCATTATGGGCGCAGCAAATTGGCCGGCGAAGAAGCCGCCCGAAACTGGGCCGATCAGGTGCCCATTACCATTGTGCGTCCGCCGATTATCTTCGGTCCTAGGGATCGGGCCTGTCTGGAATGGTTCAAGTGTATCAAGCGATTTCGGTTGCATTTTGTGCCCGGCTGGCGCAGGAGGCGCTACAGCTGGATACATATTGCCGATTTGGTACGTCTGCTCTTAGCGGCGGCCGAACGAGGCGAACGACTCCAAAAGACAAACTTGCCCGAACGTCAAAGCATTGGCATCTATTTTGCCGACAGCGGCGAGCATCCTACTTTTGCCGAGATGGGCCGAAAAATGGCCGCCGCCATGGGCTGCGGTGTAGCGGTCTGTTATGTGGCTATGCCGGTCCTTTGGACCATCACTGCGGGGATCGAAGCAGTTAGCCGACTTCGCCGAAAACCTTTTTACGTCAATTTCGATAAAATCCGGGAGGCATCTGCTGGCCATTGGATCTGTTCGGCCGAAAAAGCCGCCGTCCAATTGGGTTTTTCTCCCCAAGCCAGCCTGGATCAACGCCTACACGAAACTGTTGTCTGGTATCGGCAGGCCGGCTGGCTGTAACGCTGAAAAATGTAATTATATACATTATACAGGAGGCCAAGCCCCCTTTGGTCCTTTCCGCTGCCATGCTGTACTTTCCGAAACATTCCCCTTTAGGGGGTTGAAATTGCTCTGGCTCCGGCTTACCTTCAGCGGCTGCCAGCCAAGCCCTTTGGATTGACTAACAGCGTAAGGTGTTGGAAGGTCATAGGTTCCCAGGAGCCATTTTGGTAGGGTCTTTGGGGGATTAGAAGTTGGGAATTCTATTCGGGAATGGGCCGCCCAGTTGGGCTGGCTCCATACCCTCTTCCCCTAACAAGTGATTTTGCAGAAAGTACAGTTCCATGGGAAAATACCATCTTTTTCTGGTCCCCTCTACTTTCGCGGCGGGGATGACAACAAAGGGACTCTCTATGCGGCTGAATTGTGATGAACCGAATTGTGTGCCACCGGTAGAACTCTACTTGAGAGGCCTCATGGCGCCGGCAAGCCGGTCGCTAAGCGGCGAAAGTCTCCGATATGGGGCTAGTCAGGGGTAGGGAATGGCCCGGACGCAGCTTGCAGCTCCAGGCCACTTCAACTCGTAGTACGAGGAGGTTCGGGGGGGCAGTTCGTAGCCGCACACTTTGACCCATTGCAAGGCTCCAGCGGCCAATCGGTCGTTTCCCGAATTATAGTACCACTGAGCAATTTCCTTGGTGCCCCGCTGCTCCAGGGCCGCACAGAGCGGCTGGAGGGATTCCTCATGCCCCAGCCAGATTAAAATCCGCACCCTCTTGCGAAACTCCACCAAAGGATCTTCTAACTGGCTGTGCAGTAGCTTTTGCGTCTCCGGCCAAAACAACTCCAGCATCCCGCAGTCTTGCAGGTCTATGAAAACCTTCATGACTTGTTCGATTGTTTCCGGACGCCAGCCAAGCTGAAAAAATAGCTCCCTTACTTTGTCCCGGTCCGGGCCAGTGGGGTTGTCCAGAATTTTCACCAAAACGGCAATGGGCTTCTGGGCGTCCAATCGGCCCAGGCTGCCTATGAGTTCCTCTCGCACTGAACGATATTTGCCGTTAAGGGCCCTCTGGAAAAAATAGCTGGGATGACAGGTGGTGGTATTCGGTCAAACGCTGAAATTGTTCTTTCCCAAAGATAAGCACTTTACCGGCGCCAGCGCCGGCGGTTTCGAGAGTTCAGGTAATCGACAAGTACGCCCGCCATGTCCTGGCTGGTATCCACCAAGACCCGTTCGATCCGATTTCGGAGGCAGATTTCTTCCAGTTGCCGGTTGTGCCGTTCGACGGCGGCCAAGTAGGCCCGGCGGATCGCTTCCGGTTGGGCCAACAGTTCCTCCGGTACTTCCAGCCCCACAAACTTGGTCATGCCCTCCAGTTCAAAAGCCAGTTCGTCGTGGTGCATGACCTGAAACAACACCACCTCATGTCGGTTGTACCGGAACCGTTGCAGGGCCTTTTCCAACGGTCCTAGTTCTGTGAAAAAATCGCTGAAAATCATCACGATTTCCCGGCGTTTCATGCGACCGGCTAGCTCTCCCAAGCAACCGGCCATATCGGTCTTGGCGACGGGCTGCGTCTGGTCCAACACCTGGGTGATCCGCAGCAATTGGGCCATGGAATTGGTGGGCGGAATAAAGTCCCGCACCCGGTCGTCGAATACGGCCAGCGAGACTTTATCGCTTTGCCGAAGCACCGCATAGGCCAGATGGGCCAGCATCTGAGATGCATACCGCAGCTTTTGAGCCGGGCCTTGACCGTAGCGCATCGACGCACTGCAATCCAACACCAGATGGCAGACCAAATTGGTCTCCATCTCGTACTGCTTGATAAAGTACCGGTCCCGTCGGAAGTAAATCCGCCAGTCGATATGCTTGGGATCATCTCCCCAGACATACTCCCGATGCCCGGCAAACTCCACGGCAAACCCGGAAAGCGGCGACTTATGCGCGCCGGCCAAATTGCCCAGGACCAAGCCGCGCGGCTGAAGCCGTCGCCGAGCCATCCGGCTCAACACTTCCGGATCCAGATATCGCGATAAAATGCTTTGGGTCATGGCGGACCTACTAATAGAATGTTTTGCCTCGTTGTCATTGCTGCCTGTCTGATTCTCATTCCCGCTTACGCGGGAATCCAGGTGTCATCCCTGCGCAAGCAGGGCCCCAGGCCTCGTTGTGCTGCTACTGTGTTTACTGCCTCTGCCCACCGCGGGAGAGGCCGGCATTGCCTTTGGCAATGCCGGGTGAGGGGGAAACTCCCTTCTGCCCACCGAGAATCCTGTTTGTTCCTACCGGTCAAACGGGAATGCGGAAATTGCCCTCTCTGCCTTCCGCCCTCGGCCCTCTCCCCCCACTCCCCACTCCCTACCCCCGACTCCCCACTCCCCAGCCTCCCACCTCCCCTAGCCGCCGCCCTCCGGCTTCTGCCTTCTATGCTGCGGGGCGTTCGTATTTTCGATCGGCTGGCACTGCATCCAGGAGCATCTCGATCAGCCGATCGCTTGTTAGTTCGTTGGCCTGGGCGGCGTAGTTGCCGGCGATCCGATGTCGAAGGGCTGGTTTCACCAGAGCCTGCACATCGCCGATGGTGGCATGGTATCGGCCATGGAGCATGGCTCTGGCTTTGGCACAAGTAACCAGCGTCAGCACCCCTCGGGGGCCAGCGCCCCAGTTGACCCAGCGGTTGACAAACTCCGGTGCTTCCGGCGTGCCAGGCCGACTGGCCCGCACCAGCGCCCAGGCGTATCCCAACACCTGGTCGCTTACTGGAATCCGAAGCAAGAGGTTCTGGAACTGGACGATCTGCTGGCCGGTAAGCACAGGCCGGATACCGCCCAACTGGCCGGTGGTTACTTTCCGTGCGATTTCCCATTCTTCGGGACCGCTCGGATAATCCATGCGAATGTACAGTAAAAATCGATCCAGTTGTGCTTCCGGCAGCGGATAAGTGCCTTCTTGTTCTAGGGGGTTTTGGGTGGCCAGGACAAAGAAGGGATCGGGCAATTTATAGATTTTGCCGCCTGCGGAAACCTGCCGCTCTTGCATGGCTTCGAGCATGGCCGCCTGGGTTTTTGGCGGCGTACGGTTGATTTCGTCGGCCAGGATCATGTTGGCAAAGATCGGTCCTGGTAGAAACTTATACTGCCGTTCCTTTGTCACCGGATCCTCCTGGATGATTTCAGTCCCGGTGATGTCGCTGGGCATAAGATCCGGGGTAAATTGAATTCGTTTAAATGTCAGGTGCATCGCCTGGGCCAGGGAGCTAACCAGAAGCGTCTTGGCCAGTCCCGGCACTCCTTCCAGCAGGGCGTGTCCCCGGCTGAAAATAGCCACCAGCACCTGCTCAATCACCTCCGACTGGCCAATAATGACCTTGGCTAGTTCCTGGCGAAGCCGATCGTAGGCTTGCTTGCATGCCTGGACGGCTGCCAAATCATCGTCTGTCGGCGTCGGTACACTCATCGAAGGAATCTCCCAATGGAATTGAGGATTTGCTGTAGGGAAAAAACAGTTTCACTTCGACCAAACAACGGCATCTGTTATCCCTGCACAAACAAGGATCCGAGTTTTTTTGGGATGCTACCTTGTTAATTCATCTCTCCCCTCGGCGGGCTCGCTGTTATACACATCTTTGGGATGGATTCACCCTCACAGGAGCAGCAAACGATTGCCCCAATCAGGGGGATAAATCAACCTTTCAAAATAAGCTAACGGTTACTTTGGATAAATTGCACAATTTAGAAAAAATCATTTAAAAGATCAGGAGGTCTTTAGTTTCAGAAAATGATTTGTTTTCTATTAGATCCATTCTGTGTTGTTCAACGAGTTTTCCTGCTTTGCCTAAGGTGATGTCCGAGCGTCTGAACTTTAACTTTTGTATAACAGCGAGCCTCGGCGGGAGAGGGCGGCAGTACCGAAGGCCACGCCGGGTGGGAGACGTGCCTACAGGCCAGAGAGCTGATGGCGGAAGGAAAAACACTCTTTTACAACTTTAGGAATCTTTCCACTTTCAGCCTTCTGCTTTCCGCCTTCGGTGGTTCTGTCCCCCTCACCCGGACAACCTGACGGTTGTCCACCCTCTCCCGCGGAGGGGAGAGGGAATTTCGGGATTCCCGCCTTCGCGGGACTGACATTCTTGGCGACTCTTTCAGACCGGTAAAACCAGTGCAGTAAAAAGGATCATTCTTCCAGGTTTTGGAAATATCGGCGAAGGCGCTGTTCGTAGCCGCGCGGCGGACGCCCCTGTGCCTGTGCACGGATAGCAGCTCGCAGTTCCGGCGGCAATCGGGCAAACCAGGGGGCTTCTTCCAAGGCTTTTTCCGGGGTAATGGTAATATCGGCGATACGTCGGCCTGGCTCGCTGGGTGTTCGTTGGAGCGGCTCCTTTTGTTCAGTCAACGGCGCTTCTGGGGGTGTAGGATTCTGGGACTGTGGTCCAGGCCGGGATAGTCCTCCCCCGCTTATTCCCTGAAGGCCCGGCTGAACCGGAGGCTGACCAAGCGGGTTAGTGGACTGGCCGGTTCGCAGGATCTGGCTAGCCGTCTGGGCCATCTGAGCCAAGCTCTGTTCGGCTTGCCGGAGTTCAGCGGCTGCCTGCTGCAATGCTTGGCCAACTGCCTGTTCCGCCCCGGGCACTTGCTCCGGCATTTGGCCGGCTGTTTGTGCTCCTTGTTGGGCCTGGGAAGCTGCCTGCTGCAGTGCGGCCGTAGCTTCCGGATCGACCGGAACGGCTTGCTGGGCCAATTGGTGGGCCTGTTGGGCTTGTTGGCCCAATTGGTGGGCGGCTTGTTCGGCTAGTTTTTGTTGGGCCTCGGCCAATTGCTCGGCAGCTTGCTGAAGATGGTGGCTGGTCTGTTGTTGGGCCTGGGCTGCTGCCTGCGATTGACCTTCGGCTGCCTGCCGGACGGCCTGGTCGGAGGTACGTTCCGCCTCCTGAAGGGTAGCGGCTGCTTGGGGTGCATCGGATTGGGCCAATTGCCGAGCCTCCAGGGCCGCCTCGGTTACCCGTTTCTGAGCCTCTTGATCCATCTGGCCGGTCGGCTGCTTGGCGGCCTCCTGAACCTGTTGTTCTAGTTGCCGAAGGGCTTCCTCCAGCGCTTGGCGAGTTTGGGCCTGGGCTTTTTGAGCTTCAGGGACCTTCCGCTCGGCCAATCGGCTAAGGGCCTCCTGGGCGGCCTCGTGGGCCTGGGCCAATGCCTCAGCCACTGGCTCTTGAGGTTGCTTACTAGACGGCTTTTCTTTAGCGGCGGGAGTTTGCGTACCTGCGGGAGTTCCCTTTGACTCTTGGCTGCCCTGTTCTGATTCCGCCGGAGTAGGTTTTTCCGATTCGCCGGGAGTCGGTTTTACCGATTCCTTCTGGCTAGGTTTTTCTTCGGTTGGAGCGGATTTTTCTGATTCACTGGGGGTTGGTGTCTCGGCTTGGTCTACAGGTGACGTTTTTGATTCTCCAGAAGGAACTTTTTCGGATTCCGAAGGAGCGGGTTCTTCGGACGGGCTCTCCTGTGAGGTATCGGTTGGAGCGGTTTCGGAGCGGCCGGCGGCCTGCTTAGCCAGTTGGGCGGTCTTTTCAGCAACGGCCTGTTGTTTTTCCAAGGCTTGGGCCTGGGAGGCTTGACCTTGGAGGGCGGCTTGGGCAGCTTTTTCGGCGGCTGCTTGCCGACGCAGGGCCTCGCGGATTTGGTTGGCCAATTGGAGGGCTTGGGCCGCTTCAGGCCGGCCAGCAGCCCGAAGTTGGTCGGCGTGGGCTTGACGTACCTTTTGTTCGGCTTGGGCTAACCGGGCAAGCCGATCGGCCAAGGTAGGCCGATTAGCCAAGGCCTCTTCGACCGCTTGGCGGAGCTGGGCGGCCTGTTGTTGGGCCTGTTGGGCAGAACGGGCCAGTTGGTCGGCGGCTTCCGCGGCCTGCTTCTGGAGCTGCTGAGCCGCCTGCTGTAATTTTTCGGCTGCCTTTTGGGCCGATTGAGCGGCCTCGGAAAGGGGCTGTTTAGAGGGCTGGCCTGGTTGCTCGGCTGCTTTTGCCAAGTGCTGAGCCGCCTGCTGCATATCGGGCCGGGCTTGTTCTACGGTTTTAGCAGCCTCCGGAGCGGCTTTGGCCACCTGTTGAGCCGCTTGTCGGGCTTGGGCTTCGATCTGATGCTGCTGGCGGGCCATCTGCTGGGCCTGGTCGGCAGAAGCACCTTGCGTGTGGGCCGCCTTTTGAGCCTCCTCTGCCAGGCGTCGTTGTTGTTCGGCTAAGTTTTGAAGATTTTGGGCGGCCTGTGCCAAGGCATCGGCTTTAGCGGCCTGGGCCTGATGCTCAGCTTGCTGGAGGGCATGTTCGACTTCGGCCTGCGCCTGCTGGATAGCCTGCTGGGCCTTTTGGGCGGCAGCCTGCCGCTGGGCAGCCGGGGTGGACCGGTCCATGGCCTGAGCCGCTTCCCCTGCCTTCTGGGCGGCCTGTTCAATGGCCGAATCTACCCTAGGCGGGAGCGGCTCCAAGTTGGCCAATTTCTCCAGTCGTTGGGCAATTTGGGTTTCGACCGGTTTAGCCTTTTCGGGTTCCGCAGCGGCTTTTTCGGAGGCCTCCTGTTGAGCCTTTTGCAGGGCCTGTAATTCCTTTTTGGCTTCTTGAAGGGTTCGCTCTAGATCGGCCAACTGTTGAGGAGTTGGCTGTTGGCTTTCCGCCGACTGGAGCTGCTCAGCCGATTCAGGGAGCTGCTTAGCCGCCTCTTGTAAGTTTTTAAGTACCTGATCTTGCTGGGCGAGGGCTTCCTCCCGACGGGCCTCGAAAATTTGGACGGCTGCTTCTTCGGCGGCTTGCTCGGCCTGGTCTAAGGATTTAGCTGCTGGTGATTCCGACGGCAACTGACGGCGCAATTCGTGAAGTTCCCGGCGGAGTGCGTTTTGTTCTTGGGCCAGTTGTTCTGCTTTGGAGGCCAAATCGCTCTGGGCTGTCTGCTCACGGAGCTCCTGTTGGCGTTCTAAAGCCTCTTGAAGCCTTTCCCGAAGGTTTGCTTGTTCTTGTTCTACCAGCCCCCGAACCCGTTCGATCCGCTCCAGGAGTTTTCGGAGAATGTCGATCGCCGTTTCCGCATGGGTTTGGGCTTCGGCAAACTTGAGAGATTGCAGATGGGTAAGCACAGCAGCGATATGCTCATCGGCCTGCTGCTGTTGAAGGAGTTTCAAAGCCCGATCCGCTTCGGCACCGGCTGCCCCACCCCAAGAAGCAAAATTGCCCAACAGATCCTTCATCCGAAGATACAAGGCCTGGGTATCTCGTTGGTTTTCTTGGGTTGACAAGACCAGATCCTCTTGGCCGGTGGGCTGTTCGGCTAATGTCCGGCAGGATTTCCACACACCGGTTTCCAGTTCGATGAGCCGACGTACCTGCTCAGCCAATTCCGAGATCCGAAGCCGCTGCAAGAGCAGATGATGTTGGACGACCAGTTCCAGGAGGACATTTCGGCTTTTGGAACGCAGGGTTAGGAAAGCCTCTTTTTTGTCCGGCTGGGTAAGCTGGGCGAGCTGATCTAACAGAGCAATCAGATCGGCCATTTCTTTTTCGGTTAGTTGATCGACCTTGCCGCGCAGAAAGCGGATTTCCTGATACCAGGGATGGTTTTCCAGTTGGTTATCTTCTAGCTGAGCCAGTTGATCGTCCAGGAGCCGGGCTACCGTTTGACGGGCTCGGGCCCGGAGTTGCTCCTGGATTTGGCGTTTGCGAGCCAAAGCCGCCGGGTCCAACGCCTGCGCCCAGAGGGTTTGAGCCAACAGGACAAGGCCGCCAATCCCCAAAAGCAACACCCTATATAGACAAAGATTTCTTCCCGAACACTTCCTGCTGGGTAAGTTCTCAGGACAGCGAACAAATTGCCTCTCACCACCGTGGGAGAGGACGGCCAACCCATAGGTTGGCCGGGTGAGGGGGGATAAAAACCCATTTGGCTCCTCCCTTTTCCCCCTCACCCGCCAGGGGAGAGGGGATAAAGACAAGGCGCTTTCGTTTGGCTGAAAAGGTTTCATGGTTTTTCTCCTCCGATTTCCAGTTGGCGGTCAATCATTTCCTGGTATTCTTGCACCAGTTGGCGGTCGGCTTCGGTGATGGCGGCCAAGATGCCCGCCAAGTCGGTAACCTGGAACACAAGCGGTTCGCTTAGTCCTACCTGCGCCGGCCGACCGCCTCGGTAGTCTTCCACCCGGACGGTCAGGCGCAATTGGTCGCCCGGTTTCAGTTGCAAGGAGTGCAACGGCACTTGGACAGTGGCTTGGCGGGTCTTTTGCGGTTTTTGGCCGGGAGGCAATTGATAAACGGTCAGCTCGTCTTCTGCTGTGGAACCGTCGGCCCGGACCACCTGCCGAACTAGGCTCACCTTACCGATGCCGAAATCATCGCTTGCTTCGTACCAAATCCTGGGTCGGGCTGTGGGCAGGATCCGCTGGGTACGCTGGCTGGCCGATACCCGAGGAGCCAAATCGGGCAAAATCCGCAAAAACCCCTGCACCGGATGCTCCAGGCTGAGATTATGTTCATCTTTGACTTGGATGGTAAATTGCAGTGGCGAAGTAACGGCCTGCAATGGGGTGCCAGCGGGGGACAAGGTCCACCACTGGGGCTGACCGGCCTCCGTCTGCCCGGCACCTGCTTTGTCTGGGGAGGCAGATACCGGTTGGCTGGCCTGTTCGGCGGCCTCTGCCAGACGCATCGGATAACTTTTTTCCTCGATCCGCACACTGGCTTCCTGCAGCCGTTTGTCCGAGGAGATATGTACCCACACCTGGGAGCCTTCCACCACAGCCAATTGACATAGACCTGGAAATCGTCCTTTGGGTACATCCGCCTCCTGGGCATAATCCGGCGGCTGTACCTCCAGGAGCAGTTCAATCCTTGGCAGAGGGGTCAAGCGAAGCAGGATCGGCTCAGTCCAGGCGTCCCCTAGATACACTTTCATCCAGGCCGGGTCCGAAAGCCGATCCAAACCGCCGACGTATAAAGCTGAATCTGGGGGACTGGGCTCCTTTTGCTTTTTTACCGAAGAGGCAGGCTGTTTTTTTGTCCATAGACCCGAGTCGGTGGAAGAGTCCGGGGGGGGTTGTCCCTTGGCTTCTCCCGGAGAAAGAGGTTGCAAAGGTACATTTGTTCTTGCACCGGTAGAGCTGAGGGCCAGTTCCATCCGGCCTTCTTCGGGTAGTTGGCCGCTGGCGAGCACTTCCACCCGCACCGGCTGGCCCTCGATCAGCCAACACTCAGACATCTCAGCCGGGATGATTTGGCCGTTGACTTTGACCCACTGAATCTGGGTTCGGGTCGGATAATGGCGATTACTCAAAAAAAGCCGAGCTAGGAAGGTCTCCACATGTACCGGCCAAATGGCCCAAACAGCCAACACAATCGCCACAGTACCAGCCAGGACCACCGTGCGACGTTGGATCGGCCTTTTGGGCAGGCCTTCGTCCATGGGCAACCGGGGAGCTAATTGGGCGGCTTGTTCGATGACCGCTTGCTCCAATTGGACCGAACCCCAACTGGCCGCCTCGGGCGATTCAAATTGCAAGGCCGCCACCACATCGGTATCCACACGGGCTTGGCGTTCTACCCACAGAGCCACATCCAACTCGGATTCTTTGCCACGCACCCAGGGCCAGCCATACCGTCGGTACGCCCACACCAAAGCACTCAGCCCCACCCCCCAAAGCACCAGACGCTGCGGCCGATTGAGCAATAAAAGCCAATCCAGCAAAAAGGCAACCCCTAGAAACCAAAAGACGGCTGTAACCAGAGGCGTCAGGCCTGCGAGCAAACGCAGCCGACGACGCCGCCGTACCAACCGCCGTAACCGCTGATGTAACGGAGCCAACGAAGTCATAGGATTAACCTAGGGAATAGTTTTCTCTAAAGGGCCTTTTATTTAACACCTCAGCCGAACGGAGTACCAAGGCATTCCTGCGCAAGAAGAAATCCCGTTCTTTGTTAGTTATTCTGCCTTTCCCGCTTGAAGGGAAACAAGGTTCGGGACTCCCGCTCTGGCGGGAAT
Organism: Thermoguttaceae bacterium; assembly: GCA_025062105.1. GTDB lineage: Bacteria > Planctomycetota > Planctomycetia > Pirellulales > Thermoguttaceae > JANXAQ01. Next base: position 12,562 of record JANXAQ010000023.1, read on the forward strand.
GCCCATGGAAGGCTTCCCCCTAGCAAAAGTAGGGGCAGCTTCACTCGGCTGAAGTGTTCCATTTTTTTCCTTCCTCTGTTTTTCTGTCTGCCTTCTCCTGAGGAGCTCCCGCACCCACTAGTGTCCCACTGGCCATCTTATCTCCGCCTTCTGCCTTCTGGCCTCCAAAAAGGTCCCCTCACCCGGGTTGGGCTTCGGCCAAGCCGACCTCTCCATGGAACCCCCTCACCCGGCCTGCCTCCGGCTGGCCGTCCTCTCCCGCGGAGGCTCGCTGTTATACACATCTTTGGAATGAATTCACCCTCACAGCAGCAGCAAACGATTGCCCAATCCGGGGGATAAATCAACCTTTCAAAACAAGCTAACGGTTACTTTGGATACATTGCACAATTTGGGAAAAATCATTTAGAAGATCAGGAGGTCTTTAGTTTCAGAAAATGGTTTGTCTATATTTTCTATTTGATCCATTTTTTGTTGTTCAACTAGTTTTCCTGCTTTGCCTAAAGTGATGGCCGAGGGTCTGAACTTTAACTTGTGTATAACAGCGAGCTCTGGGGGAGAGGCCGTTGGCGCCGAAGGCGACGTGGGGGGAGGGGGAATCAAAATCACCTCCTTACAAGCGTGTCTCTATGTTCTGGCTGGCTCCCACCTGTCAAAACCCTCTTACTCCTGCCCTCGGCCTTCGTCCCTCTGCTCTCTGCTTTCGGAGAAAGGGGTCCCCTCACCCGGCCTGCCTCCGGCTGGCCGTCCTCTCCCGGGGAGGGTAGAGGAGGTGTTTACGGCAAATTGATCCATTTTCGGCCAAGCCATTCGCCAAGGAGCAATAGCACCACTAGGCCGAACATGGCCCAGGTGTCCCACAGAGAAACGACGACCACCGAGGTTTCCCGCCGATCGTCGGGCTGTAGGCTTTCCAGTAGGGTAGCGGCGTCGGCCAGGTCGGCGGTTTGGCCGCCCGTAGCCTGCGCCAGGGCCTCCTGCAAGGCCACATTTCGGACGGCCTGTTGCCGTTCCACTGAGACCGATTCTACCTGGAAAACGGCCTCGGCATATGTATCGGTAAGGGGATCTAGAACCCGGAGGCGGTATCGCCCTGGCGCATAGACGGGCACTCGGGCCTCGAAAACGCCTTCCCGCAATGGGGCGATGCGCAGCGGGAGAGGCTTGGGACTGGGCAGACCCGGTTCTTCCGGCACCAGACAGTGGGCTTCCAACGCACCGCCAGGCACCTTGTCTGGGGACAGCGGCCTAAACTCCGCATCGTAAGCTTCTACAGTTACCAGGACCTGCTCTTCAGGCCGATAGTGGGTTCGATCGGTCCGTACCACAAAGCGTTTCTCTTGGCCTAGGGCATGGCGCAGGGCCAGCCGATGGATCAGCTGCCCCCAAAATTGCCGATAGTACAATTCCCCGTATTTGCGCCGCAGCCGCCATGTTTCGTTAAACCCAATGTAGATCACTTCGCCTCGTTGGTATTTACCGATGGCGATCAACGGCTGCGGCGAACCGTCGATGCAGGTATCCGTCGGATGGACGGCCAAGGCGGTAGCCAAAGGCTGAAGCCGCTCTACAGGCTGGTACCAATAGAGCGGCCCCAGGTTGTCCCAAGCTTTGCGGTGTTCGGCCGCAGTAGAACCCAGTTGCATGAAGTCATATTGTTCGGCTTCGGCCGTTAGTTGCAGTCGGAAGGGACGGCCTTGGCGGATGCGGCCCTGCGGGTTGAGCTTTACCGGGAGGAGTTCTTCCAATGGAGTACCGGCCAATTGGCCTGGTCCAAACCGAGGGCCGGCCACCACCACCAAGCCGCCGCCAAATTGGCCGACAAACTCCTTGGTCATCTGGCAAAACCCGGCGCTTAGCGCCGAAGCCGGCATATCGCCCAGGATGATCACATCGTGAGTGAAAAACTCACTTCGAGGCAGGGTCAACGACGGCTCAAACAGCGGATTGGTCTGCCGAACTTTCGGATCGGCTGATCGTAAAAAGGTCCGGAACCCCTTCATGCCTACCAGTTTGTCCCGATGGAAAACTTCCTTGATAAACCGCCATTCCCAGGTAGGTTCATATTCGACGAAAAGCACCCGGAGGAAATCGTCCCGGACGTGGGTTTCCCTGGTGGCTTGGTTATTTTGATCGACGATTTCGCCCGGCTGCACTTCAACAAAGGCCCGGATCA
>JANXAQ010000247.1 GCA_025062105.1 Thermoguttaceae bacterium
ATAGGGCAGAAGTTACTCGCCAGTTCCCATCTCATTGCCTCGGCCTGGCCACTCCAGGAACAAGCAACGCCGTCTTACAGCTGCAGAGGCAATGGGGCTGTGGAAGAGTTTAGATCTGCATGTCCGTGGATAGGTTTTGTGAAAATCTAGGGAGCAAGCTTATTTTACCTTATCTATTTTTCCCAATTGCTATACCGAGTTTTCACGCACATCCCAGTAGCTCAACTTTTACCATTTTCCCTAAGTGCTTTTGTTTCCAGTAGTTGCGACGAGACTTCCTTTTGCTCACACAATTTCCTAACTCCAATAGTTACAAGGACTTAGAGTTTTCCCCTTCCGGGAGAAGGCCAAAAATGGCAAAAGTCGAGAAGTAGGAACCTCTGCATAATCCTGAACACATAGTGAACCTTATGGATTTTTGATTCGGGAGGATTTAGCTGCCCTCATCCAAATACCTACTATATATAGGGCGCTAACAGTGCTAGCAACACAATATATTGAGTCAGAGGCGGATGGAACCAGCATGGTATCAAAATATCTCCCTCGAATTATGCTGTGGTTCCTCTAGGTTACCCGGGAAGGGTCTGGCGGGTGCGGCTGATTTTTTGTGGTCAGTTTAGAAGAGTTGGGGAACATAGATAATCGCCAGGGCCTTCGAACCGGCTCTTCCACTGGCATCTTCAAAAGCAACAAGCTCCGGATTCCAGATTGCAGGAGCTATGAGTTGCTGGAAGGAGTTTAGGTGTGGATATCTGGAAGTAAGAAGTAAAATGAGTAGGTTTTGTGCAAAGTTGGCTTTCTGGGGGTTAGGCTTGTTTTGCCTATATTGTCTATCTTGCCCAATTCCCCCACAGAATTTCAGCCGCACCCGGTCTGGCCGCAAGGAGCATTCTGGCCAAAAGATAAGTCTAGGTGACTCTCCACTGTACTTTCCGAAAAATCCCCTTTAGGGGGGTTAACTTGTCTTAGCTCCGGCTTACCTTCAGCGGCTGCCAGCCAGGCCCTTTGGATTGGCTAGCACCGGAACCTATTGGAAGGCTAGAGGCTCCCAGGAGCCATTTTGGTAGGGTCTTGGGCGGAGGTTTAGAAGTTGGAAATTCTCTTCGGAAATGGGCGGCCCGGTTGGGCTGGTTCCATAGTCACTGCCCCTAACGAGTGATTTTACAGAAAGTACAGCCTCCAAAGAAGTCGGTAAAAAGATCGGCCGATCTGGTGGTTATGCAAACCGCTCCACCTCACGTGGACGACGCTCAATATCACTACGGTAAAAAGGTCGGCCGATCTGGTGGTTATCCAAACCACACTCAGTAGCTACCGAAGAGTGGCTTATAAGGGGTATCAATAGCGCAGAGGTCGGCTTATCGGCTCTTAAGGTCAAACTGGATGTAGCCGATGCCGCCGATGTCGGTAGCTAGCTCACAACCCAGTTCCGTTTGCGTATTGTACCGGGCTGGGATGGTTTCCCGTCCGCCCAGTTGCTTAGAGACTTTCACCCGATACAGCCCCAGATAGAGGCCAGAGAACTTTTCGCCCTGCCCTGTGATGCTGGCCATGCCCATTAAGTCGGTAGTACCGGAGCCTGTTTTATACGAGGAGCCTAGAAACGTCTCCGGCTCCAGGGTAATGGTAGCTCCTTCCAAAGGCTTACCATCCAACGTAACCACAATGGCGCAGGTGGTCATAATGGCGGGCGATTGCAACCAGGAGGTGATCCGGTCAGCAATCTCTTGGCTACTCAGGTTGCCGTCCTTGTTTTGGTCGATGCGGTCTTTGGCGGCAGCCAGCGGGGGCGACTGCTTCCATTCGTCCGGTTCCAAGAGGCCGGTGCCATTTTTGTCATAGAGTCGGATAGCTTCGGCAGCGGCCTGGGTGGGGTCAATCTGAGGCCGAGGAGGCGGCTCCGGCCCCCGCCGACACCCTACCATGAACGCCCCTAGCAGGGTAATGGTCCATCCTAGACTTCCAAAAAACCGCTCTCGCTCCATGGTGCCTCCTCCTACCCGTCGCGTTTCCACTCTCAGGCCCCACTGACCGGAAAATGTCCTAATTTTTTGCAAATATTGGGCTTAGGAAAATCGTCGGCCAACCGAGCCTTAGTGCACACCTGGGGGTAGTGTGACTAGTTACAGAAATTGGTAAACGCCAAACTAACCCCACCCTCCAATTTAAAATTAAAGCATCGCCCCACAAATACGAGAGTAAGAAGTGGGGGGAAGGGCTGACAACAACCCTCCAATTCAAAACATCACCCCACAAATCCCCCCAGAAGATGCTAGTGGAGACGGGATCAATAGTTATCCGGAATGCTTTGCCCGTCCCGACGGTTGCCTAGAAAGCTAAAAATCCTCAGGTCGATCGCATAGCTGAGCATCCGGGTCGAGCCATCGCACATGACCACATTGAATCCGGACGGATGAGCACTGCCAAAACGATAGGTGCAATTCTCAAAACCGGGCGTATCCTGCCTGGGTTGCCGATCGGAGGTCCCTGATACATTGGCCGGCGGCACCCAGCGATTCAGGTCCCAGTCGTTGCCTTGGAAGGCGGAGTTGTTATCTACACAACAATTGCCGGAGTAATAATAATCGGGATTGAGGTATTTTTCCCCGGCGAAGATCGTATTGCTCAGACCGTCTTTAATGTGGGCTGGCTGGATCTCGGTCCGTTCGCTGGAAATGCCGTCAAACTGCTGAAGCCAACTGGTTAAATCTCGGAAATTGCAATCGGGATATTTTTGAGGACAATCGGTTTCACTAGTAGCGTTACCTAGAAGGATCACTGTGCCGGCGTTGGCGGCGTAGTCAGTTTTACCCAAGACTTTGGGGTTATCGGCATTCCAAGCCCCTTCGTAGGTGGGCAGTGCGATGGGCCTACGGCGGGTAGGACAGTAAAACAGGCCGATGACGACAGAACGTTGTTGGGTCAGAGCAGCCCGCTTGGCACTACCACTCAGACCGGCGCCCAGTTGATGGACATTGATCTGGTCGATAAAAGGTAGCAAGTTATACATCCAGCCTCCCGGCTGTTTGGCGCCGGTGCCCATATCCGGATCGCCGGTCCACATGTATCCCCAGCCGCTGGATGGGAAATGGCCATGGACTTCCACATGCTGCTGGGCAGCCCGGCCAAGTTGATAGAGGTTGTTTTTGCAATGGGTATTGCGAGCTGCTTCCCGGGCACCCTGCACCGCCGGCAATAGCAGGGCAATTAATATCCCAATAATCGTAATCACCACGAGTAGTTCGACCAACGTGAAGGCCCTGCGGAACCCAGAAACCATTTTCATAACCCCCTCTCCTACGCAGAAGACTTTCCTTGCTCTTTAGCACCATTTTATTATAATCTTTCCTAACTCCACAGTGCCAGAGGAGAAAAGGGGATCGGCTGGCCAAAAGAGATCTTCCAATCAGAGTGGGTTCTTGTGAAAACGGTGGGTTTTCCGTAAAGTGGTAAGGATTAGAAAGTTGGAGGAAACGGCCTCGTTTAGCGGCAGGAGCAGGATTTTGCCTTTCCCAAACAGTCAACCATCGGTCTGAGGAGATAAAATGGCAGAGCTAGAAAAAGCGGTTTTAATCTTGGGGGATCAGCGGATTGAATTGCCGATTTTGGTTGGTACGCACGGCGAGCGAGCCATCGACATTAGCCGACTCCGAGACTCGTGCGGACTGATAACCTACGATCCATCGCTGGCTAATACGGCCATCACCCAAAGCGCTATTACTTACATCGACGGGGACGGGGGCATTCTGCGCTACCGGGGCATTCCGATCGAGCAGTTTACCGAAAAACCGAATTTTATCGAGGTGGCGTATCTATTGATTTTCGGCCATCTGCCCAACAAAACCGAACTGAGCCAATTTAGCGAAGCGCTGACGGAAAACGAACTGTTGCACGAAGGGCTGACCCAGCAATTTCACCATATTCCGTTGGATGCGCCGCCGATGGCGATTTTGTCGGCCATGCTGAGCCAACTGGCATGTTACCACCAGGAATTTTTGAAGGTAGAGGATCCGGAATCGTTTTTGGCCGTGGCGGCCCGGTTGATCAGTAAGGTCCGCACAATTGCCGCCTTTTCGTATCGCCGATCCCTGGGCTTGCCGTTTATCTATCCGGATCCTCATCTGCGCTACTGCGCAAACTTCCTGCACATGATGTTTTCCCTGCCGTATAAGCAATATATCGTTACGCCTGAGATTGAGGATGCTTTGAACCTGGTATTTATCCTTCATGCGGATCATGAGCAAAATTGCAGTACCATGACGGTCCGGACCGTTGGTTCCGCACGAGCCAACCTGTTTGCCTCCTGCGCCGCCGGCGTCAGCGCCTTGTGGGGACCGCTGCATGGCGGCGCCAACGTCGAAGTCGTCGAAATGCTAGAACGCATCCACCGAGGCGGCATGACCGCGGAAGAATGTATCGCGGCAGCTAAAGACAAGTCGAACCCATTCCGTCTGTACGGCTTTGGCCACCGAATCTACAAAAATTACGACCCTCGGGCCAAAATTCTGAAACAAGCCTGTGAACGGGTCTTTGCCAAGTTGCAGTATAAAGACCCCCTCCTGGACATTGCCCGCAAGCTGGAAGAATTGGCTTTGTCGGATCCGTATTTTATCGAACGGAAACTATATCCAAATGTTGACTTCTACAGCGGCATCCTCCTGCGGGCCATGGGCATTCCGACCAATATGTTTACCGTCTGCTTTGCCATTGGTCGGCTACCCGGCTGGATCGCCCAATGGAAAGAGCAGCATGACAATCCGGAAAGCCGAATCATTCGGCCCAGACAATTGTACATCGGTTGTGCGGAACAAAAGTATGTGCCGTTGACCGATCGGCCAACGCCCCAAGTGATTTTATAAGAATCGGCGAGTGGGTTGACCGGCCACATAGAGTTTTGTCAATCCTATCAAAATGCTCTCTCCGCGGAGGAAGGCCTCCTGTGCTTGACCCGGCGAAACTGATCCGCTAACTCCTCTACCCCATAGCCCGGAAAAACGCTAAACTGGCATTGCTCCTCCGATGGATCTGTAAATTCCATCGAGTCTTTGGATCTTGGTAAGGCCCAAAGCACACGGAGGGTTTATGATGAAGGCGAAAAAGGAGGTTGTGGAAGAGATTTTGGGCCAGCTGAATCCTCAGCAACGGCAGGCGGCTACCCATGGCGATGGGCCGCTTCTGATCCTAGCCGGTGCAGGAACCGGCAAAACCAATACTTTGGTCCATCGGGTGGCTTGGCTGGTATTGCAGGGTGTTTCGCCGGGCCGCATTCTACTTCTCACCTTTACCCGCCGCGCAGCGGCCGAAATGCTCCGCCGGGCCGACGCACTGCTTGCCCAAATCCGGCGAGGCAATAAAAAGTCCGGTGCTCTTACCAGCCAGGTCTGGGGCGGCACGTTTCATGCGGTGGCCACCCGGCTTTTGCGCCAATATGGTAAAGCCATCGGGCTTCCTGCCGACTTTGTCATCCACGACCGCTCCGATTCGGAGGATTTTCTGCAGGTCATCCGTACCGAGCTGAAATTGGCTAAGACGGATCGCCGGTTCCCGCAAAAGGGGACCTGTATGGAAATTTATAGCCGATGCGTCAATGCCCGGATGCCGCTCGTGGATGTGCTGGCCACGGTCTTTCCTTGGTGTGCCATGTGGGAAAAGGAATTGGCCCGGCTTTTCGACACCTATATCGAGCGCAAGCAGCAGGCCGGTATCCTGGACTATGACGATCTGTTGCTCTATTGGCACGCCCTGCTAGAAGATGCCCAGGCCGGTCCAGTGCTCCGAAACATGTTCGATTATATTCTAGTCGATGAATATCAGGACACCAATCGTTTGCAGGCGGAAATCCTCTACATGCTTTCGCCCGATGGCCGAGGACTTACCGTAGTTGGCGACGACGCCCAGGCCATCTACAGTTTCCGAGCCGCCGAGGTCCGCAATATCTTCGAGTTCCCCGAACACTATCCTAATGCCACCATCATCACCCTGGAACAAAACTATCGAAGCACCCAACCTATCCTGGAGGCCACCAACCAGGTAATCGCTTTAGCCCAAAGGCGCTATGTGAAAAATCTTTGGACAGAACGAACCGAGGGACCTCGGCCGGAATTGGTCCTCTGCCAGGATGAACAGCAGCAGGCCGACGAGGTCATCCAACGGATTCTGGAACGTCGGGAATCCGGGCTTCTGCTGCGCCAACAGGCCGTGCTGTTCCGGGCCTCCCACCATAGTATGCTCCTGGAAACGGAGCTGAACCGGCGAAATATCCCCTATCATAAATATGGTGGCCTGAAGTTTTCCGAAACGGCCCATGTCAAGGACCTGTTGGCCATCTTGCGTCTAGCAGAAAATCCTCGAGATACGGTGGCCGGGATGCGGGTGCTGGTGCTTTTGCCGGGTATTGGGCCGAAGACGGCAAAACAATTGATGGAGCTACTCCAATCAGCGGGCGGGCAATGGGAAGCTTGGCGGAGTTGGAAACCGCCGGCTGCCGCTGCGGGTTTGTGGGACAAATGGCTCCAATTACTTGAGCAGTTGACTGCTTCGCCCAAGGACGCATCAGCCCAAATCCATGCCGCCCGTACCTTCTATCAACCCTTGCTAGAAGAAAAATATGACAACCCCTATGCCCGTTCCCGAGACCTGGAACAACTAGAACTGATTGCTAGCCGGTATCCAGACCGCCGTTCCTTTTTGGCGGAGATGGCTTTGGATCCCCCTTCTTCCACGCAGGATTTGGCCGGGCCGCCCATCCTGGATGAAGATTTTCTGGTCCTCAGCACCATGCACTCCGCCAAAGGTTTGGAATGGGAAGCCGTCTATGTGATCAACGCTACCGACGGCAATATTCCGTCCGATATGACTACTGGTTCGCCGGAACTGATTGACGAAGAACTCCGGCTTTTTTATGTGGCGCTGACGCGGGCGAGGCGGCACCTAGCTGTGTTTTGTCCACTGTTCCATTATTACGGGCCTTTCGGCAAAACAGACGAATATGGCATGTCGCAATTGACGCGATTTCTGCCCCGTTCGGTGCAGCGGTATTTTCATGTACAATCCGGCGGCCGTGCCGAGCCATCTACCTCAGAGTTTGGCCTGGCGTTGCGTCCGGGGGAATCCGTCTCAGCCAAAGTCCGCCAAAACCTCTCCCGGCTGTGGCACTAGGCGAAGGGAATATGCCCCTCCGTTGGGCAAAGCCTTTCGTACTAGTTCCGCCGACTGAAGAAAGTTCCGCTTCCCCCGTATCCGCCCAGAGAAGAAATTGCCTCTGCTTCTGAGTACCAGGAGGGCAATCCCAGACGGCTGCTCGGAGGCCGGCGCCCTATTTCTTCACTAGGCTGAATTGGTACCAGGGAGGCAATTGACTCCGCCATGTGAGGTTTTGTTGTAACCGCCAGAAACAAAAGAGGTTATAAAAATTACCAACCGTTGGGGAGTTCCCGTCCCAAAATAGAAACCTCTGCAAAATCCTGCAAATGCGACGAACTTCATAACCCTTTGATTCGGTAGGGAGTAGCCCCGCCCTATTAAAGAATCCACTACATGAGCTTGCTAGCAGTGCTTGCAACTCTATATTTTGGGTTAGAGGAAAAGGGCACCAAAATAGTGCAAAAATATCTCCTTTGAATTATCCGGAGGTCCCAATAAACCCGTCCCCCGGCGGCTCGCTGTTATACACAAAGTTGGAGTTCAGACGCTCGGACATCACTTTAGGCAAAGCAGGAAAACTCGTTGAACAACACAGACAAACCATTTTCTGAAACTAAAGACCTGCTGATCTTCTAAATGATTTTCCCTAAATGGTGCAATTTATCCAAAGTAACTATTGGCTTGTTTTGAAAGGTTGAGTTATCCCCATAATTGAGGCAATCATTTGCTGCTGCTGTGAGGGTAAATACATCCCAAAGATGTGTATACCAGCGAGCCCCCGGAGGAATGTTCGTGTTAAGCGTATTCTCCCAGCATATTGTAAAACGGTAATGGAATGGGCTAATCCAAACCTGCTGTGTCCTTAGGAGGGCAGATGGGGTGGATTGTCGGTGTTATTTAGTTATACCTGCTCGGCTGGCATCGACGCGGCTTCCGCGCAAAATGCTTCTAGCCGAGACCGGCAAACCGTTGATACAGCACACGTATGAAGCAGCATTACAGGCTCGGCTTCCTTCCGGGGTATGTATAGCCACCGATTCGGAGGAAATTGCGGAGGCGGTTCGGTCTTTCGGTGGCCAGGTACGGATGACCGACCCGGCAGCGGCCAGCGGCACCGATCGAGTGGCCGAACTGGCCCGCACTATGCCCGACATCGACCTTTTTGTCAATCTCCAGGGAGACGAACCGGAATTGGGCGGAGCGGCCATCGACATGGCGATCCAGTTGCTGCAGCAGAACCCGGCAGCCCATATTTCGACCTTAGCCACTCCGATCCGCTCCCGCCGGCAGTGGGAAGACCCGGCTTGTGTGAAGGTGGTTTTTGATCCCCAAGGCCGAGCTTTGTATTTTAGCCGAGCACCTATCCCCTACCCCCGCCAGTGGGAGGACCGGCTTTTAGAAGCCGATCCTCCGGTTTTTTACCAACATATCGGCTTGTATGTGTACCGGCGGGAGGTGCTATTGGATTTGGCCAAGCGGCCGCCCAGCCGATTAGAACTGCTGGAACGCCTAGAACAACTCCGAGCTTTAGAAGCTGGCTATACCATTCTCGTGGGGGTCATTCAGTACCACGGCTGTGGCATTGATACGCCCGAAGACTACCGGGCCTTTGTCGAACGCTGCCGAACTGGCTAGAATAAGTTTTTGTACCACTTCAGCCGATTGAAGTAGGCTTAATCTTCTTCCCTCTCTTTTGGCGGCAAGAGGATACGAGAGGGGAAAAATCACTGAGGCCAGAGGCCGAAAGGCACACGGGCAGTTTCGCGATTCTAACCTGTTCTGCCCTCCGCCTTCGGCCCTTCTGGCTTCGGGGTCCGAGGTCCTTGGGGTGGGCTTGGCCTTCCGCTCAGCCCCCTGAGTCGGAGGGCAGCGGCCGGTTTTCTTCACTCGGCTGAAATGTTATTTTTGGAAGCGATTGGTCCGCTTCGGATGGACCCCTATGTGGGCATGCGTACGAGCGTCTTTCAGTGGCTGTTAGGCTTAGTCTAGAAAGACTAAGCTCGACTTTTGCCATTTTTGGCTTCGGTCAGGAAGAGCAATGCTCTACCTGCTTGTAATTGAGGTTAGGAAATTCGGTGAACAAAGGCCGCACTCGCCCTAACTCCTGGAATCAAAACCAGTGAGGAAAATTGGCAAAAGGGGAGCTAAAAGCCTCCCACCAAAATAAGTTTTCCTACCACCTCCAAGGAGGTAGGTTGTAGTTCGGAGCCATCTGGATTTTGTGTGAGAAGCTGGCTCTGTTGAAACCCTTTCCGATCGGAGGCCTAAACCCACCAAAACCGAAGGAAAACCGAACCGGTATGGGCAAAACCTCCCCAGAGGGCGGAGACCCTTTCAACAGAGACTGAGAGGTTCTCACTGGATGTGGCGCATCGGCCTTAGGAAGTAGGGCTTTATCTCACTAGCTTTCGATGACCAAGCATATTTTTGTTACCGGTGGAGTGGTCAGCTCGTTGGGCAAGGGGCTGACCAGTGCGTCGATCGGGCTGTTGTTGGAAAGCCGGGGGCTGACCGTACGGATGCAAAAGCTAGATCCGTACATCAACGTCGATCCTGGTACCATGAGCCCCTATCAGCACGGCGAAGTCTATGTGCTGGACGACGGTAGCGAAACCGATTTGGACCTGGGCCATTATGAGCGATTTACCAGCAGCCCTTTGACGCGAGATAGCAACTACACGACCGGACAGATTTATCTGTCGGTGATTACTAAGGAACGCCGCGGCGACTTCCTGGGCCAGACTGTGCAGGTCATCCCGCATATTACCAATGAGATCAAGGCGGCCATATGCAAGTTTGACGGCCCAGGCGTCGATGTGGTCATTACCGAAATTGGGGGCACTGTGGGCGACATCGAAAGTTTGCCCTTTTTGGAAGCCATCCGACAACTTTCCCTGGATCTGGGGCGCGAAAATTGCCTTTATATCCATCTGACGTTGGTCCCGTATTTGAAGGCGGCTGGGGAACTGAAGACCAAACCTACCCAACATTCGGTCGGCCAACTCCGGCAGATCGGTATCCAACCGGACATCCTTATCTGTCGGACCGAACGTTCCCTAAGCCGGGAAGAGCGAGCCAAAATCGCCCTGTTTTGCAACGTACCGTTGGAAGCGGTCATTGAAGAGAAAGATAAGGAGTTCTCTGTTTATGAGGTTCCAATCAGCCTGATGGAAAACGGTCTGGATGAACTGATCGTTCGGAAACTAAACTTAAAGGCGGGCGAACCTAAACTGGATCATTGGCGGGAACTGCTCCATCGGCTTCGAAACCCCAAGTATGAGGTCTCCATTGCGGTGGTAGGTAAATATGCCGAGCACCGGGACGCCTATAAGTCTATTTACGAAGCTCTGAGCCACGGGGGGCTAGCCCACTCGGCCCATGTCCGGATCCATCGGGTGCATAGTGAAGCGGTCCAGCAACAAGGAGCCGAGGCTCTGTTGAAAGGAGTGGACGGAATTTTGGTACCCGGCGGCTTTGGCGAACGTGGCATTGAGGGAAAAATCCAAGCCATCCAGTATGCTCGCACACACGGCGTGCCGTTTTTTGGCATCTGTTTAGGAATGCAGTGTGCGATTGTGGAGTTTGCTCGGCATGTGTGCGGTTTGCAGGCAGCCAACTCCACGGAGTTTGATCCCCAGACCCCTTATCCAGTTATCTGCCTATTAGATGAACAAAAAAGGATCACCGATAAAGGCGGCACGATGCGTCGGGGAGCCTATCCGGCCGTGTTGGTTCCTGGCAGTCGGTCGGCAGCCGCCTACGGAAAGCTAGAAATCTCCGAACGCCACCGCCACCGCTTTGAACTGAACAATGCCTATCGGGAGATCTTGACCGCCCATGGACTTCGGATTGCCGGTACTAGCCCGGACGGCCTTCTGGTGGAAATTATCGAATTACCCAATCACCCGTGGTTTGTGGGCGTACAGTTTCATCCGGAATTTAAGTCGCAGCCGATCCGGCCGCATCCGCTATTTGCCGCTTTTGTCGGCGCCGCCCTTCTGCACCGGAACACCGCTTCCTCAGCTCCCCACGTCGCCCCAGTTACGGTCCCCTCTTCTAGGTAATCTTGGATTTGGAACCTCTGCCCGATGCTGAACATATAGAGAACTATATGGATTTTTGGTTCGATAGACTTTCGTTGCCTCCCATCCAAACACTTGCTCTATGTCGGGTGCTGCCAGTGCTAGGAACCTTATATATTGGGCAGGTGCGGAGGGTACCTAAACGGTATAAAAATATTTCCTATGAATGATGCGGAACCTCTCCATAATTCAAAGGAGATATTTTTATACCATTTTGGCTGTTCTCCTCCTAATGCAACATATAGAGCTGCTAGCATTGCAAGCACACGATAGATAGTAGCTGTTCCTGATAGGGTAATCGAACGGCTAGAGAATTACATGTTGACAAAATTCACTACATGTTCAAGATTTTGCAGAGATTCCATGCAGAGGATCCTACAGGGTTCTGGGTGCTGTTGCCCCGCCGCAAGATGGAGGAAGTCATTTTGAAAATCTTACTTACCTCCGGGCAGCGTGGCACCCAGGCGCAAAAGTTTTTCCTGTTGGCTGACCAGCTGCTGAGCGTTTTTTCTTAATTGGTGCATCTGGTCCCGGAACTGTCTGAGTTGTTCCTCCACTTGGCTAATGGGTTCTAACGGAGATTTTTCTGGACAAAAATCCTCTGCCCGGAGATACTGTCGCAAGGATTCCTGGGGAGTAATAGTGCCAATCCATCCATAGGCTCTAGCCACAATCAAGCAGTATCCAAGAAAGAAGCATCCGGCCAATAGTCCCATGGCCATGGCATAAAACGGCCAAGGCAAATACTGTTCGGCCCACCAGGCATTCCCCAAGCGGTAGAGAATCCATGCGCACATGCCGGTTGGCAACAGATTGGCCAAGCCAAGAAGGAGGCGTCCCCAAAAACCTTTAAACATTTCTTTACATACCTTTTCTGCCGTCCGCTCCACGGCATTATTTACTAGACTAAGAGAATGTGGATCCGTCTGCTGCAGAAGCCATCTTCTCAACTTCTCCCAAACCCATTCTCCCCAGCCTGAGGGAGCAGTTGGGACTTGAGTCGGAGGCTGCTCCGGTTCCCGCAGGGGGGCCAGTTTTTCTAGTCCGTAGTCTTCCAACACCCGTTCCGCATCCTTGCGCACTAGCTCCAATTGCCGGGGGAAATCCCCCCCTAAGGCTTCCACAATTTTCTGAACGGGTAAAATTCCTTGTATAGCCAGCAGGGCGGTAGAAAGGCCCGCTCCCAACAGTCCAAATAGATGAGGTCCTCGCATTGTCAGCCGGCTCAACTGGTAGCCGAGCAACAGCATCCCCCATCGGTGCCGGAGCCAAACCGGCAGTTTCATTAAAAAAAGGCCTCTCTCCAAAGCCAGATGCCTCCAAAGG
>JANXAQ010000258.1 GCA_025062105.1 Thermoguttaceae bacterium
ATTTTTATCAACAAACCTGGGGGCCCGGCCCCCTGGTCCCGCCGCCCGCCGCCGGGGAAGGGTTTTTTCTGGGGCCCGCGGTTTTTTTTCGCCCCCGCCGCCGCCCGGGGTTTGGCGGCGCCCCGCCTCTCCCTCGGAGGGGAGAGGCGAAAATTTTACCGGCTTGTCGGTTCCTCCGGCATCATGCACGGTCCTGACACGATGTGTAGATACCAATGGCAGAGGGAAGAGGGAAAAAAGCGGAAGGCAGAGGCAGAAGCAGAGGCAGAAGAGGAAAACCAAGTCCTCCCTATTCGGCTAACCTGCTCCGATTGGCAAAAGTCCGACAGAGAAATTGACCTTTAAATAACCGATTTCCAGATTCGATCTCCGACATCCGGGAAAATCCAGTTTCTGCTGGATGGGATCACTTTCATCCGTAATTCAAACACCCAACAAAGGAGTCCTAGATGATTCGTGATGTGCGAGGCCAAACGGGGGACGTATTCAGGCTCTGTGTGCAAGGTATGGTTCTGTTGGTTATTAGTAGTGGCATCTGGGTGTGTGCGGCGCAGTGGACCGCTATTACCGGGCTGGCAGTGCCTCTGGTCGGGCCACCGACTAACATACCGACGGCTTCTGAGTCGCCGCCGATGGCCGAAGCAAAACCTCCTGCCGGGGAAAAACCAGGCGCAGCCCCCCCTCCGACGCTCAGTGTGGTCCATCGCCGGCAGTTGCCGGATGCTGTAACTTTGGCCACGCTTTCCAATGGACTTACCGTAATTATCCAGGAAAACCATGTGGCCCCGGTAGCGACGGTGCGCTGTTTTGTCAAGAATACTGGCAGTGCCTTCGAAGGCCAATATCTTGGCAGCGGTATTAGCCATCTGGTCGAACACATCGTGGCCGGCGGCAGTACCACCCGGCGAACCGAAGCGCAAATCCGAGAGCTGATTGATCGGTTCGGCGGCGCCACCAATGCCATGACTTCGCAAGATATGACGATGTACTACATCGACTGTCCGGCCAAAGATATAGAGACGGCCATCGAATTGTTGGCCGACTGGATGCAACATGCCCGCTTCGACCCGGCCGAGTGCCAACGGGAACATGCTGTGGTGCGGCAAGAATTGGCCGACGGCTTGGTCCAACGAAACCGAGTCCTTTGGGAACTGTTTGAACAAACGATGTATCAGGTGCATCCGGTGCGGCATCCGACGATCGGCTATCTAGACTCCTTGAACCGGTTGAGCCGAGAAGATCTGCTGCACTTTTATCGAACCCGATATGTGCCGAACAATCAAGTGTTTGTCGTGGTGGGCGATGTGGACACCGAGAAAGTTTTGGCGGCCGTGATTCGGCATTGGGCTGGTACGGGCCGGGGACCGGAAACGGTTATTCCTATCCCCACGGAACCGCCGCAGCTTACGCCTCGAGAAGCCGTTCGGGAAATGGAAGGCAAAATGGTAGATATGATCCTGGCTTGGCCGACCGTAGAACTAACCCATCCGGACCTTTTTGCTTTGGATGTCGCTGCCGCTATTTTAGGGGAGGGGGATAGTTCCCGGTTGGTTCGGCTGCTGAAACATGAACGTGGCTGGGTGCTATCGATTCGCACAGCTAGTTACACGCCGCCGTTTGTCCGAGGCTGGTTTGGGGTGATTGCTACGGCGCCGCCGGAACATTGGCAGCAGGCAGCCGACGAAATCCTCCGGCAGGTCTATCGGCTGCGGGACGAACCGGTCAGTGCTCCTGAACTCGAAAAGGCCAAAAAACAAAAAGCCGCCGAACTGGTGCTGGATCAGCAGACCGTGCAGGATGCGGCCGACAGCCTAGGTCGATCCTTCCTGGCCACCGGCGATCCGCTTTTCGACAAACATTACGTGGCCGGCATCCAGAAGGTAACTGCCGGGCAGGTCCAAGAGGCGGCCCGGAAGTATTTCGTGCCGGAGCGGCTGAACCGAGTATGCGTGCTGCCACCAGGCATTGGCGGCCAAGCCTCCGTGCAGGCCAAAACGGCTCAGGAGACACCGATCCGGCTACTTCGCCTTTCGAATGGCCTGCGCGTGCTTTTGAAACGCCAACCGCACAAACCGATGGTGAACATTCAGGCGGCTGTATTGGGCGGCTCGTTGGAGGATAACCCTGAAACAGCAGGCAGATCCAGTTTGGTGGCGGCCATGCTGGATAAAGGTACCGCTCGGATGAGCGCCGCCCAGATCGCCGAGTTTTTCGACCGGATCGGCGGCCGGTTTTCCGCTATCGGCGGCCGAAACACCATTCTGGCCAGCCTGAGTGTACTTCGGGAGGATTTTCCGGAGGCAGCGGCTGTTTTTGCCGACTGCTTCTTGCATCCGGCTTTTCCCGAAGACCAGTTTGCGGTGGTGCAGAAGTTAGCCTTGGCCAGTATTGCTCGCCGGACCGACAACCCGCAACAAGAACTGATGGAACTGTTTCATGCCAGCTTGCCGACCAGCTCACCTTACCACATTATGCCCGGCGGCACCATGGAGGCTGTCGGGCGTCTGCGCCCGGAAGACCTCCGGGCCTACCACCGTCGCTATTTTGTGCCCAGCAATATGGTCGTAAGCGTCTTCGGCGACATCGAACCAGAGCAAGCGCAAGAAATAATAACTCGGCATTTCGGCCAATTGCCAGCAGCAGCACCGCCGAAAATCGACTTCCGCCGACCAAACAGCTTGGAGCAGCCGATCATTCGGCACAAGCAGACGGCTAAACAGACCGGTATGGTGCTTTTGGCCTATCCGGCTCCTAGCCTCTTTGAGGAAAAGGAATTTGCGGCCCTTACTGTGCTAGATGCGATCCTGTCGGGTTATAGTTACCCGGGCGGCTGGCTGCACGAAGACCTTCGCGGGGCTGGGCTCGTCTATATGGTTCATGCGTTTTTAATGAGTGGGCCGGCGCCTGGCTATTTTGTCATCATCGCCCAAACCGCCCCAGATAAAATCCAGGAGGTATTAAGCCGGATCCGGACGCATCTGGAGCGTGCTCGCCGGGGCGAGATCCCTGAAGCAGAATTCCAACGTGCTGTGGAAATGATCATCGCTCTCCATTCCCAGGAAAATACCACTCCCGCCGAACAGGCGCAGCAGGCCGCAATCTATGAACTGTTTGGCTTGGGCTATGACTACGAGCAAAAGTTTCCAGAACGCATCCGTTCGGTCCGTCGGGAGGATGTGACGGCAGTAGCCCAAAAGATGTTTGAACGATTTGTGCAAATTACTACTTCCCCCCTGGCGGAGCCAAAACCAAAATAAGTTTCGCCCAAATCATACCTGAGCCGCCAAAACCGGTCTTTGGGCTTGGAGGAACCTCATCCTCTGAAATGGGCCTTTTTGAAACTTCCGAACCTCCTGCTGAGCAGGGCCCCTGGTTGCCGATGAAATTTGGTGAGCTCATTGGGCAAGATGGGCAATCTAGGCAAAACGAGCCTCGTGCCGGCAAATCTAGCTTCCCCTAGAATACCTTTCTATTTCCCGATATAAAGAACTACACTCTCTCCGAAAGACTCTTCACAATGGAGATCACACTACCAGGCCCCATGTTCCCGGAGATGCCCGAGGCAGAGGCCGTTGGATGAAATTGGAGACCACACCAATCTGTTTTGTGCTAACCTGACTACAAAAAATTCACACCACCTAGGCCGCTTTTCCTGTAGAAATAATAAAAGTATGATAAAGAAACAAGAGAGCGGATCTTCCGAGGGGTGGGAGCAGAAAAAAGCTCCCTATTAAAGAGGTTTTGGTGTGGGCATGTTCTACCTTGAGGAGCGTAGAAGGAGTTTTTTATGTGCGAGTGCAGAAAACGGATGTGGATTGTGGGTGTTTTTTTCTTTGCGGGCCTTTTGGCGGTTGGGGGACCGAGACTGGATCTTGTCAAAATGTTGGCCGCAGAAGAGCCGAAATCCCCAGCAGAAAAGCCAGCAGAACCGCCTGCCGAAAAAAAGCTGCCGCCCGGTCAGGCTGATCTAGATAAAGCCACTGAATTACGATTAAAAGCCAAGAAACTATCGGATTTGGAGGAAGTGATTCGTCTGTGTCGAAGTGCCTTAGAAAAAGGGCTGGACGAGGCAGGTACCGAATATGCTAAGACGATGCTGGCCTCGACGTTGATTCAACGGGGAGTGGCCGTTGCTAAGGCCCTTCTGGACGGCCCGTTTCATCCTCGGTTGGAGAATTTCCGCACATCGGCTTTGAACGATTTGGAGACCGCCGTAGCTATCCTCCCCAATCAAGCCGAAGCGTTGGTCTATATTGCTCGATTGCACCTGTTGCCGGGCGGAGATGCCAAACGGGCGGCCAAAGCCTTGGAGGACGCTCTGGCTGTGGCCGATGCGGAGCCTGCCACCCGAGCCATGGCCTTTCGACTTCGGGCTGCCTTGCAACAGGATCCCAAGAAACAATTGGCCGACCTTAATGAGGCGCTTCGGCTCGCGCCGGAAAGCGCCGAAATCCTCCGGGAGCGCGGGGTAGCCTATGTAGAACTTGGTCAGTGGGAGCAGGCTTTGGCCGACTTCGACGCCGCTTTAAAATTGGATCCTAAACATATAGCCACCTATATTGCCAAAGCCCTCGTTCTAAGTAAACAAGAAAAATATGATGCGGCACTGGCGGTGCTAGCAGAAGCCCGCAAACTCGAACCCCGCTCCCCCGAACTATGGGTCCAGCAAGCAAGAATCCATGCCCTTCAGAAAAAATTCGAGGAAGCCATCAAAGACTTGGACGAAGCATTGAAAGAAGCGTCGGACAAAACGGTAGTTCGACTCTTACGCGCAGAAGTCTTCCAGGAAATGGAACAATTCGATAAAGCCTTGGCCGAGGTGGAACAAGTCCTCAAAGATGAGCCTGATCTGAGATTGGCAATCCGATATCGGGCAGTACTGCTAGCCGAGCTCAAACGCACCGAAGAAGCCGTCGAACTGATGGAAGATTGGGTTCGTCGGCATCCGGATGACGAAGAAGGTCAGCTCCAATTGGCTTCGTTGTATGTGGCCGACAGCCGACCCCGACGTGCTATCGAACTCTATACAGAAATCCTTCAGAAAAACCCGGACAATCCGGCGGCCTTGCGAGGCCGAGGCGATGCCTACCTGAACATCGGTAAACATGCCGAGGCAATTGCCGACTACGAACGGGCGTTGAAACTCCGGCCCAACGATAGCGGGCTGTTGAACAACTTTGCTTGGGTGCTGGCCACCTCGCCGGTCGATTCGCTGCGGAACGGTAAACGCGCCCTGGAAATGGCCCTGAAAGCCTGCGAACTCACCCAATATAAAGAAGCCCACATCCTGAGCACCTTGGGCGCTGCCTACGCCGAGCTAGGCGACTTTGAGACGGCCAAAAAATGGTCCGCCAAAGCCGTCGAACTTGGCCGACCAGACCAAAAAGATCAACTCCGCAAAGAATTAGAAAGCTACGAACAGCGCAAACCTTTCCGAGAACTTATCCAAACCGAAGAAAAACAACCCAAACCCAAACCCAAACTGCCCGGCCTGCCCGAAGAAAAACCTAAAGAAGAACCTCCTACCGAAAAACCGCAAAGCCTATCGGCTAACGTTACATCTGATCATACTGGAGCTAAGGCCACTTCTCCAGCCAGCCGGAAAGGAGACCTCTGGCTCCTCACTTCCCGAGCACCGATTCCACCAGCTTCTACCAGAGGGAGATGACTTTTTGATCGTACCGTTTCGACGATAGTAGGATTCTCCCAACCGGCCCAGTTCCTGCCAGGCCGTGTGCGGTTTATGGTCCGCCGAAACTCGTGTCGACAGAGCCTCTTTTTGCCTCTGGTCAAAGCCTACACTGGCAGAGATCTTCTGCCTGTTTTTGTGCTCGAAGTATTCGCCGCTCATCGATGCCCTTATTTCTAGGCACTTGCCTCTGAATCTGTACTTTCCGAAGAATTTCTTTTATGGGGGTTAAATTGCTGTGGCTCCGGCTTACCTTCAGCGGCTGCCAGCCAGGCCTTTTGGATTGGCTAGCAGCGTAACCTATTGGAAGACCATAGGTTCCCAGGAGCCATTTTGGTAGGGTCTTGGGCGGGGGCTTAGAAGTTGGAAATTCTCTTCGGGAATGGGCGGCCCGGTTGGGCTGGCTACATCGCCTCTGCCCCTAACGATTGATTTTGCAGAAAGTACCGTCTGAATAATTTCTCATAAAAATCCCCTTGAAAGAACAAACATAACTCCTTATGATCTAATAACTTATCAGGATGGATTCTTTTTGGGAATTCCTCTGCAGGAGTCATTCCTGCGAAAGCAGGAATCTAGCGCTCCAAAATGTTCCGAAGATTTTTTCATCTATTTAGAAAATGCCCCACTAAAAAGGGGGAACCGTACTTGGGAAAATTTTTCCCCATGCTTGACAGCCGCCAGCCGCCGGGGGAGGGATTATAGGGATTATGTGTCTGACAGGTGTTTTTTAGTCCTGTTGGGCTTTCTAAGCGGCTCCAACGTGCCTTCAAAATCCAAGAGCTTAAAAAAACCGGAATTATGCAGAGGTTTTTTATTTTATCCATCTTGCCTAATTGGCCAACAGGCTTTCTGCCGTGCCTTTTCCCCGTTTGCTTGACAATGCCAGGAGGGTAGGCTTATAACACCAAATATTATAAGGAACCTCTGCAAAATCCTGAACATATAGTGAACTATATGAACTTTTGATTCTTAGACCCTGACGTTCCCCTGGCTGAACACCTACTCTCTATTGGGTGCTAGCAATGCTAGCAACCCTATATGTTGGGTTAGGGGAGGAGAAGCCGAAAAGGTATAAAAATATCACCTTTGAATTATGCAGAGGTTCTATAAGTGTTTTTCTGTGCTTTTAGGCTTTGTAAGCGACTGGAACCACTCCTCAAATTCAAAGGATTAGCCTCTTCAGGACTACCTTTTCCTTAAGGTGGCAAAGGTTTGTACCAGAGTCATGTCGGCGGTAAGTTAAAGGAGGCTTGTCTATAAACATCTTTATCAAGAACCGCGGAGTCATTCGCTTCGTTTCCATGTTGAGTATTCTAAGCCTTTTGAATGGGTGCTATTCTTCTTCTCGTGACCCCATGGTCACTCCGAAGACCACGAAGCCCCCACAAAACAGAAGGCCCTGGTTACAATATACAGGGATGAGAACGTTTGATAATAAGGATACTGAGTTTACTGAAATGCTAGAACACATGAACGAAGAAGAAAAAATTCAGCTGGCGATTAGCCTCCAGATGTTTCCTAAATTAAAGAAGAGTGATTTTGGGCAATTTGGGCTGAAGGCTTATGATGAGTATGCGAGTACTTCTGAAGAGGCTTCTCTAGAATATCCCTTGCGCCCCAAGACGTTTAATGATGCAGGACCGGAAGTGATCAAAAAAGCATTTGCGGCAGGACGCCTAAACCCGGAAGATTATATCGCTCCTCTTCAGATCAAAAAGCAACTCATTTGGGTCTCGGAACATACTTTTGCCTATCCGTTTATGCGGAATATTGTGGATTATCATAGCCTTGTTCAATGGGTGGCCAGGAAAAAAGGAGTCCCAGCCGAGCAGGTTCAGGCCTTGCCTACATTTGAACTCGAGAAAAAATAGTAGAAAAATATTTTACAGAATTATGGGATAAACTCTCCCCTCCGCAGAGGAAAGAACTTTTAGATCGACTTGAAAAAGAACTCGCTAAGCCGATTCCTAATAAAGCTGCTCTTGTTACCATGGGTGGAGGGGCCGCTTTAGCTGTTTTGGCAACCACAGTTACTCTTTCCGGGTTTGCCTTTTATACTACAATGTCGGTGATTATTTCTACCATTGGTGCGATCTTTGGCATTACCTTTCCTTTTGCGGTTTATACTACTGCCAGTTCTCTAGTGGCTACCTTGGCAGGTCCTATAGGATGGATCCTTGCCGGAGGGCTTATTCTCGGAGGTCTTGTTTGGGCCTTTTCCCCCTCGGTAGATCGGACGGCAAGTTTTATCATGGCGCTTCATTTTTTGAAGGCCCATGCATTCCATGAAGCGGGATTATTGGAATAGGAATTAACCGCTTATTTCCACCGTTGGAGCATGAAACATGGCTTTGTTCTGAGCGGTCTGTGAAGGTCTCGGAGTCTGTTTCTTTCAGGGGCTTATAGACCTCACATCTTTAGCTAGCGGGCCGGGAGGGAAAGGATCTCATTTCTCCTGAACTTTTTAACAAGGAGAGTCCAAGTACTTGGCCATTGTTCTGCTAAAAGCCGGCTAGCTTTTACCTGACAATAAAGACCAGATGATGGCTGAAGCCCCTCGATACAGGAAATAGGCTTTCTTTTCATGCTAGTTGATTGAATATACACATTACAATTAGCATGTTACCGTGATTTCAGGAATTTATATCTGTATATACAAAATTTCCGTCCCGGGAGTACTTAGAGTGTGGGTGTAGAACTTTTTACTCATCAACGAAAAGGAATCGAAAGAGCATTAGCAAAAAAACGGCTTTTATTGATTCGGCCATTGGGCAGTGGGAAAACCGCTATTGGTCTCCATATTGCTGCGCGATTGCTCAAGGAACCGGGCAGTGTGGTTTTATGGGTTGCCCCGGCTCATTTGCTCCCCCAGTTGCTTCAGGAGCAAGAGCGCTGGTCTGTAGATTATCCAGTGGAGATCGTCCAAAAGGTTCCGCCTGCGGTAATTCCTGGAACCCTTTATGCTATGAGTTATGATCGGCTCAGACTTTCCCGATCGTGGGTGGAACAACAGAAATGGAAGTGTCTGATTGTTGATGAAGTGCACCATGCAAAAAATCTCAAAACCCAAAATCATGTTGTGCTTAAAAAGCTTTCTTCGTCGAGTGAATTTTTTATCGGAATGACAGGCGCTCCGTTTCAGAATTCTCCTTTTGAATTTTTTAATTTAGTCGCTTTGATCGCCGGCAGACCGCTTCAGAAACCGCTGGAAGCATGTCTTGCATACAAATATGAACGGAAATATCCTTTTTGGCTGCGATGGATACGCGCCCTATTCCGATTGCGCCCCCATCGGGGGCCAGTCTCAGGAATCCGAGACCCTATCCGATTAACCTCTTTACTACTTCCCTATGTAGATTATGTCTCCGATCAACAGTGTGCTGGCGAATGTGGGCTTCCCAAGATTATCTCCCAAACCATCCAAGTGGAAATGACTCCTTACGAGGTAAAAGTATATCGTCGGCTCGCATCGAAGCATCGGAAAAAGATTGATCGCCAATTTCTTACTGACGATCTTGAAGAAAATTGTGTAGAACGGGCTTTTCATCGAGTGGCGGATTTACGACAAACACTTTTAGAAACTCTCGAAGGTCCTTCCAGTAAAGTAAAGGCTCTCGTTGAACATGTACAAAAGATTATAGATAAACAAATAAACCCAAAAGTCTTGATATTTACAAATTTCGTAGAACATGGTGTCTTACCGATTTCCCGTTGTCTCGAAGCCCGCTGTCTGCCCCATGTCGTTTATACCGGAGAAGTCAACGTCGAATCAAAGGTAAAAATAATAGAAACTTTCAAAACCGGACAAACTCCCATCTTATTGCTTTCTCCCGTGGGCTTCGAAGGGTTAGATTTGGTAGGAACGACGCGTCTTTTCATAGCTGATCCGCACTATAATCCAGAGGTCACATCGCAATTAATTGCTCGCGCCACTCGCGCTGGAGGAACTATCAAGGAAGTCTATGTATTTCATTATGTGAGTTGTTCTCGGCATTTGGAAAAAGGCACTATCGACGAAGCTATCCAACGGATTGCTGGTCGAAAAGCGGAAGTCAATCGTAAGATCCAGGCTCTTTTAGAATCGAGTGGGGAATCTATTTGATAGCGGGTGGGACCGTAGCCTCGACTTTTGCTTTTTTCAGGTTAGGGGCCGAAGCAGAGATGTTCTAGCAGCAAAGATTTGGACTTAAGATGAAAATATGTTCACTTACTGCCGAGCCTGAAGGGCGCACAACCGAACAACGATGCAAGGGCATAGTCTTTCTATGTGAAGGTAAGGATTGGGCCATCCAAGACGGTTGACAGCAACCGAGAGGGGATTAGTATCATAAGGAAGTTTCCGTTGTTTGGACCTCGTTTGCCTAGAGGAGTGCTCATGCGGGGATTATCAATCGCTGGAACAGTAGCGGTGGTGTTTGTTTCCGCTGTGTCGTTTGCAGCCGAGCAAAGCGGGCCTGGGACAACTCCGAAGCAGATTCCCCTGATTGACGTAACCGATTTATATCACCCCCACCAGGACGTGGGCGACAATTTCGACATTCTAGCGGCCTATGCCCTGCCGGAGTTGGATCTTCGGGCGGTGATTCTGGATTGCACGGAGCCGTTTCGGCAACCGGTGGCCCAAAATCCAGGCCCCGGGTTGCATCCGGACGCCGCCGGTCCGCGTGAACCGGGTTTTATACCAGTCTGGCAACTGAATTACATTTTCGGACGGAATGTTCCGTGTGCCGCCAGTCCGTTTACCCGGATGAGGTCTCCTGAAGATAAGATGCTGGACGTTCCGGCGTTCCAACAACAGGGGATCGAACTGATTTTGAAGACATTGCGGGACTCGGCAGATCCTGTCCATATTGTCTCGTTTGGTTCCGCCCGGGCGATTGCCGTGGCCTACAATCGGGAGCCGGAATTGTTTCGTCGGAAGCTAGCCTGCCTGCATTTGAGCGCTGGCGGAAGCAGTCCACCGGTGGCAGGTTATATCGAGTGGAATGTGGCCTTGGATCCGCAAGCGATTGTTTGCCTGCTGCGGAGCGAGTTGCCGATTGCCCTTTATCCGTGCGCAGCCAATAACGCCGGATCGAAAGGCTACGGAGTGTTCAGCCCTGCCTTTAGCTACGACCCACACAACACGTTTTGGAAACTGCCGAACCGGCGGTTCATTCGGCAGATGGATCCGCCGCTGCGGCGGTATTTGGAATATGCGTTGGGTCGGGCAAATCGGGTGGATTTTTTACGAGCTGTAGAGGTGGACGGTCCGCCGCTGGACGAAGGACTGTTCGGGGCGGAGCACTACGTCTGGGAGACGGCAGTCTGGCTGTGTCTGACCGGGCGGAAATTGGTGCGGCGAGCCGACGGCTCGCACCGCATCGTACTGCCCACCGAAGTCCTGCCGACCGACCGGGTGCTTCCGAATGAACTTCGGCCTTGTACAGTTCAAGTGCGAAATGATGGTATTTACGAGTTTCGCCTGACCGATCAGCCAACTAATTTTCGGGTCTATTACCGAGGCAACCCGCAGGAGAACGAAGCCGCATTGCGCGAAGCACTGCCGGCGCTTTATCTATCGTTCAAAGCCTCGGCTTCCCGGTTTGGGCCCCCGGCATCCTCTGACAAAATCCCTCATGAGAAGACCACAACAAGACCAGGACATGCCCCACCGTCGCAGGCCCAACAGGCACCTCAATGAAGGAACTTTCGGATAGACCCAGCTGCTGGCCTTCCTTATCCAAAAAACTACCTGCTTGGGCAGGGAGAGTAATGCTTCTGCTCCTCCACGTGTCTCTCAAAACCGAAAAGGAGCTACTACAGGCAGCGGAGAAAGGCGGCCAGATCTTCCTTTTCCTGATCGGTCAGCTTGGTTCCGAGCACCAGGTTGTGGAACTCGATGGTGTCTTCCAGGGTCAGCAGACGGCCGTCGTGTAGATAGGGCGGCGAATCCTTGATGCCCCGCAGCGGGAAGGTCTTGATGGGGCCGTCGCCGGTCATCATGCGGCCGTTGACCAAGTGCGGGTGGAAGAAGCGCTCGGTGCGGAAGTTGTGCATTAGGTTATCCGTATAATACGGAGCCGGGTGGCACTCGCCACATCGGCCTTTGCCGAAAAAGACCTGCTGCCCGCGTAATTCTTGCTCGGTGGCTTTGGCCGGATCCAGCCGACCAAATACGTCCAGTTTCGGCGCTGGCGGAAAATCCAAAATGGCCATAAATTCCGCCATGAAATGCACCTGGCTGCCCCGCTCCAAGATGTTTACACCCTTTTTGGTGGCGATGACCGGATCGCCGTCGAAATAGGCGGCCCGCTGCTCAAATTCGGTAAAATCTTCGATCGTCTTCAGAGCGCGTTTGGAGCCGAAGAGCCGCTGGACGTTCACTCCGCGCAACGAGGGCGTATCCAGCCTGGGCCG
The DNA here is from genome assembly GCA_025062105.1 of Thermoguttaceae bacterium. GTDB lineage: Bacteria > Planctomycetota > Planctomycetia > Pirellulales > Thermoguttaceae > JANXAQ01. The sequence continues at coordinate 12,092 of JANXAQ010000258.1, forward strand.
AAACGCCTGCGGCCGAATGTCGCCCAACAAATGGGTGGCCGCATTGGTATGACCGTTCACATGGCAGTCAAAACAGGTTACCCCCTGGCTAGGCTTCAAACTACGTCGGTCGTCGGTGGCATTAAACTGCTGCTGAGGAAACGGCGTGAGCAACAGCCGAAGCCCTTCCAATTGCTTGGGATTCAAAATGCCGTTGAACAGTTGGAAATAGTTTTGCAAGGTTACCAGTTGCCCTCGGGAAACATCGCCCAGGTCTGGCCGGGTCGTCAGATAAATCGGCGGGGGGAACTCCGGTAGGAAATGATCCGGCAGGTCGTAGTCCAGATCAAATCGGGTAAGGTCCCGCCCCTCCTGGCGTTTAATCTCATCAATATGAAACTGGGGGAACAGCATGCCGCCTTCGTCATGGTTGGGATGGGGTAAGGGCAGAAAGCCCTTTGGCCAAAGGCCCCGTTGTTTGATTTCTTCGGGAGTCATCTCAGCCAATTGCTGCCAGGTAACCCCCGGCGGGAGTTTGACCCGGGGACCGGCCTGGATCGGCTTACCCCGGGACATGGTGGCCCCCGGCAAAGGCCGATCAGTCAGATCATACCGCTCTTCTAGAAGTTGACGGTGCCGCTGGAGGATGGCCGGTTTTTGAGCCTGCATGCGCTGGACCACCGAGTTAAAGTCCTCCTGAGTATCCACACGGGCGTAACTGGTTTTGCCCACCGGAGCTGCTTGCTCGCCCTGCGGCACTGCCGGCGCTGGTTGGATCACGGGGGCCGGTTGAGGTATTGGCACCGGCTGAGGTGCCGGAGCTAGTTTCGGCACGGGCATCGGCACTATCTTTTTGGGAATGGCCGCCACGTTGGGCACCACCTGTTCGCCCGGCTGGGGAGCAAATTGCCCACCTGGTTCGGCCCAGCTCAGCAAACCGCTTGCCCATAGGAGGCCGGCCCCGGCTGCCCCCAGCGCTAACCCTATGCGCCAGCAAGACCACCTTTGGAAACATCTGTCCACCATACTACGACTCCTTGTGCGAAGACCAGCCCCATTTGCCTCAGTTCTACGAGGAGACTTTGGCCGGGGCTGCACGAGTAGCGCAAAAAGTCCCCTCATTTTCCCTGATATTATAGGCAACCGGCAGCTCAAGGCAAGCTTTTGGCTTGGTGTAAATCAGCCCTCCCGTTTCCGCCACTTCGAAGGTAGCCCTCTGCTCTGGACTCTTGGCAATTTCCAGGCTGTACCCACTTGGATGTTCTAACCTTTTAAAATGTGAGAGGCTGTCCTAAAGGGGATTTGGCTGGTTTCCCATGGGTTTTGGCCGATCGGCTCCTATGCTTCAGACTCCTTTAAAACAGGGATTTTGGGGATTCTGGGGAATTGAGGAAGGAAACCTCCTGTCATCATAGAAAATGCTTTTTGGACAGCCTCTAAGCTCGACTTTTGCCATTTTTCTAACCATGTTTTTTTCCCAAGAGTTACGGCGAACCATCCTTTTGTTCATATAATTTCCTAAGTCCAATATTTTCAAAGACTTAGAACTTTCCCATTTCGTCACAGAACCAAAATTGGCAAAAGTCGAGCTTAGAAGCATAGCTGGTGCCATAGCAGACCTTAGAGAAACCAGAACTATATCTCAAAATAAACTGTACTTTCCGAAAAATTCCCCTTTAGGGGAGTTAAATTGCTCTGGGGCCGGCTTACCTTCAGCGGCTGCCAGCCAGGCCCTTTGGATTGACTAGCAGCCTAACCTATAGAAAGGTCATAGGTTCCCAGGAGCCATTTTGGTAGGGTCTTTGGCGGGTGCTTAGAAGTTGGGGATTCTCTTCGGGAATGGGCGGCCCGGTTGGGCTGGCTCCACAGCCTCTCCCTAACAACTGATTTTGCAGAAAGTACACAAAATAAAGAAACCTCTGCAAAATCCTGATATAGTATCTATGAGTTTTTGATTCTCTAGCTATTCGGTTGTCCTAGCCGAACACCTCCTATCTGTGGACTACGAGCCAAGCTAACAACCCTATAGATTGAGTTAGATGGAAGGCAACCCAAAATGGTATCACAATCCCTTGCGTTATTCATAAGGTTCCTCTTACATATTGGCTGCTAGCAATGCTACCAGCCCTAATATGGGAAGAGAGAAAAGAAGCCGGAATGGTATAAAAATATATCCGTTAAAGGATGCAGAGGTTTCTCTAGATCCTGCCGGCTCATAGTTTAATCGAATGGAAAAACCGTTTTCCATTCCTGCGAAAGCAGGCAATCCTATTCAGGAGAATACCGGACAAAACTACTGGATTTCCGCTTGCGCGGCTGTGAAAATTGACGGAGCTTTCTAGCCAAAAGAGTGCCCTTGCAGCCGGCTGAGGTGTGGGCTGGAATATTTTGGCCCTCTAAAACCGAAAATAAAAAGGGAAAATCTCGGATTCCATCGGCGAGTTGGCTGACCGGCCCTCGGCTGGGGGAAGACTTCAGCCGAGTAAGGAAGTCCATCGGTCCCCTTCGTCCCCAAAGGCCGGCATTGCCCAGGGCAGTGCCAGCTGTAGGGGCCTTCAACCGAGCCCGGAAGCCCGAAGTCAGCGGCCAGAACAGTTTAACGCCACTTTTGCGATTTTTGTAACTTGGTATTTCAAGGACTTAGCCTTCGAGGTTCTTTGCTCCCCAAATTTCCTAACTCCAATATTCTCGAAGAATTAGGGCAACCAGAAGGGGCCCTCCTTTTAGCCTGACTTTTGCCATTTTTTTCTAAATCTTTTTGTTTCCAGTAGTTACGGCGAAACATCTTTTTGATTCTCTAATTTCCTAAGTTCAATACTAGCAAGGAGTTAGAGCATCCCTCGTTGGGCACAAAAGCTTTGGGCACAAAACCCAAAATGGCAAAACTCGAGTCTAGAAAATGGCGAAAGTCAAACCTCGGCCAGATAGTCCTTCGGAAAACACTCAACTCGCATTGAGAGCCGAGCCTTTAAGCATTGCAAGAAAAAGTTTCCTTTTGTCGGCTCGGGTGTGCCTGCCTTCGGGTGTTATCGCCCTCAGCCGGAGCTTCTGGGCAGCCAACCCAGAGACGAGAAAAAAATTAGCTCCATTTTCCCACCAGGGAGAGAGAGAAAACCTGCCCCCTGCATTCGGTGAAATGTTACTGGCCAGTGTAATTGAAAGGGATTGCCGGAGGGTTTTTTATCTTTTTTAGTTAGTGGCCCCCATTTTGTGGGGAATGTATTGACGTCGCTTT
>JANXAQ010000282.1 GCA_025062105.1 Thermoguttaceae bacterium
TTCGAACTTCACTTTAGGCAAATCACTTTAGGCAAATCCCAAAAGCTCGTGGAACAACGCAGAACGGATAAAAATAGGCGATCTCTAAGACTGGCTTTGAAACCAAGCACTTTTTGCTCTGGGAAGTGATTCTTTCCTAAATGCGGCCATTTCTCCGGTCGACTTTTGCCATTTTCCCTAAATCCTTTTGTTTCCAAGGGTTAGGACTAAAGCAGCTTTTGTCCACTCAATTTCCTAACTCCAATAGTTGCAAGGAGTTAGAGCATGCATCTTCCAGGAGAAGTCCAAAAATGGCAAAAGTCGAGTGCCAAAGGAACAATTAGTTTCATTTGAAAGCGTCGTTATTCCTCTGTTTGGGGCAATCATTTGCTGCCGTTGGGATGGGAGATACCTCACAAAATGTGTATAACAGCGAGCTTTTTTGTGGTTGGCATCCCCTTAGTAGGGTCCATCAGTCTTTCAGGGGGGAACATTCCCAGGCGCACACCTGACGGCTAGGAAAGCTTAGATCCTGGTGGAAAGCTCTTGGTGTTTCCAAGGTTTCTTTGTGGCCTTCGGGGGTATAACGAACCCACCGGAACTTACTGCCGGAAAGGCCATATCCAGCAGCGTCGAACTCCAACCGAAGCCGGACCGGCTCATCGCCCACATTAGCAAATAGGAGTAGCAATTTTTGCTGATCTGGTAACATCCAGGCCCCCGAAAGGAGTGCATCGGTACTTACTGGCCAGTGGCCTGACCATTGCCAATCCGCTGTTACACGGGGAATTGGCCCTACCAATTTCGGTGGTCTTGCCATCTGCCCCGCATAAAAGTACCGTCGCATCGCCCAGCGAAGGCTCACCACCTGACGCAAAAACTCCGCATTTTCTTTTTCGCGGATTATGCCGGGATCGATCCAACCAATCTGTTCTCCGAAGACCAGTTGCTGGCCGGCTTTCATGCGCAGGGCCAGGTCTTTTGTTGGTCCCCCCCGATACGCCCGGCCAAACATCTGAATTGCTCCACCGTAAACCGCCGGGAAGGCCGGTACTTGCCCATCGTGTTGCCAGTGCCAGGTCAAATATCCGTCAAAGCAATGGATAAATGGTTCAGCATTGCATTCGGTCGTTAGCATCCGATCCGGTGGTTTTTGCTGGCGGATAGCCAACAGCATCTTCCAATAGCTTTCAGTCCACCAGTGGCCGCCGCCCAGTGGATGCCCATGGGCCGAATCGAAACACAGTCTGGGTTGGGCAGCCGCCACTTGGTCGATATAAACGGCTTTGACGCCACAGTCATCAAATAGCCGACGCACAATCTCCTGCACCTTGCCCTGCCACAGCGGCGTACTGGGGCACATTACAGCTAGCCGCACCGGGGAACCATCCGCCTCTTTGCTGCCATAAACTTCTGTATATGCTTGGCCGTTTTCATCTTTCGTAGCCGCTGGACGGGCCACCTGGCTAAACTGAAAATCTTCCAATCCTTTGTCCCGGGTGTCCCACAATCGGCCGTTGATATATGGCATCACATAGACGCCGGCCTCTTGCAGTTGCCGAACGCCTTCGGAAAAGCCTTCTTTGGTGGGGAAATAGTGCGGATAGTCGTTGTCAAAGGGGATTTGGTGCCAGTTGTACCAGTGGACGCCGATCGGTACGCCCAAATATTCCCGGAAGGCCTTAACCGCTGAGACGCACTGTTCGGGTTTGCCGCTTGCCAGCCAACTGCTTAGGGCCCAGGCCGGTAGCTCCCGCATCCACTGGGGGGTATCTTCTCGGCCTTCTGGGCCTAGTTTTGGGAACCAGCCGGCCTCCCGGCGCACCCAATCCCGGTAGATCATGGCAGCATCAAACCAATCACCGCGGAGCAGTTGCCAGACGGCTTGCCCCGGCAGTTGAAAGCCGTTGCCCGGCTGGCCCATATTCGGCGCCGGATGCTCAAAGACAAATAGCACCGCCTGTTCTTCCGGCCGACTTTCCACCCTGATCTCCTTCGTAGAGCCAACCGGATCGTGCATGGCCAGGTACAGGCCTGAGGAACCATCCCCTGCATAGGCGGCCAAAAAGGCCATTGAGGTCCAGCCGTTCGGGTAGAGGCCGCTATAGTGAAACTTCTTTTCCCATAGACCCCGTTGGACTTCGCCCGGCCCTCGGGGGAAGAAAACGGCTGCCTCCGGCCCGTGCGGAGCCACCGCCATCTGGGGAAAGACCACCTCCCAGACGCTCCAAGCTGATCCGGCCAGGTTAATCCGCAGGGTCCAACCAAACCGGTTCGGCGCTGAAGCCTGAACTTCCGTTTCTACTTGGATCTGGTCGAGCTGCTCGTCGGCCGGTCTTTCCCACCGAAGTACCAGCCGATCCTCCGCTGGCCTGGACATCTGTACCTGGCGCCACCCCGCCTGAGCCGACAAAGTTACCATCTGTTTTGTCTGGCTGTGCCGAAGCCGAATTGAAAACAGCGGCAGCGATTTGGCTGCCGACAACCGCCGGCCAGTTGCCCCATCATAAACGGCCAAAAGGCGAACGCCTTCACCAGCCGATTCCACCCCCATACCCAAATCGCCAGAATAGAAAAAGTGCATCCCTGGAGGGATCTGGCCTTTCAACAGCCGACGGGCTTCCTCAGGCCGGTTGTCAGCCAACAATTGCTGGGCCACCATGATCCGGCCATAAGCAGCCGGGCGATCTTGGGCAGGTAACTTGGCCGCCCGCTCCGATTCCTGTTGTAAAAGGTTTTGTAGTTCCTGCAAAAGAGCGTCCTCTTTTAGGGCGGATGATGCAGTGGTTTTTTGCTCGGCCGATTGCTCTTTAGAGGAACCGGCAGGCGATTGAATAATTTGGTCGGATTGCCCAGCAGGTGGTGCCTCCGCCGAGAGAACCACTGCCGGGGAAATGGTCGCCCAAACCGCCACCCATGTGCCTATCAGTCCACTCCTCCGCCAACCTAAAAATCCTTCTCCAAAACGACCGCTCATAAGCCAACCTTTCTTTGCTACAGAAGAACGATCTCCTAAGAGTGTGGGCACATTTCAGGCCAGTAATTGAGACCGGGATTGATATACCGTGGCTAGGCGGAGCGGAAAACCTGAGAAAACCAAGTTTTTCGGCTCTGAGGACATGGTAAAATCAATCCCACCGTTAATAAAAGTCCAATCCGGCCGGGGCGTCGCCCCGGCCCTACGGAGTCTGGATCCGTGTTTGCGCAGGGAGGACACGTACCTCCTCTGTACCGAACTAGTAACCTCTTTGGTGAAAGCATCCCTGTTATGGTTTCAGGTACAACTCGTCGTCTTCCAGTTCGGGAGCATTGGGGTTGGGAACCTTGAAATAGATGGCTTCCCCTTCGGGATCGGGAAATTCGGTAAGCACCAGTTCCAAATCAGTTTGGGCCAACGGATACCACTGTCCCGGTCCCCAGGCTCGCACCCGGCAGGCCCATCCGGCAGGCTGTACCGAATCGTCCGGGAGGGGGCCTGCCAGAGAGCTGGTATCTACCACCAGAAGCCGAAGGTCCATATCCGCTGGCAATTTGTTCCGCTGGCGATTCAGGCAGAAAACCAGCGGTCCGCGCATGAGGGCAGCCCGGCCCGCTTGGGCTACTCGGCCTTTGATCCATCGCCAATCCATCGGTAACTCTAAAACCACCCGATCGTCCGCTTGCCATTGGCGTTTTATCACAAAGAAGGTGCCCGGGTTGGCAGGCTGGGCGAGCGACCCTCCGGGAAGCCGGACTCTGGCCTCCCGGCACCACCGGGGAATCCGTAGGGCCAGTTCAAACTCTGCTGGCCGGGACGGCGTTACATGGAGCACCACCTGCTCGCCGTGCGGATACTGGGTTTGTTGCCGGAGCGAAACGGTCAGGCCGTCGGCCAGCTCCAGTTTTACCATCGAAGGCGCATAAAGGTTTACCATCACCCCCTGAGCCGATCGGTAATAGATCATCTGCGGCAGTTCCGCTACAATCCGCCGATAATTGCACGGGCAACAATAGGTGTCCAGGTCGAAGTACCTTCGGGGCCCGTCGAAGGGAGTGTAATAGCGAATCCGTCGGCCATCGGGCGATTGGGCTGCAAAAAGGGCATTATAAATGGCCCGCTCCATGATGTCTCCATAAAGCGGATTGGCCTCCCTCTGAAGCAGCTCATGGAGGAAGCGGATCAGATAGGCCGTGGCACAGGTTTCGCCTAGGTTGATGGTGCCTTCTTGGGTATCGTGCCAGCATTCGTGGTCGCCGCAGGTCCCGGTAATAACCAGGCCGTTTCGGGCGGTTAGAAAATCCACCACATCCCGGCTGCACTGCCAGAGTCGAGGATTCGGTTCGATGCGATCTAGGCGTAGCTGGGCCATGCACCGGGCCATATAGGCGTAGGCATGGCCTTCGATTTTCCCCCATCGGCCCAGCACGATCCGACCTTCCCAATCAGGCAACCGGCGGAACTGGGTGCAAAAGTCCAGATATTTCTTTTGGCCGGTCGTTTCATATAAGGCAAGCATGGCTGGTTCAATACCGGTAACTGCCATGTGCAGAGCAATCTGGCCGCCGCCGGGAATGCGGTCCGGCTCTGCCGACCACCGCCGAACGATATAATCAGCGATTTTTTGCGCCGCTTCTAACGACCGTTTTTCTTGAAACAGTCGATAATCGCTCACCAGGCCATAGACCAGATAGGACATCTCATGGACATCCCACAGAGACCACATGCGGCTTTCGGGCTTCATCATGCCCAGATAGCCGTCTGGCTCTTGGCAGGCCAGGGTCTCGGTCAGCAGCCGAGTCCTAAGCTCCAGGAGGCGTTTGTCTTGGGTATAGGCGGCCAAGTGGGCTACCGCATCCAGGGTCTTGCCCAGACCAATGTAGCCGCCGTCAGAGCTCTTCTCCTTAAAAGGACGCAAAAAATCCCGGTCTAAGTTTAGCCGAAGCAAGTTGTTCTCTATGGTCATTTGGATGCGTCGGCCGATCAGACCCTCCACATGGATTTGACGCAGCTCGATCGGCTGATAGGGCATTGGGGCAATCCTAGCGGCGGCTTTTGCGGCTGGCTGTTCGGACTCCGCCGAGCAGACCGGGGCGAGTGCCCATCCTGCCCCTCCACCAGTTATCAGAAACCCAACCAACAAAAAGATACATTTTTTCATCATTCCTTGTCTCCCCAATTCCAGGAATCCGACGAGTCCAAAACACTCCTGCCGACCAGTAAGGCTACCCAAATCCCAAGAAGAATGCAATTACGTACTGTTTGGCTCTGTTGAAAACTTTTCCCCTCGAAGTGCTGAACTTATCAGCACTAGAGTAAAAATGACCAGAATGGGCAATAATTTCCCAGCGTACAGAGAACCGTTCAACAGAGCCTGTTGTTTTCGGAAAACCGGGATGGGTAAATGGCTAGACGTTCTCAATTGCCAGCTGGGTAAAGCTTCCTCATGGGAGGGCTAAAGGCAGGTAGGGCTTGCTGATTTTGCAAGGGATAATATATTTATGTATATATATCCTTGTCCCCCTCGCCATGGCCGACCAAATTCATCCCATGGCTGGATGAACATTCCTTGTTCGGCTCCGGTCTGGGAAAAATGAGTAAGAAAAACACAAAGGAACCTGTCGGCTTGGAACGACCCCACTCGGACACCAACAGGTTTTAAACGGCGTAGTACCGAGCCACTTTTTCAATCGCTTTAGCTACGTCCAAAATATACTCTTCGGTCATCCCTTCGTGGATGGTAACCCGGATGCTGGTGGCCAGGATCGCCTCTGCCTCGGGATTCCGATGCTTGGTGTAGTCCATGCTGGTCAGGCCGAACTCTTTGATCGGCCATCGACCGGCAAAGAAAGCGTGGTTCTGAAAGACCGGTTCCCCGTAAAGCGGTTTGCCGATGTAGCCGGATGCACAGGAGACACCCTCGGCAGCCAGGGCCTTGAAGAATTCTCCTCGGGAGCAGCGGAAGGCCTTCGGCTCAATCCGGAACATATAGAACCAATACACACAGCGGTCTTCGGGATGCACTTGGTGCGGCAGGATGCCGGGGATATGCGAGATCTTTTCCGTGAGCAGATTGCCCAGTTCGGCCCGTCGGGCAGCGATCTTTTCTAGACGGGGTAACTGGGCGGCCACCACGGCCGCCTGCGGCTCGCTCATCCGATAATTAGTGGCAAAAACGTTCAGGCCAAGGCCACGGGAGCGGTCGTACCCTTTGTCGCCGAAACGTTGCAGGTCTGGGCCAAACCGTTCATCGTTACTGGCCACAATACCACCATCGCCGCAGGTAATATGTTTAGAATTCTGCAGCGAGAAACAGGCAATATGGCCGATAGTGCCGATAGGCCGACCTCGATATTTGGCCCCCCAGGCTTGGGCACAATCTTCAATCAGCACTAAGTTATGTTCATCGGCAATTTTCTTCAGGGCGTCCATGTCGCAGGGATTGCCAGCTAGATGCACGGCGATAATCGCTTTAGTTTTCGCCGTAATCCGGCGTTTGACATCTTCGGGATCCAGGTTGTAAGTGCTTCGGCCTAGGTCGGCAAAAACAGGAACAGCTTGCTGATACAGAATGCCAATGACGGTTCCCGGATCGGTAACTGGAGAGGTGATAACTTCGTCCCCCGGGCCAATGCCGGCAGCTGCTACCGCAATGTGCAAGGCCGCTGTACCAGAAGAACAGGTATGGACATATTTTAGGGGACAGACTTCCCGGAAGCGTTCTTTGACCAGTTGGGTGCGCCGACCGTCCCAATAAAAGAGGGTCGTTTGTTGAAGCATTTCTTCGAGTTGTTGGCGTTCTGGATCGCCCCAACGCCGACCTAAACCAGGCACCCCCTTGGAGACTGTCTTTTGGCCGCCGTGGATGGCCAGGGGCGACTTGGAAGCCGGTTTTGCCTCTGTTATGTCCGTCTCGGCTGCTTGGCTTCCCACAGGTTCCAATGCTCCGGCCGCCAAAAGCCCCGAAGTGGTTGCTACAAATTCTCGTCGACTCAGCAAATTGGAGTTTTTCATTGTTATAACCCCTCAAAGTTTTAAGGCAACTAGCCAGACCAGGCCTAAAGGCTCCCCTTAACTTACAGAGCTTATGTGGCTATCCGCACGGCTCCATGTCCAAGTCCATCCACCAGCTGCCAAGCGGAAGCGGATTTATCCTAGTGTTTCTCTAGGCTTAGTTGAGAGGGAAGCCACGCCAATCTTCCAAACTACCATCCTCGGGCTTCGAATGATTATCCAATTTCTAGGAAGTAGTGTCAATCTACTACTTTTAGGTGGATGCTGCTGAAATCTTGGAGATCAACTGGGCAACATAGGGAGTATAGACAAAATAGGCTTCGGACTCCTGCAAACCAGGTTTGCACAGCACCTATAAAACAAACCCTTTTGCTTCCCTTTTTTCTTCCGACGTATAGGTCCCTAAACATCTTCCCCAGACTCCTAGCCGCTAACAGTGCGCAGCCTCTTGGCCTGTGAGGAAGCTCCCAGGTGAGATGCTTCCGTGGGGCAGAGGGCGATCTATCTCACCAAATCCCCTACGCAGACCCCAAAAAATCAGCCGCAGCCTGGTGTGAAAATGCCAGGAGATCGGGGGAAAAGGACTCTTTTCGGTAGGCACAGGAGAATCCAGGGTTGGGCCCTCGACTTACCATTTTTGGGTAGCTCCAATATGCCTTTTTAGGGTATTCGGATATGAAGCAACAGCCCCCGATTTTCCAAGCATTTGGGGCATCACTAATCCGGAAAGTTCTTTTGATCCAGGTAACAATTCATCAGCCGAGTGGACTAAATCCCTTAAAAACCAAACTATTTTGGCAAAATTGGCAATTTAGGAAACAGGCTCTAGGGAATTGAATACCCGTTCAGCTGAATACGGCACGGATCTGGATTTCCCCCCAAGCATTCCTCACTATGATCCACAGCGGTGCAGTGCTCGGACATTACTTTAGGCAAATTGGGCAAGCTGGGTAAAGAACGTGGAAGAAAACAAATAGATAAAATAAGCAAATAGTCAAAACACTTTCAGAAACCCACGACATCTTGGTCTTCGTGATCTAATTGGTCTTCGTGATCTAAATGATGCAATTACTCCAAAGAACACTTAGATTTTTTGAATAAGGAGAACGAGCATTCGGGGGGCCTAAAACCATACTTTGGTGGGTAAGTTGTACTTTGTAAGGGTTCTGAAAAACTTACAGAGGTTTTGGTTAAGAACTTTCTGGGGGCTGTTTAGAGACTTCCAATGGTAGAACCTTTCCAACTTCTTTTTTAGTTTAGGGTTAGCACTTCTGTGCCTTGCTAAAATTGGCAGGAAATTCAAATTGGCACGAAAAATGCTTCTTCTGTGGAAGTGGACAACAGATGATTTGACCGTCGCCCCCCCAGTAGAACCATTCAGCCCCCTATAGTCCCTCTCCTATCCTCCCAGCCCGACGAGCAAGCCAGGTGATCCCGGGCTAGTTTCTGATTTGCCGAGGATAGGGGAAATAACCCTGAAGGTCTGTTTTGGACAATGTGAAGGTCTGTTTTGGACAATGGATGGAACTCCTGGGGAGAGGGCGGAGAGGTTAGGATTGTCGTTGATGCGGGAATGGCAATGGCCGGGTAGTGAGAGTACCTCAGGGAACTCGGTGGGCGCTGGCGAAAACATTTTCGCTCTGAGACCCACCCCCCACACCTGGATCAAAACCGAACAGGAGGTGCAAAATCCCAGGCTGCGGACAACCTTTGAATAGAGCCAACGGAGTTAGAATGGGTAGTTGGATATCCCTCGTTTTTGGGGTATTGGAGGCTGTCGGGAAATTGGGTTTCCGGATGAATTATGCCCTCACCGGGTCTTCTGTTGACGTGCCTGAAAAGTAGGCCGTTGGGGGATTCTAGGGAACACACAAGAGGACCCGGTCAAGCATCACTCCTGTTTCTGTTAGGCCTCTAGGGAGAAAACCGGACCATCAGCTAGGTGAGGAAGGCGGAAGTTGGTAAAATAGGAGGGGACACCGAAAGGGCATTCCCCTCTTGCGAAGGTGCGGCAAGGAGGCGAACTTTCCAGCCATGCAAAGCGTAATGAGAATGAAATCAGGTTGTAGATCGCAACTTCCAGAGCTTCCTGCGGTTGCTCCTTTGGCGGAGCGAACCGATGAAGAACTTTTGTTTTTGTATCGAGACCAAGGGGATCGGGAAGCTTTTGAGACGTTGGTGCGGCGGTATGAGCGGGAACTGTACCATTATCTGCGCCGGTATTTAGGAGATGATCAACTGGCGGAAGACGCCTTCCAATTGACCTTTTTACAAGTATATTTGAAGTCCGATCAGTTTGAACGTGGGCGGAAGTTTCGCCCCTGGTTGTATGCTATCGCCACCAATCAAGCCACGGATATGCAGCGGCGCAACCGCCGCCACCGGATGGTCAGTCTGGATCGACGACTCCAGGAGAATTGTCAGACGGAAAAGAGCTGCTTGGCCCAGATGGTCGAAGGTTCGGAACAAAACCCAGCAGCCTGCTCCGAATCCACCGAACAGGCCGAGCAGGTACGTCTGTTGGTGGATCGGTTGCCAGAACCCCTTCGACGGGTTGTGTTATTAGTGTATTTCCAGGGTTTAAAATATCGGGAAGCGGCACAGGTGTTGGATATTCCCGTCGGCACGGTCAAAAGCCGATTACACACCGCCATGGCAAAACTCAGCCAAGCGTTAGAGCCTACGTGTAAATATTCGTATAGCGGAACTGCCCCGGATGCCCCCACCAGCTGAAGATCTTTTAGGATATCTTCTGGATGCCTTGGAGGAGCCGGAACGGCAACAGGTGCACGCCGCGCTGGCCCAGCAAGAATCTTTGCAGCAACAGCTAGAGGATCTTCGGCGGCTGATAAGTTTTTTGGAACTGGCCCACCAGATGCCGGAACCGCCCCCTGGCTTGGCTGAGCGAACCTGCCAGTGGATTACCGCCGTTACAACTACTCTACCTAACCGCCCAATCCCTCTACCTGAGCGCCCAAGGGCCGAGCAGATGGTTCAGCACCAGGAGGGCTGTTTCTCCGAGACGGAAGTGGCCGGAGCGGTGGTGGGCCAAAACAGCTCGGACCTAGCCGATCCTCCCCGACCTAGCTTGCAGAATCCGTGGCTTTATGCGGGGTCGGTTTCAAGGGAGTTGGAGGGCCCATGCTCGGACGGGCCAGTTTCCACCCACCAGGCGGGCTTACCACTTCGGCCAAAAGCTTGGCAGGAGGCTGCTGGGTTAGCTGGTCGGGCTACCGGATGGCGATGGCCCGATTTGCTGGTTGCCGCCGCTGTGAGCATCTTGCTAGTGTTGGTCCTTTTTGGAGCGATCTACTACAGCCGACTCCGATATGAAATTACCCAGTGTCAGGAGAATCTTCGTCGTCTGGGCGGTGGTCTGATCCAATACAGCGAATTCCATCAGGGGCAATTTCCGGCCATTCCCACGGACGGACCTTTAGCGGTAACTGGGATGTATGGACCTATTTTGATAAGTGAGGGTTTTGTTCAGGATCAGCAGGCTTTCTGGTGTCCTGGGGCGGTGCGTCGCGGTGTAGCTCCTGTGCCTATTCCCACCGTAGCCCAACTAGAACGGATCGCCCCAGAACAATGGCAGGCCCTTTTGCCGAGGTTGGGCGGGGCCTATGGGTATTCGCTGGGGTATATCGAATCCGGCCAGTATCGGCCTCCTCGAAACCGCCATCGGAGCTACTTTGCTGTCTTGGCCGACGCACCTAGTCCGGAGCATCCGGACTGGCAGAGTTTCCATCATGGCGGTGAGGGCCAGAACGTGTTTTTTGAGGATGGGCATGTGCAGTTTGTGGTGGGTTGCCGGTTGCCCCCTTCCACAGATCACTTCTTCCTCAATCACCAAGGATTTCTGGCCCCCGGTATTGGGCCGGAGGATGCGGTGGTAGCTCCGGCAACCGCCCGCCCCCAGGTACCGGCTATTAGCTCCCGGACCCAATAACCGCCCACTGTTGCTTTTGCAGACCATAGCGCTCCTTAAAAATCGACTTTTGCCATTTTGGGTCTCGCCCAACAAGAGGTAACTTCTAACTCTCTGTAACTATTGGGCTTAGGACTTGGGTGGGCAAAAGGAGGTTTCGCCGTAGGTATCGGAAGCACAAACAGATAGGGAAAATGGCAAAAGTTGAGCTAAAAGGCTTTCGCGAAAAATCAGTTTTGACCTTGTCATCTTGTCAGCAAAGCTTCTGCCTGACCGGCCTTTAAATCCCCAAAACCTTCTTCTTGTTCAGTGTTGTGGGTGGGTACTTTCTGAAAAATTACTCTTTAGGACAAGAGGCTATTAAACCAGCCCAACCGAGTTGACCATTCCTGGAGACTATTTCCGAATTCTAACAGGCTATCTTGAATTGGGATTTGGGCGGTTTCCCATGGGTTTTGGCCGACCGGCACCTACCCTCCACCCTCCTTAAAAAACAGCGATTTTGGGCATTCTGAGTAATTGAGGAAGGAAAACGCCTTTCATCATAGAAAAGAGAGCTCTGCAAAAGTTTGCACATCTAGCGAACTTCGTGAACTTTTGATTCTATGGCCAGGCCGGTTCCCAGCCGAACACCTACTATGTGTGATTTGAAGTACATCTGAAATTTTGTGAGTTAACAGGACGACATAGGTAATAGAGAAAATAGGCGTCGGCCTCCTCCACACCAACTTTACACAGCAGCCTCTACTCAGAGAACAAACCCTTTTCCTCCCCAACATATAGGGATCTAAACTCCTTCGTCCGACTCCTAGCATCTAACAGTACGGAGGCTCTTGGACTATGGGAGCTACCAGGGCAAGGAGTAATTCGATGAGGCAGGAAGGCAACCTATCTTTGCCAAATCCTCTAAACTCGACTTTTGCCATTTTAGGCCTTCTCCCGGAAGGGGAAAACTCTAAATCCTTGTCACTATTTGACTTAGGAAATTGCGTGAACAAAAGGAGCTCTCGTCGTAAGTACTGGAAACAAAAGCAGTTATGGAAATTGGCAAAAGTCGAGCTAAACGGAGCGCAAAAAATCAGCCGCACCTGGATATATTGGGTGAAGGGAAATGGGAAGCAAAATAGTATAGCAACCTCTGCAAAATACTGAACATATAGTGAACTTTGTGAGCTTCTGATTCCTAACCATTCAGTGATCCTACCTGGACTGCTACTATCTATTGGCTGCTAGCAATCCTGGCAACACCATATGTTGTATTAGAGGAAGGCCAAGCCAAAATGGTATAAAAACATCCCTTTGAATTATGCAGAGGTTCCTATAACTGGACTTTTGCCAATTTCTAGGGGAGGCAGCACCTGGATGTCCTAACCCTTTAAGAATATTAGAGTTAGGAAAATCGCTGAGCAAAGAATCCTCAAAACCTAACCCCTTGAAATAAAAGAAGTTACAAAAATGGCAAAAGCCAAGCTATAATACGGCCTTCCGATGATGTATAGGTTTTTATTCTCTAGGGGCTGGATATAGCGGCCACTGGAGCCGTCGGGCGAGGGCGATTCTGTTCTGAGTCCCAATAAGGGGACATCCGCCGAAGTTTTCGAACGATCTCGGGAAACACCTGGATGATCCGCTCAACGTCCTGGTCGGTGGTATATCGGCTGAAGCTAAAGCGGACCGAACCGTGAATGGCAGTAAACGGCACCCCCATGGCCCGCAGCACATGCGACGGTTCCAAAGAACCCGAAGTACAGGCAGAGCCGCTCGATGCACAAATGCCTTCGGCACTCAGTTGATAAAGAATTGCTTCCCCTTCGATATAGTGGCAGGATAGATTCAAGGTATTAGCCAATCGGGGTGCCCCCCGGCCATTGATCTCCAAGGCAGGAATCTGTTGCAGCAGAGCCGATTCCAGACGATCTCGCAGCCGAGCCAATCGTTCCTCCTGCTCAGCCCGATCCGCCATGACCAAATCCATAGCTCGGGCCAACCCGATAATGTAGGGGACATTTTCGGTGCCGGCCCGTCGGCCTTGTTCCTGATGGCCGCCGATCAGAAACGGCCGCCACGGGGTTCCCCGCCTCACATAAAGGACCCCTATCCCCTTCGGCGCATGCAGTTTATGCCCAGAAAACGAAAGCAAATCCACATACCGAAATTCCCCACTCAAATCGATCGGCAATTTGCCCACCGACTGGGTAGCATCGGTATGGAAGACGATGCCCGGATCGGTCTCCTTAGCAATTCGAGCTAACTGCGCCACCGGAAAAATCACCCCGGTCTCATTGTTGGCGTGCATGACGGTTACTAGCAAGGTATCCGGACGAAGGGCCCGGATGTATTCTGCTATATCCAAATTCCCATGTCGATCGACCCTTAGGAAGGTAACCTCATATCCAAGCCGTTGCATCTCTTTACAGACTTCCAAAACGGCTGGATGTTCCACAGCGGTCGTGATAATATGGCGTCGGTCGGGCCGAGCGCGGGCGGCCCCCTGAATAGCCGCATTGTTACTCTCGGTAGCACAGGCAGTGAAAATAATTTCCTGTGGATCGGCCACCCCCAAGTGCCGGGCAATTGCCGCCCGGGCCTGGGCTACAGCCTGAGCGACCTGCCGGGCCGGCTCATACATGGAACTAGGATTAAAATACCACTGCCGGAAATACGGCTCCATAGCTTCGACCACCTCCGGCGCAACAGCCGTGGTGGCATTATTGTCCGCATAAATCAATCGCATCCACGCTATCCTCCCAAGGGCCATCGTCAATCATGGGAATGGTCAGATACGACTTTGAACATTTTTGTGACTTCTTTTTTATTCCTACAACGATCTACTCTTGATTGTCGCGTTTTTTCCAATTGTTTTCGCCTCCCCTCGAGACCAGGAAGCTGCCTTTTAGCTCACTGAATTTGCGAACTCCGATGGCTTCACGAAGTTAGAGCATCTTTTTTCCATATGGAGGACAAACGCGACTTTTGGCGTTTTCCCTAACGGTTATGGCGAGACCACCTTTTGCTAATCTAATTCCCTAACAGTCTGTCCTAAAAAGCATGTTCTATCATGAAAGGAGGTTTTCCTCCTCAATTCCCTAGAATCCCTAAAATCCCTGTTTTTAAGGAGGGTGGAGGTTAGGAGCCGGTCGGCCAAAACCCATTGGAAACCACCCAAATCCCAATTTCAGGAGGGCCTCTAACTCCAATATTTCCCCAGGAGTTAGAGGATGCCTCTTTCCGAGCGAGCCCAATAGTGACAAAAGCCACCACCGGACGATCGTCTCTCGAAAAACCAGGATTCTACTCCGGCGGGCTGAAGTGTAAGGTTTTGGAAATCACACTGGGATGACGCGGATTCGTTGATCGACTTGTTCTTTGAGGACCTGTTCGACCATGAGTTTCATGGTCAGCCCAGCACCGGGGCAGCCGGCACAGGCGCCTAATAATTGGCAATAGATCAAGTGGCCTTTGATGTCAATTAGTTCAATATCTCCTCCGTCTTTTTGGAGCATCGGACGAACGTATTGCTCGATGGCCTGCTCGACCTTTTTGGCGAATCGGTAGGGGGAAAGTTCTCCTCGGCCATCGCCGGAGGGCGGCCCACCTGTGGTGGCAGCTCCAGCAGAGGTTACCAAACCCGTCGTAGCCGGTAGGCCGCTGCTAGCAGATACCGGAGCTGCTAAGCTGTCGATACTGGTAGCCGACGGAAGCGCACCGTTCGATAGACTGCTGGTGCCGATTCCGGCAGGTTCGGTAGTAGCAACCGGAGCTGGCCCCGGCAGAGTGGGCAAAATAGGCAACTTCTTCGGATCATACCCCCAAATCTCGTTCAAAATATCTTGCAAACCACCCGGCATATGATGGCATCGCATACAGGCACCACCGGCCTTCAACGCATTGGTAATATCTGCGATCGTTTTTAATCCCAGTTCCTTAATTTTGCGGCGGAGATAAGGTTCCGTAACACCAAAACATTTGCATACAATTCGGCCTTCCTCCTGTTCTTCGGGCCGAATGTCTAGCCCCAGCTTCCGGAGATCGACGCCACGGCGCTGCGCCCAATTGAACACTGCCGCCTGTAACGCCTCGGCACCCATGACCGAACAGTGGATCTTTTGATCAGGTAGCCCCCCTAAATAATTGATAAGATCCTGATTGGTGATCTTCAACGCTTCGATTGGCGTATAGCCGCCTTCCTCGATCAGCCGACACAGCGCTTCGGAAGCCGCTATGGCCGATGTGCAACCAAACGTTAAATATCTGGCTTCAGTGATCACATCCTTCGTAGGGTCTTCCGGATGCTTGCGTACCCGGAAGGTGAAACGTAGCGCATCGCCGCAGGCAATGGAGCCATGTTCGCCGATGCCATCTGGGTTTTCGATTTCGCCCAGATGGGTACCCGGCTTGCCCTGCACCGCATCCAAAAACAACTGTTTTGTCTTTTCCGTATATTCCCAGGCCATACCAGACCACCTTACTTGCTAATCTTTTCGCCGCCTGATAGAACCTCTTGAGTTTGCTTCGGCCAACGGCGAATGTTCCTCTGTTGGCGCACGGCCAACTCCAGAAGCTGCAGTATCTTCCGCCGGCAAACCAAAGTATTCTGCCATCCCCTCCTTACTATCAATTTTACGTTCCCAGAAGCGGAAAACCAGGGAGAGATTTGGACTGCTAGGGGCACAGCTTCGGCGCTTTAGAGGCTGTTTGGGCAGGCCGGATGGGATCATTTTGAGGCAGAACGTTTTGCTGTCTGTTTACTCACTCTTCAAGGGGATTGGTTAACCTTCTCCAAGTGGGTTTCCCTTTCGACTCTGGGGTCCCAAACTCACTGGAAAATAGCAATGGCTTAGAGGCTGTCTGGAAATCAAGACTTAAGCGTTTCCCGATAGAGTTTGGATTAACCAGCTCTTCCAGCAAAAGAGGGGGAAAATAGGCACTTTCCGGAAGCTAGGTAATCTAGCTACTGAGCTGATTTCCCCTGGAAAAACGCATTTCCAGTCAGCCTCTTCGTTCGACTTTTGCCATTTTCCCTAACTTGGTTTGGCTCCAAAAGTTACGGTGAACACTCCTTTTGTTCACCGGATTTCCTAACTCCAATAGTTCCAAAGAGTTACAACTTTGCTCTTTCACCAGGGGGCCAAAAATGGCAAAAGTCGAGCTTAGATTCATATTGACTAAACCACCTA
>JANXAQ010000034.1 GCA_025062105.1 Thermoguttaceae bacterium
CCCCCCCGGCCGCGGCCCGCCGGGGGGGGCATTACCTCCCGGCCCTGGCCGCCCCGCCGGCGACCCCGGCGGGGGGGCGGACTTAGGTTTTTCTTGCCCTTTTTCTGCCGGGCCGGAGATCTTTTCTTTGTCTGCTTCCGAAGGAGGCTTCTGGAGATCCTCCGGTAGAGGGGCCTTTGGTAACTTATCTGAGGGAGTTTTCGCCGCCTCTTCCTTCCCGTGGGGGAGGAGATCTTTGGGTTGGCTCAGTTTCCCAGCCGATGGCGCAGGCTGCTGCGCCAAAGGTTCCTCAGAGGGCAAAGGTCCGGCAGACGGCTCAGGGGATGGTTGTTGCTCTTCTGGCCCCGTGGAAACCCATAGCCAGCCTAAAGGCCCCCCAGGACCCACCACCCCCAAACTCCCCAATAGAATTATCGTGATAAAACCGGCCAGAAAGAATAGTGCCGCCATCAACCAAAATCGTCGACCTTTAGATGGTTCGCGCAAATATTCCGGAACCGCTCCTTTAGAGCCTGCTTGGAGGAGCTCACCGGGAGATGCTTTTTCCCGCTTGGCTTCGGCAGCCGGTTCTGGTACGGGTTCTGAAGGTCGAGGTTCCTGTTTACTTTTCTCAGCCGCTTGCTCTAACAGTTGATACATCTTTTGACGGGTTACCGGATCGATTTCGGCTGGTTCCCCAAGGATCATGGTGAGGATTTGGTGGCAGGAGGCCACCTCGGCCAAGGCAATGTCGGATTCTAAGCAGACTTTCTCAAAGTCCGGCACTCGATCTCCGTGCAAGGTATTGTCCAAATATTCAGCGACCGTATTCGGATCTAACAGGACCCCTTTTTCGCCCACCGGAGGGGCGCCTAATCGCAATCGCCGAGTAACCTCTCGGATGCGTTCCATGAGATTTTTGGCAAACTCACTTTCTTCGATCTTTTTGCGAAGAATCTCGGCTTGTTCCGGCTCCAAAATGCCATCCATATAAGCCAACAAAGTCCGAAGCGTCAGTCGCATGATCCAGCCTTTCACCCAATAGGGGTTCTACGCGGTGCTTTAGACTCCCGGAAATACTTCAGCAGAATGAAATGGACCTATGTTTTCCCCTCTTCCTCATGCTGCCAGAGGATTCCGGGTGCAGCGAAAGGAAGCACCCAGTAGAGAACCCTAGCATAACTAGCATAAGAGGAAAATATTTTATCATTTTGCTTCCTCCAGATCTGACCCAATATATTGGGTTCCTAGCATTGCTAGCACCCTTATGTAGCTTTAGATAGGGGCAGCTAAAGCCTACCGAATCAAAAATTAAAAATTCATAAAGTTATCCATATGTTCAGGATTTTAGAGAGGTTCCCTAAAGCTTTTCGTGCCTTGCAGGCAACCAGATCCGTTCCCCGAACTGTGCCAGGGACAAAAACGGCTACCAACTTCCAGTTGGTTGAAGTTTTTAAGCTTTCTATTACTATTAGTGGCATTTGGCATCTCACATCGTACAGAGAGAGGCACTAGAAGGCAATTTTCTCCGAAGAAAATTGCCTATTTCACCCAAATTGCCCATATTGTCAACAAGGGTTTTACACTCTTAGTTCCCTAGCTCAGTAGTTCAACGTCGGGTTGCCAGAACAAAATAAGTTCTCACCCTTTATGGACTTCTAATGAGAGGTTGGATCAATAGGCCCCAAAAATGGCTTAAGTGTTGTAGGGAAGCTGCCTCTGCGCTGGGGGCCAGTACAACTGGGGTTAGCTACGGGCCATAGAGGAGGTAGGATAACTTTGTCCTAACATATTGCACGATCATCAGTTAGATTCATTTTCCGTTGTAAGAAGTCTTTGGGATACTACGAAAGAGGTATTTTAGGCCCTTTCCGCCCCCTGATCCCCTTGGGGTTGTTCTGCAAGGCCAGAGCAGAGACCGATTTGAAAAATTTCCGAGAGGAGGTAAAAGAGGTCTTTTCCTAATTGTATATATTAGGGAGTTCCAGATACAGATTCTCCCCCGATTTTGAGCTACTTTAACTAGCAGTGTGCCTGATCAGCTTGGAATGTCGAAGAAATGCCGATGGATGTTGGACGTTGGTTCTGTTGAAAGGTTGCCGCCGTCTGGGGATGTTTTGGCCATACTGGTCGGGTTTGCTTTAGTTTTGATGCGTTTAAGCCTCCCACAGGAAAGGATTTCAACACAGCCCTGTACTTTCTGAACTCGACATTTGCTATTTTTCCTAACTTATTTTGATACCAAGAGTTACGGCGTTCCCCCTTGCTCGTACAATTTCCTATCTCCAACAACCCCCAAGCAGTTAGAACTTTCCCCATTGAGCCAGAAGCCCCGAATGGCAAAAGTCGAGTTTCTAAGCTCGACTTTTGCCATTTTTTGTAACTCCTTATTGCAAGGACTTATGGTTGAAGGATTTTTTGTTCAGAAATTTTCCTAAGTCCAATATTGTCAATGGGTTAGGGTATTCAAACCGGGCGGCATTCGGAAATTGGCAAAAGCGGCGCAAATAGAGGCTTTGAAAAGGGAAGAACCAGTTTTCCTTATTCCACTGGCTAGGAACGACGTTGGGTAGCCAAGGTCCACAATCCTGGGAGTGTTAGCCCCACCTAGGGCGGCAAACAACTTAGAAGCAGAGTAAGTCAAAAAACTTCTTTTCAGACATCCTCTAAACTCGACTTTTGCCATTTTTCCTAACTCCTTTTGCCTCCAGGAGTTACACGAAACCTCCTTTTGTTCACCCAATTTCCTAACTCCAATAGTTACAAGAAGTTAGAACTTTTTCCTTCCAGGAGGAGGCCAAAAATGGCACAAGTCGAGCTAAAGAGCTCGCTGCTATCCACCCCTTGGGGAGGATTTAGCAAACAAAATGCGAGCAAATGATTGCCCCAAATAGGGAGATAACGAATCTTTCAAAAAGAAGCCAATTGTTAGTTTGGGGAAATTACACAATTTGAGAAAGATTATTTGGAAGATCAAAATCTGGTTCATGTTCGAAACTATTTTACCTAATCCCCTGGACTCTATGTGTGGATAACAAGGAGTTCTAAAGGGTAGGAACCGAGGGGAGTCGCTATCCTTGGCGGAAGGCTTCCCGGGGGGTTGTTGGCGGAAGGAAAAAAAACGGGCAAGCAAAAAGAAATGTGGATGCCAATTTGGCAGCCTTAGGTAGTTCCTCTTGGCCCAAGACCCCCCAAAAGCTTTGATCCTCACAAGATTGTTGTCGTAACTTCTTATCTAAAATAGAGTTGCATGGTTGGGTTCTAATTGGCCCAATAGTTGCATTTTTAAGTGGGCAACTGCGGCTCTTACCGCCGAACTGGCAGGCTTATAGGATTTCAGCCGACTCAAAAAATTTTGCCTTTGTCCCGCGGAGAGAGCCTGGCAATTGCATAGGCCAGTGCTGGGTGAGGGGGAAAAGCGGGCTGATCTTTTTAATTTCTTCCTCATCCGGGGCTGTTGGGGCCAGGGGAGAAGAAAAAAGCTCACTGCATGCGGCAGAACTGTTACGCAGGCTTTAAGGTCGCAGAGCCGGAAACGGAACTTATTAACGGAACTTTATTTAGAGTTTATTGTTTTAGCTTCGACTGCCCCCGATGGAGGGGATCTCTAACGGGTCTGCTGTAGGTTAATGAACTTGGAGAAAGGGTGTTTTGGTGGAGGTGTGTGGCGATGGCAAAAAAGAAAGAAGAAAAGCTAGAAATTCAACCGCTCGGTGATCGGGTCGTCATTGAGCGGGAAGAAAGCGAACAAAAAACTCCAGGCGGTATTGTGCTTCCCGACACTGCCAAAGAAAAACCCAAACAAGGCCGGGTGGTTAGCGTCGGCACAGGCCGACAACTGAAAGACGGCACTATTGTGCCACTGACTGTTAAAGTCGGTGATCGAGTCATCTTTAGCTCCTATGCCGGTGAAGAGTTCAAATTTGGCGATCGGGAGCTGCTGTTGATGCGGGAGGAAGACATCTTGGCAGTCATCGAAGAGTGAGTGCTAGAGTCTGTATCTGGTGATTGGTCCAGCAAGGGGGGTTAACCCTTACTGGAGTTGGCTTGAAGCGTGGTGGCTTTTGCCCGTATTTAGGAAGGAGACAATAAGCTATGCCGAAAATCATTGCTTTTGATCAGGAAGCCCGCGACGCACTGCGTCGGGGTGTGGCTAAACTGGCCCAGGCGGTCAAGGTAACCCTAGGACCCCGGGGCCGAAACGTTATTTTGCAGAAAAGCTTCGGTTCACCTACGGTTACCAAAGACGGAGTAACCGGAGCTAACGAACGTGAGCTGGAAGACGTCTACGAGAACCTGGGGGCCCGGATGGTCCGGGAGGGAGCTAGCAAGACCCGTGATGGGGCCGGCGACGGGACTACAACGGCTACGGTCCTGGCGGAGGCCATTTTCAACGAAGGGCTCCGAGCGGTGGTCTCCGGCGTCAATCCGGTGATGCTCAAAAACGGCATCGACCGAGCTGTGGCCGACATTTGTGAAAAACTTCAATCGATGTCGATCAAGATCAAAGAAAAGAAGGAGATGGCTCAGGTAGCTGCCATCGCCGCCAACAATGATATGGAAATCGGCGAACTGTTGGCCGAGGCAATGGAGAAGGTGGGTAAAGACGGTGTGATCACCGTGGACGAAGGCAAAACCCTGAAGACCGAAATCGAGTTTGTCGAGGGGATGCAGTTTGATCGAGGGTATCTATCGCCCTACTTCATCACTGATCCGCAGAAGATGGAATGTGTGTTGGAGGATGCCTACATCTTGATCCACGAAAAGAAGCTCTCCAATGTGCGGGAGATGGTTCCGCTGTTGGAGGCGGTGGTCCAGTCTGGCAGACCGCTTTTGGTCATTGCTGAGGATGTGGATGGTGAAGCCTTAGCTACTTTGGTCATCAACAAGTTGCGGGGCACGTTGAAATGCTGCGCCGTCAAGGCCCCTGGCTACGGCGATCGCCGAAAGGCGATGCTCGAAGACATTGCTATTCTTACGGGCGGAACGGCCTTATTTGAGAGCTTGGGGCGGAAACTGGAAAACATCAGCCTGGCGGAGCTTGGCCGGGCTAAAAAGATTATCGTCGATAAAGATAATACCACCATCATCGAAGGTGCTGGCAAAAGCGCCGAAATTAAAGGCCGGATCGAACAGCTCCGCCGAGAAATCGAAAAGACCACTAGCGACTACGACCGTGAAAAACTGGAAGAACGACTTGCTAAGCTGGCTGGCGGTGTAGCCAAGATTATGGTCGGAGCGGCTACCGAAAGCGAGATGAAAGAGAAGAAGGCCCGGGTGGAAGATGCTCTTCATGCCACTCGGGCTGCCGTGGAAGAAGGCATTCTGCCCGGCGGCGGAGTGGCTCTGTTACGAGCTTCCATGGCAGTCAAACCCGAAGGACTCAACCAGGATGAAGAGATCGGCTACAAGATCGTCCAGCGGGCCTGCCGGGTGCCGCTGATGCAGATTGCCGCCAATGCTGGCCAGGACGGAAGCATCGTCTGCGAAAAGGTGGCTGAGGGCAAAGGTGCCTACGGCTTTAACGCCCTTACCGGCCAATACGAAGACCTGGTTAAGGCCGGCGTGATCGACCCGACCAAGGTGGTCCGCGTGGCGTTACAGAATGCGGCCAGCGTAGCCACCTTGCTCCTGACCAGCGACGCCTTAGTGGCCGAAAAACCCAAAGAAGAAAAAAGCGGCGGCAACCACCATCACCATGAGTACTAATCCAACTAGGTAGCCGATTAGTACAATTGCTAATCCCTCTGGTGGCCTATGGTGGCCTAGAAGAATCTTTTAGCCGAAGAGTCGGCTTCCATGAAGACCCAAAACGCCTCTCCCGGCTACGGAGAGGCGTTTTTTATTAGCTGGAACTTCTGCATAATTCAAAGAAGGAACCTTTGGAAAATCCTGACCATGTAGGGAACTTAAGGAACTTTCGCTTCTATAGCGGTTTGGAGCTTGGAGCTAGGCCCCATGGGTGCTAGTAATGCTAGCAATCCTATAGATTGGGTTAGAGGGAAAGTAAGCTAACATGGAAAAAATATCTTCTTTGAATAATGCGGAGATTCCCTACTATATGTGGGGTGCTGACTGCTGGCAATCGAAGATATTGCTTCATGCGGGGAATGCACCAAAATGGTGTAAAAGGAACCTTTGCAAAATCCTGAACATATAGTGAACTATATGAATTTTTAATTCCGTAGGCTTTAGTACTCCATGTAAATAGTTAACTATATGTAGGGTGCTAGCAATGCTAGCAATCCAATATATTGGTTCAGGGGGCGGAGGCACCAAAATAGTATAAAAATATCTACCTGAGGTATACAGAGGTTTCCAATTCGGTGTTTTCGAAGATCTTTCAGAGTCAGGCTAAAGGAATATCCGATCCTCTTAATTTCAACTTATGTATAACAGCAAACTCGGTGTTGGGACATGGAGGCGGTAGGAGCCGGTGGGAATAGACGTTTGCGCAGTTCATCGATGACGCGGGTTTTGATCTGGATGATCGCTCCGGTTGTAGCCAAGGCGATGGCCACGAGCAAAATAGTATTCCACAGCCAGCGGCGCCAACCTCGGCCGACCGCATCACCAATGTAACTTCGTTTATTCTGCAGCAGAAAGAAAATCACATAAGCGATCGGCAGCATGGCAAAGCAGATTCCAGAGGCGACCACCGGAAACCAGAAGGGCAACTTCGTTACTACGCCTAAAATGCCGATCGACGGGGTGAGGGCAAACAGCCGAAATCGGCCCTTCGTATAGCGAAGTCCGAGCATTTCGCACATGGTAAATCCGCACACCACCATGTGAGCCGAAATGGCGCTACAGGTCATAGCGATCAGTCCCAGGTCGAAGATGATTCGGCCGCTGTATTTTCCTAGGAGGTTTTCTAGGACATTGCCGAGGGCTTGAGCAGCATCTAGGGGTTGGATGGTCTCTCGAAGGACGTCTTGGCCGGTATAAACGCCGCCGATCGTCATACCAAGCATGATCAGCGACGTTACCAAGGTAAACGGAAGGAACATCGACATGGCCAAGTCCCATCGGGAAAGCGTTTTATGAGCTGGCCCCCAGCCTTTGGCCAAAAGGCTGTAAGGATACAAGAAGGTCATATTAATGCCGACGGCCGCCCCTAACATGCCCAAAACCAAAGTAACATGTTTGGGGTTGTCAGGCTGGGGAATCCCGTACCAACCAATAAATCCTTTCACCAGCTCAACCCACTGGATTTTTCCTGCATTACCAGCCACCACCACCGCAAACAGCAGGATCATCAGGCCGATAATGCCCCGCAAAAACCATTCGTAGAGTTTGATTCCTTTCGGACTGCTTCCGTAGCTCCAAACCACCGAAACATTGATCGACAAAATCAGTAGGCCAATAAACCAACTGATGGCTAGGCCACTAGAGGTAAACAGCGTGAATTGGCGAGAGGTTTTTTTCCCATCGAGCTGTTGTTGTAATTCGCTCCATTGCTCTGGAGTTCGGTTGGCCAGGATATAAGCTTGCTGATCCGGCAAGTGCTGGCGGACCAATTCGGCGGTGGCGGCATCGGTTCGGGTGTAATATTTGACTTCTTGCTCGTTTTCCCTGACTTCTAGGAACTCTATCTGCGAGCTAGCCCCGGCCATGGTAGCCAAATCTCTGGCGGCAGCGGCAGCCAATCCATACTGCGGAAAATGCCAAATGACCGAAGCAATGATGGTACCCAACGCCCACAAAAAGGCCAGCAGCCGGCTCAGCTCCCGGCCTACCGCTCGATACGGCCGTTCCCCGGTCGTTAAAACCACATTGCCCAAGGCGGCCAACATGCAAATGCCCAAAAACATCGCCAACGGCTGCACCCACAAGAGCTTATACCCGAACGAAGCCCCTGCCACTACAGAAGCCGTGGCACTACCCGCCCCCAAAGTCATTGCACTTTGAAGCAGGGCCGGGCCAGTCCGTTTTAGATAGCCAATGGCCCGCCGAAAAAACGGTTGGGTTTCCAAAAGCTGCAGCTCGGCCACTTCACGCTCTAAAGTGGCCGGGTCCCATTTTTGGGTCATGGGTAACCCTTTGTCCGCCTCCGGCAATTCCGCTGCAGTCTTCGTCGCCTTCTGCAATTGCTGGTTCTCAGACATGACCGGTTCTTTCCTCCAAGGCAGGAAGGTCTATCGTTTGGCCCTTTGCCATTTTTCCTAACTCTTTTTCCCCTGAAACTGATATCCTAATTTCCATCTATCCGGCAATTCTTAACTCTAATGCACCCAAACAGGCAGAGGGTAGTCCATTTGGACAGGCTGAGAACTTCTAACAAAAGGGGCTTTCCTACCAGCCTCTAAGCTCGACTTTTGCCATTTTTCTGAACTTGTTTTGTTCCCAAGAGTTACGACGAACCATCCTTTTGTTCACATAATTTCCTAAGTCCCATAGTTCCAAGGACTTAGAACTTTCCCCTTCGGCAAAGGACCAAAATTGGCAAAACTTGAGTTAATAGCGCTGATAGCACTTCAGCCCTATTAGGAATTTCCATTTGTTTAAAGGCCCTCTGCAAAATCCCGATCATACAACGAACTTCATGACCCTGTGATTCGGTAACGGATTAGGCCGCTCCGTTCAAAAACCTAATGTATGTAGGTTGCTAGCAGTGCTCGCAGCCCTATAGATTGGGCCAGAGGTGGAAAGCACCAAAATGATGTAAAAATATCTCCTTTAAATTATGCAGAGGTTTCTTAACTCGACTTTTGCCATTTTTAGCCTTGGACCAAAAGGAGGAAGTTCTAACTCCCTGGAATTATTGAGTTAGGAACTGACATCAACAACAGGCGGTTTCGGGTAACTTTTAGCGACAAAATAACTTAGGGAAAATGGCAAGAGTGCATTTTAGTGGAAGGCTGGCTAAGCTTTCTGTCGGGCTTCCCATTTTTCTTCGGCATGGGATTTTCGGCTATATAGGGGCAGGATGCGCCAGAGGTCATCTTGGTGGCCTTGTTGGAAGCGGCGGGCAGCCAATCGGGCTACCTGGGCCGCCCGAGGCGCCCAGTATTGGGCTGGAACCACCTGAAGTTTTTTCGGGATAGGATCTTTGTATTTTCGGAGCATAGGGCCGGCAAGCCAAGTACCAGGGTCCAAAGTTTCTAGCCACTCTGAAAAAGGCACTACCTGCCAATCGGCCAGCGGCACAGGCCAGCCGTCAGCATCATGGCCAAATACTGCCACAGCGGCATCACCGCGTTGGGCGTCGATGGCTATGGCTACTGGCTGCATCTGGGCAGGCACTCCGGCAGCAATCGCCTCCAACGTGTTCACAGCGATGATAGCAGCCTGTACACAATAGGCGAACGTTTTAGCTACGGTAAGGCCCACCCGAAGGCCGGTAAACGAGCCGGGCCCAATCGATACGCCCACCACATCGACTTGCTGAGGTTGCCAACCCACTTGAGCCAATAGCCGACCAATGCTTGGCACCAGGCTAGCCGCACTCCGCTGACCTTCTGGCAATTGTACTTCCAGCACAAGGTGGTTGTCTTGCCAGGCGGCCACTGTACCTAGCAGCTCAGTGGTTTCCAAAGCTAACAACCGCATAACGGTGCTGCCCAAGAAGTCTCCAAATCGGATGCACCTGATCGGATGCGACTGAACGACCGAGCTCCCCACCGTCATCCCTGTGCAAGCAGGGATCCACGCTATCATGAAGTGGCTTCTTTGGCAATTTTGGAAATCCCGATTCAAGGGGACAAGCCCAAAGAGACACTTGCATTCCCGCCTGTGAGGGAATAACAGGTAGGGATCCCCCTCGCCAAAACCATCATTTTCTGCATTTGGCGGAACGGTACCTGGTCCGGTTTACAGATGCCAAGGCGGTCGCATTGGCTTGGAGAGCATTTTGGTTGCTTCGTGATCGTCGATGATCTGTTGTTTGGCGGGGTCCCAGCGGATTTTTCGGCCAAGGACGGAGGCGATGTAGCCTAGATGTCCAGGCGTTTGTGAGCGATGGGCTACTTCGACGGGCGTCAACGTGCGGCGTCGGCTTTTGACCGAGTCCAAAAACTCTCGATAATGGCCGGGCGAATCATAGAGCGTAAATTCCAGATCACCTTTTTTCTCCCGCTCTCGGATTTCTTTTTTCCAATCGTTATTCGAGCATTCCCAGCCGCCACGATCTACCCAGACCCACCCTAATTGGCCGATCCATTTCGTGCCGCTCCGAATGTCTGGATGGCCGCCGGCAATGACCACCTCAATGTCGTTCGGATAGCGGCACTCGACACGAAACTTGGTAGCGGTGTTCCAAACAGCGTCTTTGGGGGGAAACTCGGCGGTGGCCTCCAGCTCTAGGGGACCGATCTGATCATCCGGTCCGCAGCCGTATTTCGGGTTCTGTAAGCCCCAATGGCCGATATCCAGATGATGGCCGATCCAATCGAGCAGTTGGCCGCCGCCGAAATTGTAATGCCAGCGCCAGTTTTTATGGAATCGGCATCGGTTAAAGGGAATCATCTGGGCCGGGCCGACCCAGAAATCATAATCCACATGGGGAGGTGGCTCGCTGTTGGGGCATTGGTTGCCAGTGCCGGCAAAATCGGTATGGCCCGAAGGCAAGCCCACTTCCACACGTCTGATTTTGCCGATATATCCGTTCAGCACCAGCAGGGTGGCCCGGCGGAAGTCCGGCACACTCCGCTGCCAGGAACCAGTTTGCCAAATGCGGCCGTTTTCCTGAACCGCTTTGACCATGGCCAGTCCTTCGGCAAAAGTGTGCGACAGTGGCTTTTCACCATAGATGTCTTTCTTAGCCTTGGCTGCTTCGATAGCTGGGATGGAATGCCAATGGTCAGGTGTCGATATACACACGGCGTCAATGTCCTGCCGGGCCAGGAGTTCTCGGAAATCTTTATACCCTCGGCAATCTTGGTTTTGGTAATGTTCATTGACCCGGCGTACGGCTGCTTCCAGATGGTGCTGATCCACATCACAACAGGCTAAGACTCGGCAATCCGGCTCCCGAAGAAAGGCGTTCATATTAGATTCGCCCATCCAGCCGATGCCGATTATGCCCATGGTGATCTTCTTCGAGGGGGCATCTTCGCCTAAGACTCGGCTTGGTATAAACCAAGGCACCGTAACCAGGCCGGCCGCCGACTGTAACATCCGCCGTCGTGTCATACGCCATGAATAAGCCATCGCAGGTTCTCCTTACAGGAACAGGCAGACTGATGGACTTTGGAGCTATAAGTCGCTGGTGGCGATTCGTAGAAAACTTTTATGTAGAATGTACTATCCTTTGCTTTTGGTCAACTCCCCCTCTAGGCTAGTCTAATCAACAACATTCACCTGGTAACGGTATTTTCTCTGCAGAACCTGTTAGCTGGACTTTTGGCATTTTCCTAACTGCTGTTATTTCAAAGACTTACGACGATACCTTCCTTTGCTCACCCAATTTCCGAACTCTAATAGCCGCAAGCAGTTTAGAGCATCTCCTTCCAAGGCGAGGCGAAAAATGACAAAAGTCGAACTTCGAGGCTCTCCTGAAAGGGGATGTTCGCATTTTACGAGGGTGTTCGGACGACCGCTGCATCCAGCAACACTCGGTAAAATAGGGCTATGGCCGGAGTTGTGCTGAAAAAGCGGGAAAAACCTTTCGGGACACCCGTTAGCACTGGTGGAATCCTCTGAAGACAGACTGATGACCAGAGCAGGTGGCGGTAGTATATCAACGGTAAAGGCACTGCTTGCTCTCACTGTATGGCGATGACCGTGGCGGTGGCATGGGTTCGACAATAGGCCAAAGCCACTTTCCATTGCCGGATTCCCATCTGCCGGGCAGCTTGGTTGAGGGGGCCGTGCAACAGGATCATCGGCTGACCGTCCTGATCATTGGCCAGCTCGATATCCCGCCATTGAAAACCGGGCTGCCAAGAAAGCCCCAGCGCTTTGAGCACCGCCTTTTTTGCCGCCCAACGGGCCGTAAAATGTTCGGTCGATTGGCGGCGGCTTTGACAATAGCGGATCTCCTCAGGAGTAAAGACCCGTCCTAAAAAGGCCTCGCCATACCGCTGAATCAGCCGCGCTATGCGCAAACATTCAGTAATCTCGGTACCTAAGCCGACAATTTCTCCCATGGCTGTTTGCTTCTCTAGGAGGAACGGTTTGGGAAACAGGCCGATGCCGACGTCGAATCCGAAGAATGTGCTTGGTCGGAAGCCTCCTCCCAAATAGTGTTTAATTTTTCACGTTGAAGAGTATCCAATTTAACCTCCCAGCGTTGAAGTTGACCGTGCGGGTTTTCCCAAACCAATTGTAGCCGGCCGGCACTACATTGACCCAGGCATTGTAACAACCGAAATTGGGCCCGAAATCGGCGTGCTGATTCTGGGTGAAAGACAGGTATTTGGAAAAGTTCGGCCCATTGGGCCAGATCCGCAGGAAGCAATCGGCCTTGGCGGATGGTCCGGTACCAACTTTCGCAGCTCGAACAGTAAGGCCACCGCAGCGTAGGCCAGACTACCCCCCCAGCCGCCAGCAATACCAATGCCGCCTCCAGCACCCAACTGATCCAGACCCAATTGCCTTTTAGCAGCCAAGGGCCGATGGGTCGGCCTCGCTCCAATTGGCTGGCAAGATATTCTGCAAAAGAGCTGGGCGGCCGGGGAAGCTGCTGTTGCAGGGCCTGGGCAAATTGGTGGGACAGCGCAACCAAACCTTGGGTTTTGGCCTGCCAGTCGGCCAAAGTCCGTTCATATTCCCGTTTGGCCTGCCGATAGGCCCCCCAATGTTCACTCCCGGTACAAATAACTCCGGCAAGCACTAGCCCCACCAGAATACTGCTCCGATGCGCTAAGTCTAACAGCCGAATTCCTACCACCAGCATCCCCCCTAATAGACACCCTACTAATAACGCAAACACCACTACTGGCCGAAGATATCCGCCCACCCAAGCCGCCAACTGGCCTACTGCCATGGCCACGACCGTTGTTAGCACCACCCACAACAACAATTTTTCCCACCGAAAACGGATCATTGTCCAACCGCCATATTATGTGCCGGAAAAAAACCATCCGAGGCAAAAGCTCCTGCTGGCTCCAAGGCCCCGGCTGATTTACCACGGGGATACCCCTTCTGCCCTCGGAAGGCTACCATAGTAGGAAAGCCCCCAACTGGGCTATGAGGCTGATTTTAGACTCTGCCTGGAGGGACCGAAAAGGGATGCCGGAGACGTTTCCAGCGTATTTAGAGCTTTGGAAGTCAGGGGAACTTCAGCGGCGTGCCGAGTTGGCCCTTGCTCAATTGGCTAATTGCGCCATGTGCGGGCGTCGATGCCATGCCAATCGGCTAGCCTATCCCGACTCTCTGACAGATATCCACAGCCAGCAAGACACCTATCCACACACACCTCCCACCGAATGGGGGGATAGCCATCGGCTGACCGAAGCACCCGCAGAGGATTCCAAAGAATCTCCTCACCCCAATACACTGAACCCACCGTCTGCAGCAGGAACCCAGGAGAACCAACCAAACGCCCCATCCCCTGTCCAGCGCCGTCCCTTTTGCCGAACCGGCCGCAGGGCCTTAGTCTCCAGCTTCTTCCCCCATCACGGGGAAGAACCGTGTCTACGCGGTTGGGGCGGTTCGGGAACCATCTTCTTTACTCATTGCAACTTGCGATGTGTGTTTTGTCAAAATTGGGACATCAGTTGGCAGGGGGAGGGCCAACCAGTACAGGCGGATCAATTAGCCCGTATGATGCTCTGGCTGCAAAGGGCCGGTTGCCACAACATCAATTTTGTTACGCCAAGCCATGTGGTCCCCCAGATCTTGGAGGCCCTGGTACTGGCTGCTGAAGGCGGCCTTCGACTTCCTCTGGTATATAATACCGGCGGCTACGACCTGGTAGAGACGCTTCGGCTTTTGGATGGCGTTATTGACATTTATATGCCGGACGTCAAATTTTTAGATCCCCAATTGGCACATCGATGGACAGCAGCGCCGGATTATCCAGAGGTGGTTCGGGCCGCTGTGCGGGAAATGTACCGGCAAGTGGGTGATCTGGAAATAGATGAACAAGGACTTGCCCGCCGGGGACTGCTAGTCCGCCATCTCGTCATGCCCGGTGCCTCGGAGGATACAGAACAAGTGATGCGGTTTTTGGCCGAAGAGATCTCTCCGAATACCTTCGTCAATGTGATGGCACAATATCATCCGGAAGGTCGAGCCTGGCACTATCCGGAATTGGCACGCCGGATCAGGCCGGAGGAATATCGGCAGGCCGTGGCCGCAGCCCGCCGATACGGACTACGCCTATGCCGAGATTAGCCTCACCTTGCGCATAGCCCCCAAAGGCAGAGAAGCTCTTCCCGGCCAAAAACTCCCCAACCTTAAACACCCACTTCCTCCGTTCCCAAAAGCAAAAAGATCCCCCTTACCCCAATGGCCGCCGAGTGCGGCTTGAAATTCCTTGGCTCAATGGGGCAAAATAGATCCTATGATCCTATAGGCCATACAAACCCAAGCCCTGCAAATCCAGCTTTGCACAACTCCTGGCCTTTTTACTTCCGGATACGCAGACTTAAACCCCTCCCAGACGGTCATAACACCTGGTTCTGGAATACAGTGCGCTTCTTGTTTCTGGAGATGCCAGAGAGAGGAAATGGATGGAAAATCAGCACTAGCTATCTTTTCCATCCCGCCGAAACGGACTACAAAAATTATCCACACCTCGGCCCTCAGCGTTATGGCAGTTTTTTATCAGGAAGGTATATTTTACTGTACAAACTGGAGATCGCTGGAACCTGTTTGGCCGAGTCACTAGCCGCAGGACTCAAGAAACGGGAACACCTCAGCCGAATGGGAAAGCCGTCCTTGTCTTCGGGACCGAAAGCTGTCGAATCCAGCCCCCTTACCTTCACTCTCTTAGTTTAGTGCGTTTACCGCAATAGGGAGGGGAATTTTTAGGTTTCGCTGGCGGGGAAATGACACCTAAGAAGGCTTTGGACCAAGAAGTCTATTCCTCCCACTCGGCTGAACTGTTACAGGAAACGTTTCCTATGATTCCATGTTTCTGGAAGGAGGTCCAATCATGATGCCGCTATTGCGGGAACCGGCCAGTTGGCTGCGATTGCCCACCTGGCCGCCGGGGTGGGATGGCTTTCATCCGGCTATAGTGCATTTTCCCATCGCCCTATTGTTGACCATTCCTATATTTATCTTTTTGGCTATGCTTCTTTTCCGATGGGGGCGATGGATGAGTTTTTCGGCTTTAATACTTTGGGCAGTTGGATTGCTGACGCTGTCGGCGGCCGAATCCACCGGCCTGGCAGCCAGGGATTATCTGCAGCAAAGTTCTGTAAAACTCTCTCCAGAGGCCCTCCAGGTCCTAGAAAAACACCAGCAACTGGCTTCTAGTCTATTGCCCCTGTATGGTGCCCTGTTTGTCATTTATTTAGTGTTGTTTTTGTTGAGCATCGCAGTTCGCCCGTTTGACAATCCGGTCTGGCTGTTTTTCATGAATTTGGTCTTCTTGATTCTTCTGGCAATAGCTGGGTTAGGGTTACTTAATACCAGCGAATTGGGCGGCCGATTGGTCCATGAGTTTGGCATCCAAGCACGCATCCGCTCTCTCCCAGAAGTCGAAAAGCCTCCGGCACCAGAGCAAAAGCCCAAACCTCCAGAAGAACAGATACCCCCTAAAGGCAAACGGCAAGAAAAAGAAATTCCTGAAGAAAAGCCGGTGGCTAAAGAAAAACCTATGCCACCAACAAAGCCCCAATCACCGGAGGAGAAAACACTGGAGCCGAAAGAAAAACCCACGCCAGCACAAAAGCCTACCCCGCCTCCAGACAAACCTCCTACGCCCCAAACCGGGGAAAAACCTCCATCCTTAGAAAAGCCGAAAGAAAAAACTCCTGAAAAACCAGATTTGGAAAAACCCTCGGCCTCGCTAGAAAAACCACCGTCCGAAAAGCCTAAAGTCAAGGAGCCGCCGGAAAAGCCGACCTCTGCGGAAAAGCCTATCGAAAAAGCCGAGCCAAAACACTCAGCAAAAGAATCTAATCAGCCTTTAGAAACACCTTCGCCCCAGGAATCCGCCTCTGACCAACAAAAACCTTCCGACAAAGCCCCTGAAGGTCCACAGCAGTCCGATGCCGACCGCCAACCGCCTCCTCCGGCGGAAAAGGAGCCTGCCCATCAAAAAAGTCTCCCACCCGCCGGCCAACAAAAGCCCCCACCCGAAGATAAAATCACCGTAGGAACCTCTGGATAATTCAAAAGGAGATTTTTAGCCCATTTGTCTGGTCTTCCCTCTAACACAACATCAGGTAGGAGAATCGACCGGCTAGGGAATCAAAGGTTTACATAGGTCACTATATGTTCAGGATTTTGCAGAGCGTCCCGTAATATTTCAGCGGAGCGAAGACACTGGTCTCTTGGCAGAATGACTAACTGCCTTTGGCTCCATGAGTTAGGGCGGATCATCCTTTGGGGCACTCCATTTCCTAACCCCAATCATTTCAGACCGTTAATGCCTTCTCTTTTCCACAGGAGGCCAAAATGACAGGAGGCAAACATGGCAAAACGCCAGCTAGCAGTTTCGGGGGATGACAAAGGCGAGTTCTCCCTTCGGCTGCGATCAGCTTTCTGGCTGAGCTTGTGGCCAATCCAAACGGATCCGTTGCCCTAGGCTGTGGCTGCGCCGGGCTTGGTGGACAATATAAAGCGCCCGGAAGAGAGCATCCAGATCCTGACTTGCAACGACCGGGCTGAGCAGGAGTCGGTAGAATTGGCTCAGGAGTCGTTCACCCACAGGGCGTTCGTCTCCTAGAGATTCCAGATGTCGGCCTGCCTCATCAAACCACACCACCGTGGCTGGTAGATCCAAAAATACTATCCCCTGCTCGCACTTGATTTGCAAGGCCGCGGGACGCCGATAGCTGATCACCTCTTCCCAACCGGCTGGAATATATCGGCCGTAGTTGATCTGGGCCAACGGCCCGACGCTAGGTTCATCAGGCCGAGAAAAATCCAAACAGATCAGCACATAATCCTCTTGTTCTCTCTGGGAGGGGTAAGCGTGTACTAGACCTGTTACATACGTCGGTTCCTGACCCACTAGGTAGCAACACCAATCCACCAATTCCACCAGTTCTCCTTCGGCCGGGCAGCTTCCTAACCCATTGGATTGCAGGGTGGTAGGATCGGTGCGGGGTCCTCGAAGATGGCAAAACACTAGCTGCGGGCGCCCCAGCCGGGTTGCTATTAGCTCCTTGAGTCGAACTGTGGCCGGCGCATGCCGCCGAGCCAGCTCCGCCATAAACGGAATCCCCGCCTGCCGAACTCGCCGCGCGATCTGTTCGGCTTGCTGCAGATCTAATTCCAAGCCAGTAGCACAATAGACAGCCTTGCCCATTTCACAGGCGGCAAAGATCGGCAGCGGGCCATACCATTGCGGCGCCAACATCAGAATGGCTTCCACATCTTCCCGGGCGATTAAACTTCGGAACCCATCCACTACATCGGCCCCTAGTTGCGCGGCAGCCTGCTCGGCCCGACATCGAACCTGCTCACAAACCGCCCGAACCTCAAACCGATCCGCCAAGCTACGCAAAGCCGGCCGATACCGTTGCTCCCATGCCGACCCCAATCCCACCAAACCCACCCGGATCTTCCGTTCTGCAGACCGGGTCGCATTCCAGACACCTGCCTGCTTCTGGTTTGCCTGCTCCGGAGACTGCACGTTTAGTGTCCTACTTGCTTCCTGCGAACGAATCTACTTAGGATTGTTACCACCTTCTGCTTGCCATTATAACTCGGGCGTCCGCCTCGACTCAACGGCACTGAACCTAAGGCCGTCTTGATAGCAACGAGATGACGCACATAACTTCATCAGCCTCAGCCTCGCTTCTCCTAGCTACCCTCTCCTACCTCCGTCGAAAGCTTCCGAAAGAGTATCCCTCACCGGACTGGCATATTGTCGCCACATCCTAGAGGTGTCTCCACATCCTAGATAAAAGCAGGCCAATGCTTGGGCAACCGCCAAACTAGCGGGAACTCCTTCCCCCATTCCTAGGAAACGGCAGGGGCCAGCCTCGCTAAAGCCGAGGCCGGCGCACCGAAAACTCCAAACCAGCAAAAGCCCGAATCCTACGCCTTCCCCGGCCTGAATAGCCCGGCTCCTTGATCATTTCACCAATTTATGAAATATCCATGGCCGATTAGAAAGCCGGTTATTTTCGTTCCGTGGATCCTTCACTTCTCATTTCCGCATGACCGGTAGTGGCTGCCGATACAAAGAAAAACTCTGCTTTTCCAGGAATGAGGCGGGCGACTTCGCCGTCCGGCTGAAGTATTACGATGTTACATTTTGTATAACATTCCAGGCGGATAGAATATCTTTACCAACCTCTCCATAATTCAAAGGGGATATTTTTATACCATTTTGGCCGGTTCGCCCTCTATCAGAACTAGTTGTATTAGTTTGCAGGACCCTCGGTGTGCAGAGAGAACAACCGAACGGCTAAAGAATGGCCGGTTCATGAAGTTCACTATATGTTCAGGATTATTCAGAGGTTCCTATATTTATGCCGGTTGATCGAACGGGCCTGCCCGGTCTGCCGCACTGCTTCCAAATCAATCGGACTAGCCATCATGCTCTGGAAATAGATCCCGGCACTCCAGTCAACCAGAGTATTAGAGCCCGGCTGGCCAGGAAAAAGTAGTTCAAAGTTTAGTGAACTGATAATACTTATCTGTAACTCCTTAATGTATAAGAACTTAGAAAAAGCATCTTTCTTCTACCCGAAAACCTTCCGGAGATGTTTTCCAAGGGGTTTTTGCTCTGGCCTGCCAGAGCACCCAGAAGAAATCAAAGGGTCGAAGGCG